>JACMOZ010000154.1 GCA_014377785.1 Aeromicrobium sp.
CCGCTGAATAGCCCCGCTCACGCATGCCGGCTTCGAAACCGGAGTATTGCTTGTCGAGTTCGGACTTCTTCTTCTTGCCCATGGCCCGGCGCAGGTTGTCGGCCTGACCGAGGGAGAAGCCAGCCAATACCTGGGCGATCTCCATGACTTGCTCTTGGTAGACGATCAGGCCGTAGGTCTCCCCCAGGACATTTTCCAGGGGTTTTTCGAGTTCCTTGTGGATCGGGTCGATCGGCTCGCGGCCGGTCTTGCGCCGCGCATATTTGTTGTGCGAATCCGCACCCATCGGCCCCGGCCGATAAAGAGCGATCAGCGCCGAGATGTCCGCAAACTTGTCCGGACGCATGCTGCGCAGCAACGCGCGCATCGGACCACCATCGAGCTGGAAGACACCGAGAGTGTCACCGCGCGACAGCAATTCGTAGGCGGCAGGGTCATCGAAAGTGAGATCCTCGAGCACGAGATCAATTCCGCGGTTGGCGGTGATGTTGATGAGTGCGTCATCGAGGATCGTGAGGTTGCGCAGCCCGAGGAAGTCCATCTTGACCAGGCCGAGCGCTTCGCACATCGGGTAGTCGAACTGAGTGATGACGGCGCCGTCCTGCTCCCGCTTCATGATCGGCACGATGTCGATGAGCGGATCACTGGACATGATCACGCCGGCGGCGTGCACACCCCACTGGCGAATCTGGCCTTCCAGTCCGAGCGCGGTGTCATAGATCTTGCGAACTTCGGCGTCGTCGGCGTGCAGCTTGCGGAAATCGCTGCCGTCACCGTAGCGCGGGTGCGACTGATCGAAGAGGTCCTTGAGTGCGACCCCCTTGCCCATGACATCAGCCGGGAGCGCCTTTGTGAGACGTTCGCCCATCGCGAAAGGGTAGTCGAGTACACGGTTGGCGTCCTTGATGGCGGCCTTCGACTTGAGCCTTCCGAAGGTGGCGATCTGGGCGACGCGCTCCTCGCCATATTTGTCGCTGACATAGCGGATGACCTCGCCGCGGCGACGCTCGTCGAAGTCGATGTCGAAGTCGGGCATTGACGGGCGTTCGGGGTTGAGGAAACGCTCGAAGATGAGGCCGTGGGTCAGTGGGCAGACGTCGGTGATCCGAAGGGCGTAGGCCGCGATCGAGCCGGCACCCGATCCTCGGCCCGGGCCGACCCGGATTTTGTTGTCTTTCGCCCAGTTGATGAAGTCGGCGACGACAAGGTAGTAGCCGCAGTAGCCCTTGGTGCGCACCACGTCCAATTCCAACTCGGTTCTCGCCTTTACTTCAGGCGTGATGACGTCATAACGCGTCTCGAGGCCCTTCCAGACTTCCTTGACAAACCAGCTTTCCTCGGTTTCGCCTTCGGGGACGTCGAATCGCGCCATGTAGCCGCCGTTGGACTCGGCGAACTCCACTTGGCAACGCTCGGCGATCAGAAGCGTGTTGTCACAAGCGGCTTTGAGGTCGTGTTTGTCCTCCCACAGCGAGCGCATCTCGGCGGCGGATTTGATGTAGTAGTCAGCGGAGTCGAATTTGAAGCGTTTGGGGTCTGCCAGCGAACTACCCGACTGCACGCACAAAAGTGCGGCGTGAGCCTCGTGGTCTTCGGGGTTTGTGTAGTGCGAGTCGTTGGTCGCGATCGGCGGCAGGTTGAGGTCCTTCATCAACCTCAAAAGGCCGTCGCGGACACGGACCTCGATGTCGAGCCCATGGTCCATCAACTCGAGGAAAAAGTTGTCTTTGCCGAAAATCTCCTGAAACTCGGCAGCCGATTCGCGGGCCTTTTCATAATTGCCGATGCGCAGCCAGGTCTGGATTTCGCCCGAGGGGCAACCCGTCGTCCCGATGAGTCCCTTGCCGTATTGCTGCAGCAGCTCGCGGTCGGCACGGGGCTTGTAGTAGTAACCCTCGAGGCTCGACTTCGACGACAACCGGAACAGATTGTGCATGCCTTCAGTGGTCTCGGCCAGCAAGGTCATATGGGTGTAGGCGCCGTTGCCCGAGACGTCGTCGCCGCCGCCCTTGTTCCACTGCACGCGCTTCTTTTCGAAACGGCTCGTGTTGGGGGTGAGGTAGGCCTCCATGCCGATGATCGGCTTGATGCCGTGCGCCCGGGCCTTGCTGTAGAAGGCATAGGCGCCGTGAAGGTTGCCGTGATCGGTCATCGCGATGGCGGGCATGCCCAGTTCGGCGGTGCGATCGAAGAGTCCGTCAAGCAGCGCCGCGCCGTCCAGCATCGAGTATTCGGTATGCACGTGAAGATGCACGAATGATGAATCACTCGACATACGGGCAGCGTCCTCCTTGGGAAAAGTCGGGGAAGATCCTCAGCCTAGTCGAGCCTCCCAACGCCCCAGAAGAGGCTCGCCGCGCTGCGTCCGCAGTCGACTGATCTTGATGCTTTTGGGTAGCCCCGTGGCCGAAATCTCTCAAGACCGGTCACGGACTCCACTTGGAACGGTCGAGGCGCTCAGACTTGCTGGTAGGTGCTCAGGAAGTTGCCGAACCGCTGAATGGCTTCACGCAGGTCCCGCGACCAGGGCAATGTCACGATGCGCACGTGGTCGGGGTCGGGCCAGTTGAAACCGGTCCCCTGCGTGAGCAAGATGTTTTCCTGCAGCAGGAGATCCAACACGAGCTGCTCGTCATCTTTGATGGGGTAAACCTCGGGATCGAGTCGCGGGAAAACATACAGCGCGCCCTTGGGCTGCACGACCGAGACGCCAGGGATCTTGCGCAATTCTGACACCGCGGTATCGCGCTGTTCGAGCAGTCGCCCACCGGGCAGGATCAGTTCGTTGATGCTCTGATAGCCCCCGAGCGCCACCTGAATCGCGTTCTGTGCCGGAACGTTCGGGCACAACCGCATCGACGCCAGCAGGGTGATGCCTTCGAGATAGTCGCGCGCCCGCTCCAGCGGGCCCGTGATCACCAGCCACGCCGCCCGATAGCCGCAAACCCGGTAGGCCTTGGACAGCCCGTTGAAGGTCAGCGTCAAGACATCGGGCGCCAGCGTCGCCAACGGGATGTGGACCGCGTCGTCATACAAAATCTTGTCGTAGATCTCATCGGCCATCAGCACCAGATTATGTTTGCGCGCTAGTTCGACGATCTTGACGAGAGTCTCACGCGAATAGACCGCGCCGGTCGGGTTGTTGGGGTTGATCACGACGAGCACGCGGGTGCGGTCGGTGATCTTGGCCTCGAGGTCGGCGAGGTCGGGCTTCCACTCGTTCTCTTCGTCGCACAAATAATGCCCCGGCCGGCCGCCGGCGAGATTAGTCACCGCGGTCCACAGCGGATAGTCCGGTATGGGGATCAGGACTTCATCGCCGTTGTTGACCAGCGCCTGCAAGGCGATCTGGATGAGTTCGGAAACGCCGTTACCGAGCCACACGTCGTCGACCGTGATCGCCGGGAATCCCTCTTGGAGCTGGTAATGGTGCACAACGGCGCGACGGGCCGACTGGATTCCGCGCGAATCCGAATAGCCCTGCGCCGTCGGCAAGGCGGCGATGACGTCCTGCAGGATTTCGGCGGGCGCATCGAAACCGAAAAGTGCCGGGTTGCCGAGATTGAGTTTAAGGATCCGGTGGCCCTCGGACTCCAAGGCGGCGGCTCGAGCACTGACGGGGCCGCGGATGTCGTAAAGGACATTCTTCAACTTGTCGGATTGCTCGAAATAGCTGCTCATGACCCTATTTTGGCATGCGCGTGACGGACGAAGGAATCGCCCTCATACCCGTATGTCGACCCTCAGATCGATTTTTACGGCGTCGACCGAACCCTCAGTCGGCGGCGCGCACGAGGTCGAGTGCGTGCTGCAGATCCGCAGGATAGGGCGACTCGAATTCGACATAATTGCCGGTGCGCGGGTGAATAAAGCCCAATTTGGTGGCATGCAGCCACTGGCGTTCCAGTCCGAAACGGGCGCTGAGAGTCGGATCCGCGCCGTACTGCAAGTCGCCGACACACGGATGCTTGATGGCACTCATGTGGACGCGGATCTGGTGCGTGCGACCGGTCTCGAGTTTGATAGTCAGGAGACTCGCATAACGATGGGCTTCGAGCGTCTCGTAATGCGTGATGCTGGCCCGGCCGTCGGCACGCACGGTGAACTTGAAGTCATGCTTGGGGTGGCGCGCAATCGGCGCATCGATCGTGCCCGTGTGCGGATCGGGATGGCCCTGCACCAGCGCGTGATAAGTCTTGTCGACCGTGCGTGTACGGAACGCCTGCTTCATCACCGTGTAGGCATGTTCGGACTTGGCCACCGCCATCAGGCCACTCGTGCCGACATCGAGGCGGTGGACGATGCCGCAGCGTTCGGGTGCACCGGAGGTCGAAATGCGATAGCCCGCCGCCGCCAGATGGCCCAAGACCGTCGGGCCTTCCCAACCCACGCTGGGATGAGCCGCGACGCCGACAGGCTTGTCGACGACAACGAGATCGTCGTCGTCATGGACTATGCGCAGATTGTCGACGGCGGTCGGCACGATGACGGCAATGCGTGGTGCCGGGATCGAGGCCTCAAGAATCGAGCCGGGCAAGACCCGGTCAGATTTCGCCGGGGCTTTGCCGTCAAGAACCACGTGCCCGTCCGCGACGAGCTCACTGGCACGCGTGCGCGAAAGGCCCAGGAGCCGCGCAAGCGCACTGTCGACCCGTTCACCGGCAAGGCCTTCTGGCACCCGCAGGATCTTATGTTCGAGGGGGGCAGGGTCCAAGGGTGCAGCCTCGTCCAGATTCATCGTGCGCCATCGATTCCGATGCCGCGCCAGGTTCGCCAGAACACGACGAGGGCGGCAAACGTCAGTGCAATGTCGGCAACGTTGAAGACGGGCCAGTGATTGAGGTGGATGAAGTCAACGACGTGACCTTGAAACGGCGAAGGATCGCGGAAGATCCGATCGGTGAGATTGCCCATGGCGCCGGCGAGCAAGAGCCCCAGGCCGATAGCCCAGCCCTTGTCGCGCAGACGCGAGGCAGCCCGGATGACAAAGACGCACACCAGAACGGCCAGCCCGCTGAGCACCACCGTCAGGCCGGCAGCCATACCGAAAGCTGCCCCGCCGTTGCGCAGAAACGTCAACGACAGAACGTTGGGGATGAGGATGATCGAGTCTTGGCCATCGAGTGTGGCAACCGCGATCCACTTGGTGACCTGATCGAGCAACCAGACGGAAATGGCGACAAAAAAGAAAAGCCGAAGATAACTCGACTTGGGCTGATTTGTGTCGCCGCTGGAACTCAGCGACGCTCCTCGCGCTGTTTGCATGTCATACACAGTGTCGCACGGGGGAACGCCATCAGCCGCATCTTGCCAATTGGCTCCCCGCAGGCTTCACACGCACCGTAGGTGCCGTTATCGAGTCGGACGAGCGCTTTCTCGGTCTGTTGAAGAAGTTCGCGTTGATTGGCAGCGAGCGACATTTCGGAGTCCCGCTCGAGGCTTGTTGAGCCGATATCCGCCTGGTCGCTGCCCGCGCTGTCGGCACCTTCACGCATCAGGTCTTGTAACTCGCGGGCCGAATGATCGAGTTCACTGCGCAGCCGATCCAGGTCACCTTCCAACTCCGTACGAACCTCTTTTTGTTCTGAAACGGTCCATGGTTCTTCGTCGGCTCGCACGGCCAACTTGATCTTTGACATGCGGGGAGAGTAGACCCACCGGGGGCCAGGTTCAACTCCAATCGCCGTAGAATCGCCGTTGTGACGAAAACCGATGGAACACAACCCGGCTATCGCCCGGTTCCCGCCCACATCGACCTCCCCGCCCTCGAACGGGACGTGCTCGCGCTGTGGTCCGAGCAGGGCACTTTCGATGCGAGCCTGAAGTCCTCGAAAGGTGCTCCACGCTGGACGTTTTATGAAGGTCCGCCGACCGCCAACGGCACCCCCGGCACTCATCACGTCGAAGCCCGCGTCTTCAAGGACGTCTTCCCGCGTTTCAAGACGATGCAGGGATTCCACGTCGAACGCAAAGCCGGCTGGGATTGCCACGGACTGCCCGTCGAGATCGCCGTCGAGAAGGAACTCGGTTTCAACGGCAAGCCCGATATCGAGGCCTACGGCATCGCCGAGTTTAACGCCAAGTGTCGCGAAGCCGTCGTACGCAACGTGGATCTCTTCGAAGAGATGACCAACCGCATGGGTTATTGGGTCAACATGTCCGAGCCCTACCGCACGATGGATTCCTCCTACGTCGAGAGCGTCTGGTGGGGACTGACCCAGATCTTCGACAAGGGGCTGCTGACCGAAGACTTCCGCGTCGCTCCCTACTGTCCGCGCTGCGGCACCACACTTTCCGATCACGAACTCGCCCAGGGTTATGAAGACATCACCGATCCCTCGGTCTACGTACGCTTCCCGCTGACGTCCGGCCCGCACGCCGGCACCGACATGCTGGTCTGGACGACAACCCCCTGGACGCTGGTGTCCAACACGGCCGTCGCGGTCAACCCCGGCGTCACCTATGTCATCGCCAGCAACGGTGATGACTCCCTCATCGTCGCCGAACCCCTTGTTGAAAAGTCATTGGGCGAAGGCTGGACCGTAGGCGATTCGTTCAGCGGCAAAGACATGGAGCGGTGGAACTACCAGCGACCGTTCGAGTTGGTAACCTTCCCGTCCGAAGCGCACTATGTCGTTCTCGGGGACTACGTCACGACCGAGGACGGCACCGGTCTCGTTCATCAGTCCCCCGCATTCGGCGCCGACGACATGATCGTCTGCAAAGCGTACGGATTGCCGATCGTCAACCCGATCACCAGCGACGGACATTTCGAGGACGGCATCGATCTCGTGGGCGGCGAGTTCTTCAAGACCGCCGACAAGAGGCTGGTCGCCGATCTCGCCGCTCGCGGTTTGCTGTTCAGAGAGCTCGCTTACGAACACTCATACCCGCACTGCTGGCGCTGTCACACTCCGCTCATGTATTACGCGCAGCCCGCCTGGTACATCCGCACCACCGCTATCAAAGATCAACTTCTCAACGAAAATGCGAAAACCGACTGGTACCCCGAAACTATCAAGAACGGCCGCTACGGCGATTGGCTCAACAACAACATCGACTGGGCGCTGTCTCGCAACCGTTTTTGGGGCACTCCGCTGCCGATCTGGCGCAATGAGCTCGATCCGACGAAACTTGTCTGCATCGAATCGCTCGCCAAGTTGTCCCAATACACTGGCCGCGACCTCCATGACCTCGATCCGCACCGCCCCTACATCGACGACATCACCTTCGAGATCGATGGCACACCCGGCACCTACCGCCGTGTCCCCGAAGTCATCGATGCCTGGTTCGATTCCGGTGCCATGCCTTTCGCCCAGTGGGGCTACCCGCACGTCGAGGGTTCCAGGGAAAAGTTCGCGCAGGCCTACCCGGCGCAATTCATCAGCGAGGCCATCGACCAGACGCGTGGCTGGTTCTATTCGCTCATGGCGATCGGCACCCTTGTCTTCGACAAGAGTTCCTATGAATCCGTCGTATGCCTGGGCCACATCCTTGCCGAAGACGGCCGCAAGATGAGCAAACATCTCGGCAACATCTTGCCGCCGATGCCGCTCATGGACGAGCACGGCGCCGACGCGCTCCGTTGGTTCATGGCCTGCTCGGGTACGCCTTGGTCGGCACGGCGCATAGGTCACAACGCATTGACCGAGATCGTGCGCAAGGTCCTGTTGACCTATTGGAACTCCGTTGCCTTTCATGTCCTGTATGCCAACACCGAGGGCTGGACGCCGGCTGTCGAGGCACCCGCTGTCGCCGACCGCCCGCTGCTCGACCGCTGGCTCCTGTCACAGGTCCACGAACTCAACCGAGACCTCACGGTCGCGATGGAGCACTTCGACACTCAACAGGTCGGCGCAAAGCTGGCGCGCTTCATCGATGAGCTCTCCAATTGGTATGTGCGTCGTTCGCGTCGCCGTTTCTGGAAAGGCGACCCGGCTGCCCTGGCAACCCTCCACGAGACAATCGACATCGTGACCAGGCTGATGGCACCGCTGACACCATTCATCGCCGAACGCATTTGGCAGGACGTCATCCGACCGGTCAACCCCGAGGCCGCAGAGTCCGTCCACCTCGCCGCTTGGCCTACCCCCGATGAGTCCCTCATCGTCGAAGGCCTCGGCGCGCAGGTCGATGTCGCCCGCCGTGTCACCGAACTCGGCCGCGCGGCCCGTGCCGAATCCAAGGTGCGCACCCGTCAGCCGTTGCGCCGCGCCCTCGTCGGCTCGGCGGCCTGGAATCAATTGGGTGAAGAACTTCGCGCCCAGGTCTGCGAAGAGCTCAACATCGGTGCACTTGAATCCCTTGGCAACGCTGGTTCTGACCTGGTGGATTTCAGTGCCAAGGGCAATTTCCGCAATCTCGGCAAACGCTTCGGCAAGGAGACCCCTCAGGTCGCCGCAGCCATCGCCGCCGCCGATGCCGCTGCACTCGCCGCCGCCCTCACCGCGACCGGTATGGCGACTGTCGACCTCGACGGCGTCCCGATCGGAGTTGGCCGCGACGACGTGATCATTTCCGAACGTCCACGCGAAGGCTGGTCCGTCGTCAACGATCAAGGTGAAACGGTCGCACTCGACCTCGAACTCGATGACGATCTGCGTCGCGCTGGTCTGGCCCGCGAGGCCATCCGGCTGATCCAGGAGGCCCGCAAGTCCTCCGGATTCGACGTCAGCGACCGAATCATCCTCAGCTGGACAGCGACGGGAGAAATGGCCGAGGCACTGCGCGCGCATACGGCCGAAATCGCCGACGAAGTGTTGGCGCTCAGCACCAACGAATCGGCCGGGGCATCAACGTTTGCCGACGCCAGTCTCGGCCTCAGCTTCAACCTGACAAAGGCCTGACCGGCCCGACGGGCGGTGGCTTACGCACCACTCTCCCCGACCGGCGGTGGCTTACGCACCACCCAAGCCCGCCCGATAGTGCCTAACTCACCGCCCTCGCAGCGACGTGGTGCCTAACTCACCGCTCCGGACCTGGGGGTATGAGAAAACCCCGGCGGCCTTGCGGCCACCGGGGTTTTCTCTTGCTCTCAGGACTCAGAGGCTCGAATCGTCGTCGCCCAAGAGTGAACGAAGACGCTTCGGCGAAGCGTCAACCGGCGCTTCAACCGGGGCGGAATTCGAGTTCTCCTGTGCGGCCAGACCATCGAGTTGGCTCTGGAAGTAATTCTTGAGTCGCGCACGGTATTCGCGCTCGTAAGCACGCAAGTGCTCGACATCGCGCTGGAGCTCGTAACGTTCGCGTTCGATCGCGGCCATAGCCTGCTGTCGACGCTCGTTGGTCTCCTCGTCGAGCTTCTGCGCGCGGATGCGGGCATCGGTCTCCACACGGTCGGCCTTGCCACGCGATTCATTGGTGAGACGCTCGGCCTTGGCACTGGCTTCACCGACGATTCTGTCGGCTTCTTCCTTGGCTGAGTCCATCAACTGATCGGCATTGTTGGAGGCAATTTCGAGCAGCCGCGCTGCGGCCGACGAAGCGTCGCCCATCGAAGCGCGGCGAACCGGCTCGGGCGCCGCCACCGGCACGGGTGCCACGATGGGCTCAGGCTTGGCAATCACGGGTTCGGGCTTTACCGGTTCCTGGACGGCGGGCGTCACCTGAGTGGCGGGCAGCGTGCCGGTGGCCGCGGGGGGAGATACGGCGGCGATAAGACCGGTCTGATCGCCCGTCGATGCGGCGGTAACCTTTGCGCGAAGTTCCTGGTTCTCGACCGTCAACCGTTCGAGTTCAGCCTCGACCTCGTCGAGAAACTGGTCGACTTCGCCCATGTCATAACCCTCACGGAGTCGGACGGGCGTAAAACGTTTGTTGCGCACGTCCTCGGGCGTCAGCGGCATGAGTTCACCTCAAAGTCATTTCGATGAATGGGACAATTCGGGTTCCACCGTACTCTGTCGGGCGTCACTTCTGCCACACGCATCCACCTCTAACCAGATCGGAAGAAAATTTGGGAGTTCAGTGCGTTGAGCAGGTAAATGCCGATCAACAGGATCATGGGCGAAAAGTCGATCGACGCACCACCCACACGCACCGCCGGTATGAATTTGCGCACAACCCGCAGCGGCGGATCTGTCAGCGAATAGAGGGCTTCACACAGGACAGCTACGGCACCCTTGGGGCGCCACTGGCGAGCGAGCATCTGCACCCAGTCAAGAATGAATCGGGCCAACAAGATGATGATGCAGGCAAAAAGAATGAAGGCAATGACACTGCCGACTTGCCTCACAGGTCAGGTCTGGTTGTAGAAGCCGCCGGCAGCGATCCGCTGCTTGTCCTCGTCGGTGACGAGGACATTTTCGGGCGACAACAAGAAGACTTTGGCGGTCACACGATTGATCGAACCGTGAACGGCGAACACGAGTCCGGCGGCGAAATCGACGAGGCGCTTCGCGTCGCTGTCGTCGATCTCGGACAGGTTCATAATCACAGGAACACCCGAGCGGTAATGCTCACCGATGGTCCGCGCGTCGTTGTAGGTGCGCGGCGTCACGGTCTCGATGCGCGAAACGTCGCTGTGAATCTGTGGGACAGCCTTGGGAGCGGGACGACGGTGTTCGTCAATGCTCGCCACCGTGGGCGTGTTTACAGAGTTTGTTCGGACGACAGCGGCCGAACGCGGGGCCGGGGCAACAGGTTCGAACTCGTCGTCGAAATCCGCCTGCTCGACGAGGCCGAGGTATTCACCAACTTTGCGCATTGCGCCAGCCATGAGATCTCCGTAGGTTTGATCCGACAGTTCAATTGCTTTTGGGCAATTGTTTTTACAGTGCTGAGATTACCCGAGTAAAGGCCGCTCACCGAGCACCGAACGCCCTATTCGCAGGTGTGTCGCGCCGGCTTTCACCGCTTCTTCGAGGTCGCCGCTCATCCCGGCAGAGATCATCGACGCGTCAGGGAACCTCTCCCGCACCGCCAGGGAAACCGACCGGAGTTCGCCGAAGGCAGTCTGGGCGTCGGCGCCGAGCGGCGCCACGGCCATTACGCCGCCAAGAATCAGATGCTCGGCCGCATCGATCGCTTCAGCGATGGCCAGCACGTCGGCTGCGGGGGCGCCCGAACGGCCCGCATCTTCACTGAGCCCGACTTGCACGAGGCATGTCACCGTGCGGCTGGCGGCAGCCGCTCCGCGTTCGAGCGCGTTCACGAGTTTGAGCCGGTCAACGCTGTGAACAACATCGGCATACCGGGTCACTGCGTTGGTCTTGTTTGTCTGCAACCCGCCCACGAAATGACATCTCGGTAGCGTTTTCGAGGGATTGGCTTCCATGGCAAGGAGCGCTTCCATCTTCAGTTGGGCTTCGGGGTGACGGTTCTCCCCCACGTCGGTGACTCCGAGTTCGGCGAGGAGTTCGACGTCGCTCGCCGGATAGGTCTTGGTGATCACGATCAAGGTGATTTCGTCGCGATCGCGGCTCGCTTCGGCGCATGCCGAGACAATGCGTAGTTCGACCGCAGCAAGATTGGCGGCAAGTTCGTCCCGCCGAGTCACTCTCGATCACCGGCGGGCCTGAGCACAACGATGGCCCCTTGGCGTCCGGAGGCCTTGCCTTGACGTCGATAGGAAAAGAAGGCCTCGTCTTCGATCGTGCAGACGCCCTCACCGATATCGGTAACGTGGACGGCTTCGGCCTTGAGCTGGGCGATAACCCCACGGCCGACATCGAGGGCAGGAGTCCCCCACGATGTGGTGGAGCGGGCTTCGGGGACAACGGCGGCAACCGCGTCGGCCATTTCCGCCGGGACTTCATAACACAATCCGCAGGCGCGCGGACCGACCCAGGCTTGTATGCGGGTTGCGCCGCGCCGACGCATCTCACGCACGGCGGCTGTGACTACTCCCTTGACCAATCCTTCGCGACCGGCGTGGACAACACCGATCAGCCGGGCCTGCGGGTCGGCCAATACGACCGGAGTGCAGTCTGCGGCACGAACGAGCAGGCCTAGATCGGGTTGGTCGGTGATCATCGCATCTGCCACCGGCGCCTCGACGGTGGCACCGTCGACGAAGACGACGTCAGAACCGTGGACTTGCGTCATCGCCACGATGTGGGGCACGTCGAAGGCTGCGGCCAAAATCGAGCGGTTCCGTTTGACGACTGACGGATCGTCGGAGAACTCATCGCCAAGGCCCGGCGCCGTCGACGCGGCAAGGTTCAGCGAAGCGAAGTTCCCTTCACTGCGACCGCCATCACGTTTGGTAAAGGCAAACTCGACAGTTCCCAGTGATCCGCGGGAGAAGAACAACAGACCATTCCTGCTATCAGCGCAGGAAGTCGGGAATGTCGAGATCGTCGCCGTATTCGGTCGGCAACGGCGCCGGCGGGACCGTGACAGGACGCTCACCGTCGAGGACCGGGTGCGGTGTCAGATAACTCTCGGCAGAGGAAGGCGTCGCCTTATCGCCCTCGACTTCCCTGAGTAGAGCCGGCTGCGACACATCGCGGCTCTTGGGCTCGCCGCCGTCGAAACCGGCGGCGATGACTGTGACGCGAACTTCGTCGCCAAGGGCGTCATCGATGACGCGACCGTAGATGAGCTGGGCTTCGGGGTGGACAGCGTCGGCAACAAGGCTTGCCGCCTCGTTGATCTCGAACAGTCCGAGATCGGAACCGCCGGCGATCGAGAGCAAAACGCCGCGCGCCCCTTCGATCGAGGCTTCGAGCAACGGGCTCGAGACTGCCATTTCGGCAGCAACCGCGGCGCGGTGTTCGCCGCGAGCCGAACCGATACCCATGAGAGCCGAACCGGCATCGGACATGACCGACTTGACGTCGGCGAAGTCGAGGTTGATCAGGCCGGGCGTCGTGATGAGTTCGGTGATGCCGGAGACGCCCTGGAGTAGGACCTGGTCCGCCTGGCGGAACGAGTCGAGCAGACTGACGTTCTTGTCGCTGATCGACAACAGCCGATCGTTGGGAATGACTATTAGCGTGTCGACTTCTTCACGCAGGGATTCGATGCCGGCATCGGCCTGGCCCGAACGGCTGCGTCCCTCGAAACTGAACGGCCGGGTGACAACGCCGATGGTGAGCGCGCCGAGCGAACGTGCGATGCGGGCCACAACGGGAGCGCCACCGGTGCCGGTGCCGCCGCCTTCACCTGCCGTGACGAAGACCATGTCGGCGCCCTTGATTGCCGCCTCGATCTCTTCGGCGTGGTCTTCGGCCGCTTTGGTGCCAATGGCGGGATTGGCGCCGGCGCCGAGTCCGCGGGTCGATTCGCGGCCGACGTCGAGTTTGACGTCGGCGTCGCTCATCAGCAGGGCTTGTGCGTCGGTGTTGATGGCGATGAACTCGACACCCTTGAGCCCGACCTCGATCATGCGGTTGACGGCGTTGACGCCACCACCACCGATACCGACCACCTTGATCACTGCGAGGTAGTTCTGTACAGCCATGGCGTCGAACCTTTCAATTATTTTGCGGAGTCATTATCTTGCGGAAAGAATGCTGTCGAGTCCTGAAGGGAGTGACGAACCTTCGCCTTTTAACCCTAACCCTCAACTGAAGAGTTATAGTTATGTCAACCTGAACACTATGAAAGTTACGGTGCCCGGGACTGTGTGGAGCGGCGACACGCCGCGAAATGTCACATCATTCTTTGGTCGTCGGTTGCGCGGGCGCGCTGACGTCGTACGTGCGCGCCGATATCTTCAGCAAGGACTCCAAAACGGTGAGCTTCTGGGTGGATTGGGCCGCGCTCCCCCACCTCACGGTGCGGTTTTTTGTCAAGATCAGCTCGACCGAATCCTTACTCGCAACCGTGACGACAGTGATTTTTTCGAACAGACTCCGATCGCCCGAACGGATGGCGCCGATCACCTTGGCCGCCTCGACAAGAGAGTCCTGGCGTTTCTCATTGCTCAGCGCATTCACGCGAACTTCGAACAATCCCTTGGGTGCCTTGGAATACGTGCGGAAGTCGACTCCGAAACGGTCGAGTCCGCGAATGGCGCCACCGGACCGGATCCACGCCACCGCCTTGCGCTCGACGATGCGGATCGTGATCGTTTTGGGCCAATGACGTTCGACCGCGACGGACTCCACCCGCTCGAGGACTCCGACCCGCGCCTCGATCGACACGGTGTCCACACGCGCAAGCGGCGCTCCCCGCGTCACCTTGGCGCGGGTCGAGATAAGACTCTCTTTCAGGGTTTGCTCGCCCTCGACATTCACCTGGCGGACGCTCAAGACCGTCGAAAACCAGACGAGCCACACGAGGACGCCGGCAAGGGCGAGTGCCAAGGCGGAGTAGACGTAGGGGCGAAATCGGTGCCAGGTGCCTTCGCGGCGCCGCCGGGCGAAGCGAGCGTCACTCATCAGGAACGTACTCACCGGCGGCCAACCGGGTGAGGATTTTGGCGCCGACAGTGCTGATGTCACCGGCGCCGAGCGTCATCAACAAATCACCCGGTTGAAGCAGCGGAACGAGGACACCGTCGAGTTCGGCGACGGGCCCGCCTTCGATAACAGATGGTCCGGACACAGAATCAATGATGAGCCGAGTAGTCACCGCGGGATCGGGATCCTCGCGGGCCAGATAGATATCGGCGACAACGACGAGATCGGCGGCCGAGAGTTCGATCCCCATGGCTTCGCCATGCACTCGCGTGCGACTCACCAAATGCGGCTGGAAGGCGACGACAAGTCTACTGTCTCCTGCGATGCCGCGGGCCGCAGCAATATCGCCCCGGATCTCGGTTGGATGATGAGCGTAAGAGTCGTAAACCCGCACTCCGCCGGCGTCGCCGAGAAACTCCATCCGGCGTCGGGCCCCTTGGTGTTGTTCCAGCCCTTTGGCGAGATCGGCGAAACCAAATCCCGAAGCGAGACCCGCACCGAGGGCAAGGAGTGCGTCTTGGGCATAGTGCTTACCCGGCACCTGGAGCTCAACCCGGCCGAGCTCCGTCCGGTGTCGCATCACGGCAAAACTCGTGTGAGAACCGTTGATGGTCAGGTCGGTCCCCCGCAGTCCGGCGTTGTCGTCGAATCCAGCGAGAATCACGTGAAGCCCTCGCGCACGCGCACCGTCTGCAAGTGCAGCCGCGCCGGGATCGTCGGCACACAAGACGAGGAAGTCGTCAATATGCGTGACGAACTCGGCAAAGGCGTTGTCGTAGGCCTCAACCGTGCCGTAGTTGTCGAGATGGTCGGCGTCGACGTTGGTGACGATGGCGCCAGCCGGTGTGTAGACGAGGAAGGCGCCGTCGCTTTCGTCGGCTTCGGCAATAAAGAGTTCTCCCTTGCCGAGCCGTGCATTGGTGCCCAGCCCCTCCACCTCGGCACCGATCGCGAAGGAGGGCGAAGCGCCGACCATCGTGAGCGCGGACGTGAGCATTGCCGTCGTCGTTGTTTTGCCGTGCGTGCCGGCAACGGCGATCGTCCGATGACCCGCCAGAATTGATTGAAGACCGGCCGAACGCGGCCACAAACGTAATCCGAGGCGCAGTGCTTCGACGATTTCGGGGTTGTCCTCACGCACCGCAGTTGAGGCGATCACGGTGTCTACGCCAACAAGATGGGTCGCGTCGTGGCCGACAAAACAGGTCATTCCTTCGGCCCGCAATGATGTCACGACTTTGGTTTCGGCCGCATCACTGCCGCTGACAGTGACACCCGATTCGTGCATGAGTCGGGCGATCGCCGACAACCCGGCGCCGCCGATACCGATGAAGAAAACGTGACCCAACTCGTTGGCAGGTGAGATGACTTCGGGAATATCGATCTTCATTCGGTGGCAGCCGCCAGGATCATCTCGGCGACCAAACGGTCGGCGTCACGCGGCATCAGTCCCGCACCGGCGACCGACATCGCATCGAGTCGGACGTGATCTGAGATGAGGGGTATGACCACGCGGTCGATCCACGTCGGGGTCAGTGCAGCGTCGTCGATCAGCAGGGCGCCGCCGGCTTCGACTACCGGGTTGGCGTTGAGGGCTTGCTCCCCGTTTCCGATCGGCAAGGGTACGAAGGCGGCCGGCAAACCCACGGCGGCGACTTCGGTCACGGTATTGGCGCCCGAGCGGCAGAGAATGAGATCGGCCGCGGCATAGGCAAGATCCATCCTGTCGATGAACGCGCGAACGACATAGGGCGGATCGCCTTCGCGCTGGTGGGAATCGACTTCATCGGTTCGACCCGCCGCGTGGAGAACCTGGATGCCGGCGTCGCCAAGGTCGCGCGCGGCGGCCGAGACCGCATGATTGATGCGCCGTGCTCCCTGCGAACCGCCGGTCACCAACAACGTCGGTCGATCGGGATCCAGACCGAAATAGGCCCGGCCCTCCGCACGTCTGGCAACACGGTCGAGTGATGAAATCTCACGACGGATTGGCAAACCTGTGTAGGTGGCATGACGCAAATCGGTGTTTCGGAAACTTGTCGCGACGTGGTGAGTAAGACGGGCTCCCAGTTTGTTGGCGATGCCGGGAATAGCATTGCCTTCGTGGACGACGAGCGGCGTGTTGCGGCGGCGGGCAACGAGGTAGGCCGGGACCGACACATAGCCGCCGAATCCGGCGACAACATCGGGTTTGACCCGATCGAACACTTCGCCGGTCGCATAAGCCGCTGCTCGCAGGCGACCGGGCACCCGCAGGAGTTCCAGGCCGGGCTTGCGTGGCAACGGCACAGGCGGCACGAGCTCGAGGGCATAACCAGCCTCGGGGATCAGCGTGACTTCAAGCCCGCGTGGGGTTCCCAGACACGTGATAGCGATGTCAGGATCGATTTCACGCAGCGCCGCCGCGGTGGCAAGCAACGGCGAGGTGTGGCCGGCAGTTCCACCACCAGCTAAAAGCACACGCACCGTGCTACCTCCTTTGCAGTTTCGGCAACCGGCTGCGCAGCGATCCACGACGCTTGCGGCTCGCAGCGAGAGCCCGTTTGGCGCCCGGTTCGGTCTTGGCAAAGTTAACCAGAAGGCCAAGTGCCACCAACGTTACGAGGAGACTCGATCCTCCATAGGAAATTAGTGGCAACGGGATGCCGATCACCGGCAGCAGCCCCAGCACCATAGCGATGTTGACAGCGGCCTGCGTGATGACCCAGATCGTGATTCCCGCGGCGGAATAACGCACGAACGGATCCTTGGTACGTGTCGCAATACGCACACCCGAATATGCCAGCAGCCCGAACAGGATGATGACGACGAACGTGCCGATCAGTCCGAGTTCCTCACCGATGACCGCAAGAATGAAGTCGGTATGGGCTTCGGGCAGCGTGCCCCACTTTTGCCGGCTGCCGCCGAGACCGACACCCCAGAAACCGCCCGTGGCGAGAGCCATCATGCCGTGGACAGACTGGAAGCCCGCGGAGTCGGCGCTGGCCAAAGGATTGAGAAAACTGAACATGCGGATGACGCGATGGGGTGACGTAGCGACGAAGAACACCAACAGAGCCCCCACAGTCAGACCCACGCCGCCCATGTATTTGCCCGGCAACCCCACCACCCAGAGCATGCCGACTATGACGGCGAACAGTACGAGCGCCGTGCCGAGGTCGCCCTGAGCGACGACGAGCATCGCAATCACACCCGCCACCGGGATCATCGGCACCAAGAGGTGCCTGGCCTCATGAATGCGCCGCTCCTTGCGAGCGAAGAGGTCGGCAGTCCACAGCACGACGGCGAGTTTGGCGAATTCGGAAGGTTGAAGTTGGAACGAGCCGAACAGCGGCAACCAGTTGCGGTTGCCCTGGACCTCGATCCCCACACCGGGGATGAAGGTGGCCAGAATCAGCAACGTCGTCACACCGAGGACCGGATAGACGAGTTTTCGCAGGAGATCAATTTTTATGTTCGCGGCGACGAACGCACCGATCACACCAAGGACGGCAAAAATGAGTTGGCGTTTGAAGATGTAGAACGAGTCGTCGGCCGTCGTGAGCGCGAAGACCGAACTCGCGCTGAGGACCATGATCAATCCGAGGCCGAGAAGGATCGAGGTGACACCAAGGACGAGTTGGTAGGAAGCGAGAGGTCGTTCGAGTGTCTTGCGGGCGGCAGCGAGAATGGTCGGTGTTCGACGGTCGGCCGTGGTGCTCATGCGCCCTCGCCGTCCGATTCGTTCGTGCGGGTTCGAGCGCATGAACACATCAGCCCTGCGCCTTCGATTCGCTCGCTGCGCTCGCTCATGCGCCCTCGCCGTCCGATTCGTTCGTGCGGGTTCGAGCGCATGAACACATCAGCCCTGCGCCTTCGATTCGCTCGCTGCGCTCGCTCATGACTCGCCCTTCTGGTCACTCGTGCGCGAGTCGCCGCACCGCTTCGGTGAAAGCGTCCCCGCGCGCGGCGTAGTTCGCGAACTGGTCCATGGATGCGCACCCTGGGGCCAACAACACCGTGTCTCCTGGCTGCGCCAGCGATGCCGCCGCGCCCACGACGCGATCCATGAGGTCAGTCTCGCCGTTTTCGACCTCGACAACCCGCACATCCGGCGCGTGTCGCTGCAATGACTGCGCGATCAACTCGCGGTCACGGCCGAGGAGGACCACTCCCCGGATCCGATTGCGGGTCGTCTCGATGAGTTCGTCGAAGGACGCGCCTTTGGCCAGACCGCCGGCAATCCAGACGACGGATTCGAAACTCTGAAGCGAGGCCAAGGCTGCGTGTGTGTTGGTCGCTTTGGAGTCATCGACATAGCGAACGCCGGCAATCGTCACCACGTCGGCGATGCGATGGGCGTCGATAGTGAAGCCTCGCAAGCCGTCACGAACAGCGCGCGCGGTCACTCCGTGGGCTCTCGCAAGAGCGGCCGCGGCGAGAGCGTTGGCGACATTGTGCGGCTCCTGAGAGGTCAGATCGTCGATCGAACCGAGTTCAGCGGCGCTTGACAACCGACCCGGTATGAAGGCCCGATCCGCGATGGCGTCGTCGACGAGTCCGATCATGCCCGGGGCGGGAATGCCGAGAGTGAAGCCAATGGCCCGGCAACCTTCAAGGACGTCGGCCCCGCGCACGAGGTCCTCGGTCTGTTGGTCCTGCACGTTGTAGACGCAGGCGATCCGGGCATTTTCATAGATTTTGCCCTTGGCCGCGGCGTAGCCCTCGGCCGATCCGTGCCAGTCCAGATGGTCGGAAGCGACATTGAGCACGGCGCTGGCTTCCATCGACAACGACTGGCTCCAGTGCAGTTGGAAGCTCGAGAGCTCGACCGCGAGGACGTCGAAGCCCTCGGGATTCATGACAGCCTCAAGGATCGGGACGCCCACATTTCCTACGGCTACCGAGCGAAGTCCCTCCGCTCGCAAGATCGCGTCGAGCATCTGGACCGTTGTTGTTTTGCCGTTGGTACCGGTGACGGCGAGCCATGGCGCCGGGTTTTCGCCGCGCAGGCGCCAGGCGAGTTCGACTTCTCCCCAGATCGGCAGGCCCCGGCCGGCGGCGACGGTGAGCAACGGTGCAGACGCCCGCCAACCCGGCGAGGTCACGACGACGTCGATGTCGTCGGGAAGTGTGTCGGTGGCACCAACTCCGAGGCGCACGTCGACGCCGAGGATTCCGAGAAGAGTGGCCTTTTCGCGGAGTATGTCGTCGTCTGCGTTGTCGAGCACCGTCACCTGGGCGCCGAGATGCTGCAGGGAGTCGGCGGCAGCAAAACCGCTGACACCGAAGCCCGCGACAACCGCGCGGATGCCTTCCCACGAGGATTCCCGCCCCAGCGAGTGCAGGTCAGGAGACGTCATACGCCGGCAACCCATTCCCAATAAAAAATACCGAGGCCGGCGGCGACGCAAAGTCCGCTGATAATCCAAAAACGCACGACGATGGTGATTTCCTCCCACCCCAACAACTCGAAATGGTGTTGAAGTGGCGCCATCCGGAAGATGCGTTTGCCGCCGGAGAGCTTGAAGTAGCCGACCTGCAGGATGACCGAGAACGTGATCGCGACAAACAGACCGCCGATAATGACGAGCAGCAGTTCGGTGCGGGTCATGAGCGCGAGACCCGCCATGGCGCCGCCGAGCGACAGCGAACCGGTGTCGCCCATAAAGATCCTGGCCGGTGACGCGTTCCACCACAAGAAGCCGAAACAGGCTCCGGTCAGAGCCGAGGCGATGACGGCCAGGTCGAGGGGGTCGCGCACTTCATAACACTTGGGGCCGGGGTTGGAGGAGCAGTTCTGGTTGCTCTGCCAGATATTGATGAGCACGAACGCGCCGAACACCATCGCCGAGGCGCCTGTTGCCAATCCGTCGAGGCCGTCAGCGAGGTTCACGCCGTTACTGGCACCCGCGACCATGAGGATGACCCAGATCACGATCACGACGGCGGGAAATTGCCAACCGACCAGGTCGCGGGTGAAGGAAATGCCGTTGCTGATCGGTGGCCGACCGGTGTCATCCTCCCAGTTGATGGCCAGCACCGCGAAGACCAAGGCGACCGACACCTGGCCAATCATTTTAGTCTTGCTGCGCAAGCCAAGATTGCGTTGTCGCGAGATCTTGATGTAGTCGTCGAGGAATCCGATGCCGGCCAGTCCGCAGAACAGGAACAGGATCAACCAAGCCGATGCTGACGGCGCATAGCCCGAGGACGCATAGCCGGTCGCGAGCTTTGCGACAAAATAGCCGAAGAGCACCGAGAACATGATGACGAGTCCGCCCATCGTGGGCGTGCCGCGTTTCGTGTGGTGCGTCGTGGGTCCGTCATCGCGGATAAGTTGGCCGTAATTCCTGGCGATGAGAAACTTGATGGCGACCCGCGTCCCCAGAAGCGTGCCCAGCATCGAAAACGCACCGGCGATCAGGATTGCCAACATGAAGTCGTGATTCCCTTCCTTGCGTCACTGCCTTGTCGCGCGGATCCGAAAGATTGTGTACTGAAGGAGTATGCCTTTATCGCCCTAACAGAGCGTCGGCGACTCGCTCGAGGCGAGCGCCCCTCGATGCTTTCACAATGACCACGTCCGATGACTGAAGCCGCTCCGTGAGAAATGCCACGGCCGCCTCGACGCCCGCCACTCGATGGGCCAGAAAGCCTGCTCCTTCGGCTATTCCGGCCGCACCGTCGCCGACCGCAACAACGCAGGTGATGCCGAGTTCGGCGGCCAACGCTCCGACCCTCCGGTGCGCCTCGGCGCTTGTCTCTCCCAGTTCGAGCATTTCGCCCAGTACAGCGTACGTGCGCCCGCTGCCGCCGATCGCCGCAACGGCACGCAACGCCGCTGCCATCGAGTCGGGGTTGGCGTTGTAGGCGTCGTTGATCACAACAACGCCGTCCTCGCGGACTGTTTTGGCCATCCGCATCGGAGACCGGGCCGTGGCGTTTTCGAGAGCGGCGCCGATGTCGGCGAGCGACATTCCGACGGCGATGCCGACCGCTGCGGCCGCCGCGGCGTTGATGGCATGATGAGCCCCTAGTCGGGGAACCGAGGTTTCCACTCGCTGGTTTTCGTAAGTCAGAGTGAATTGGGGTTCTCCGAATCCGTCGAGCCGAACAGCCGACAAGGCGAGGTCTCCCGTTTCGCCAAACGTGATGACGCGGGCGTCGGTGCGTGAGGCCATCGCGGCGACACGTGCGTCGTCGGCATTCAGAATCGCCGTTCCCGCTGCGGGGAGCGCCTCGACGAGTTCGCCCTTCGCGACAGCGGTGGCGTCGATCGAGCCGAATTCTCCGATATGAGCGCTGCCGACGTTGAGCACAACGCCGATGGCTGGTGGCGCGATGTGGCAAAGAGTCGCGATATGGCCGATGCCGCGCGAACCCATCTCGACGACCAGGAACCTGGTCCGGTCCTCGGTCCTGAGGACGGTCAGGGGAACGCCTAACTCGTTGTTGAAAGAGCCTACTGAGGCGATGGTCGACCCGGCGACGGCAAGGACGTGAGCCAGAAGATCTTTGATGCTGGTCTTGCCTTGCGAACCGGTGATGCCGATGACACGGAGGTCGTGACGGCGGTCGAGGACTTCGCGGGCGATCTTGCCAAGAGCAATTGTTGCGTCATCGACTATGACGCTGGGCGCGTCGACCGCACGCGTGGCCAGAACGGCCGCTGCGCCGGCGCCAACAGCTTGCGCAACGAAATCATGACCGTCGACATGCTCGCCGGCAATCGCCACGAAAAGCCCGTCTTGCTGGAGATCGCGGGAATCGGCCGAGGCCGAACCTCTGACCACCAAGTCGTGGTCGCCGTGAGCCGTTCCCCCGGTGACATCGGCAATCTCGCGCAGAGACAGACCGATCACGACAGCACGCCAATCAGTTCGATGAGGACGAAGCGGTCGTCAAAAGGATGAATGACGCCGTCGATGTCCTGGCCCCGCTCATGCCCTTTCCCGGCGACAACAACGGTGTCGCCGGCACGTGCCATGACAACGGCCTGAGAAATGGCGTTGCGACGACCGGCAATGTCGAGGACAACGGCGGCCCCGTGTTGGGTGCCGGCAAGGACATCGGCCCGGATCGCCGCTGGATTTTCGGTACGGGGATTGTCATCGGTCACGATGAGGATGTCGGCCTCGCGGGCAGCAACCTCCCCCATCAATGGCCTTTTGCCGTGGTCGCGATCGCCACCGGCGCCGAGGACCATAATGAGTCTTCCGGCCGTCACCGGACGCAAAGCCCTGAGGACAGCCGCGACGGCATCAGGCTTGTGCGCATAATCGATGACAGCCGTGAACGGTTGGCCGACATCGACGCGTTCCATCCGACCGGGGACGCCGGGGCAATTGGCAATGCCGATGGCAAGTTCGCGAGGGGGAAAGCCGACGTCGGCGAGGGCCGCGATCACCGCGAGCGCATTCGACACGTTGAACACCCCGGCCAACGGCACCGAGAGTTCGAACTGGATCTCCTCGGGACCGAGTACCTCGAGATCGGTGCCGAGGCGATGCGGACGGATGTTCACCGCCCGCCAGTCAGCGGCTCGGCCGTCGGTCGAGAATGTCGTCACCGGGAGGTCGGTCTGGTCGACGAGCCGGCGGCCGTGCTCGTCGTCGACATTGATGACAGCGCGGCGGGCGTGCCCCGGCGTGAACAGTGCGGCCTTTGCCTGGAAGTAGTCCTCGAGGTCTTTGTGGAAGTCCAGGTGATCGCGGCCCAGATTGAGAAATACGGCGACGTCGAAGGCGAAACCGTCGACCCGCCCCTGGACCATGGCGTGGCTCGAGACTTCCATCGCACACACGTCGATCCGTTCTTCGCGCATCACGGCAAACAGTGCCTGGAGTTGCGGAGCCTCGGGGGTGGTTAGCGCGGACTCGGCCGATACGCCATTGATGCGTGTTCCGATCGTCCCGATGACAGCGACCCGCGAGTGTTCGAGAGCCGCCGCGGCGAGGTATGTCGTGGTGGTTTTGCCCTGCGTACCGGTAATGCCTACCGTCGTGAAAGCCGTGCTCGGATCGCCGTAGATAAAACGGCTCAGGTCCGCGAGCAATGCCCGCGGATTGTCGACCACCAACAGCGGCAAACCGCTAACCAGTGCCGCTCCCGCAGGATCGGTCAGAACGGCCACCGCGCCCGCCTCGCGGGCGACGTCGGCGAACATTGCACCGTGGACGCGGGCGCCCGGCAGGGCTGCATACAAATCGCCGGGAACGACGTTCGCGGTGTTCAGGGCGACCCCGGTGACGACGGTATCGGCAATTGTTTCCAGACCCAGATGGGCGGCGATATCGGTGAGGTCGAGCCGTGGAGAGTTGCACGGTCGGACGCGCATCAACTCTGGCATTCCACGACCCTATCCGAGATCTCTACCCGACCAATTTCCCAAGGACCACAGGTCGGGCGAAGCCCGACAGGCGGCAGCGACGGAGCCGCGAGTGAGCGAGGGGTACGAGCGCGTCCGCCTATCGCTATTTCTACGAGACGACAGGTTGCGCGAAGG
>JACMOZ010000155.1 GCA_014377785.1 Aeromicrobium sp.
CCGTTACCGGGAGCTGCGGGCGGCGGTCGACGCCCACTGCCCCGTGCTCGACCTCTTCGCAAACGCGACGCCGGTGTCCGTGAGCGTCGCAAAGGCCTAGAACTCACCTGGCGTTTCTGAACCGGTTTTCATTTGGCCTTAGAAGTGCCGAAGGCATGTCTTCGAACTGCAAATGCGTTGGCGTACGACGAACCTTGAGTGACGCGCACGGAGCGTGAATTGCGGAGGCAGGAGGTTGCCCAACTGGGGTGCCACGGAGGGGTAGCTGTTGAGCCGGGCGAGTGGCTATAGGCCGATCACGGAGTAGCGGCGTTCGATTCCCGCGGTGGCGTGACCCCACTCACTGGTGGCGACGCGTTCCTGGTGGGCTTCAAAGGCGGATGCGTGCTCGAAGCGTTCCTCGACCTGCCACATCAGGGGATTGCTCGTCCGGGTGACGTTGAACGAACGGCATCCCGGTTCGGCGCGGGTGAGGGCAAGGTGCAGTTGTAGGTGTTCCCGGACGGTTTCCGCTTGGTCCTGGGTGTGACAAACAAGCTGCCCGTTCAGGCGCACCTCGCTGCCGAGTAGCTTCTTTTTCATCTTGTAATTGGTCAGCCGCACGCCGGCCGTCACTGGGTGCTGTTCTGCCTCGACGGTGAATCCGGAGCGCTCAAAGAAGGGGCGGGCTGTGATGCTGACGTCAGCTGTCAGCTCTGTCAGATGCTCCTGGCGCGCGCGGGCCTCCACGTGGGCGATCAGTTGCCGTGCTACCCCTCGTCGCAGGTAGCGAGGGGCGACGAACATCATGTCGATATATCCCTCAGAGTCCACGTCGGAGAAGCCTGCCGGCGTTCCATCCATGGTTGCCACGTAACTGTTCCGTTCCTGCATCGCGGTATGCCAAGCGGATAGCTCGCGCGCTTCTGGCCGAGCCCATGCCTGAATCTGCTCCGGCGAGTAGTCGGCGGCAGCGGTTTCGGTCACTGCGGCAAGGAAGATGGCCAACGTGTCTGCGGCATCCGCGTGACCATACGGTCGAATGACAACGACCGGCCTGTCGGTACTTGTGTTCAATTCCACAGAATCAGCATCCCACGGCGACTGTTCATGACCGTGCGGCACTTTCGGCGACCGGTCGTCGACAACGGTTCTAGTTTGCTTCCCAATTCCGGCAAGCTGGAGCTATGCGAATCTCCCACCTGACTTCTGCAGACACGGAGGCCGTCATTTCGCTCTGGCACCAAGCAGGACTGACCCGACCTTGGAATCCGCCCGAGCGGGACCTGCAGCGCGCCCTCGACGGCGATACTTCCACGGTCTTTGGAGGTTTCGTCGATGAGCGGTTGGTTGGCACCGTGATGGTCGGGGAAGACGGTCACCGTGGTTGGATCTACTACCTCGCCGTGGATGAGAGTCAGCGCGGAACCGGGCTGGGGCGACAGTTGATGACGGTTGCCGAAGATTGGCTTCGCCAACGAGGCGCCGTGAAGGTTCAACTCCTGGTCCGCTCAGCCAACGAGGCAGTGCTGGGCTTCTACGACCACCTCGGCTACGAAGACGCCGACGTCCAGGTGCGATCGAAATGGTTGGTGTAGCGAGCATCCCGCAGACCGAAGGTTAATTCGCTCTCCTGCGGATCACCACCCACGATGGCCAAGCACGGACACTCGTGTTGTGACCCACAGGGCCAACCCTTATCGGGCGTTCCGACGTCAGATTGACGCTGATGACTGAACGTTCTCGCCAGAAGGAATGAATGTTCGTACTCTGGTTCCATGACGAGCCCCAGAAGCGAGCGATCTTCGGCGACGAGTCCGCAGAGCTCACGCGTCGCTCCCCGCGACGGGAGCAGCCACGAGCATTTCGTCTTCTCCTACGAACCACTCCTGAGAAGCGACGAAGAGCCGGTTGATGCAGAGGACATCGTGCCAAGCAGGGGGCCACACGAAACCGATGTGTGGTTGACAGAGTGGCAGGTCGCCGAGGACGGCTTTGACGTCGCAGTCGATCAACACGTCGATTGGGCTCTCGTGCCGATGGATCAGAATTGGGTGGCCCGACTGTTCGCCGGCCGCCGAACAGTCCCTTTACAGCGTGACGTCTATGCAGAGGCAACCCAGGACCTTTCCGAACCCTTGGTTTGGACTCATCTATCCGGTCATGTGGCTCGAATTGATCAGATCTCGGTTCGGTACTACCCGTCGGAAGTCCCAGAGGAGCGCGGGGTGGGGGTGGCTGAAACCGGGGGTGCCATGCAGCACAGTGTGCTCAGCCTGCGAAAGCCGCGCACATTCCACGGTGAGCTTGTCGGCTGGATAGTCCGAGTCCAGGGGTAGGAGATTGCTAAACGGGATCTCCTGCGGGCGAGATCTCAAACAGCTCGAGGCCGCTAGCGATCGCTCACGCCTACTTCGTTTGGTTCGGGTGCCTCGTGAACACATGGACAATCTTCACTGTTCCGCCCTCGATGTAGAACCAAATGCGTGCGCCCCCAGAGAGTTCGTACTGCCATTGATCGTGTTCGACGCCGTCACGAACAATCGTTGCGAGTTGGCCCTTGAGCTGGTGGCATTTGGGGTCCGACTGGTTCGGGGCCTTCGTGAGCCGGTCCCAGGCGTCCGCGGCTGAGCTTTTCTGGGTAGCGACGATATCGCGCCATCCAGTCACGGCTTGACTCGTCACATGCTCGATGGCGAATTCTGATGATTTGAGGGGGCGAGCGACGAGCCCCTTCTTCGGGGTCATTAGGCGCGGGGCTTCTTGACCGCCACAGGTTCACGAAGCCAATCCGGTTCTTCCTGTCCCCAGCCGGCAGCAACAGCCTCTGCAGTGTTCTGCCACGCCTTGATCTCAGTGAGTATCCGCCCCGGCTGATTCACAACGAATGCGCCACGAGCCGTGTCGATGATGTCCTGTGCGCAAGTTCTCTGATCCTGAGCGCTGAGCAGCTTGATCCAGGGAAACGGTCGTGCGAGGCGATCCTCCAGCGTGCCTCTGTCATCCAGTGACACGGCGATCAGCTGTGCGGCGACCTCGAGGATCCGTTCATGGGCAGCCGCTTCACGCTTCGTGGTGAGAATCAACGTTTCGCCATCGCGCCGAGTGACTTCGACGGGTGCTTCCTCAGCGGCAGCGAAGACTGCAGCTGAATTCCGGGACAATTCCGACGACTGGACGACGCGTCGCTCTGCAGGTGTGAGTGTTATTGAAGCCATATACAGAGTGTATTCCGAATGTGTTCTGAATTCAACGACAGCGGGTCGGACGACAGGGTGCCTCTCGTGGCTCCTGTCCCAGTGCCCGAAGCCGAACCCTCAACGGTCGGCAACTCCTGAGAGTTTGTTCACAGTTGAGGGGTCTTAGTTGTTACAGGATGCAGGTCAGGAACCCGGTCATGCATGGTGTCCAGTCTTTCAACGCTGCCGTCGAGTCGCGGGTTGTTCGGCCCGGTCAAGCGGGCCGGGAACCGCTGGTGTGGCGGCTTCAGTTCTGGAGGTTCGCGTTGTGCAGCTCCGCGGCCTTCTTGGGGCTGGCGCTCATTGTGTTCCGCACGGGCTCATGCGCGCGCGGCTGACTCTTCCCGCACCAAGCGGGACAAGGTGTCGACCGCCACGTCGCGCCCGGAGAGAACAACGCCAAGAGCTTCCTTGTAAACCACGTCACGCACTGGAAAGGGACGTCCTTTACCGATCTGGAGCATTGTCAAACCGTTCCTGAAGTCATTCTTGTGGCCTTTATAGATCACCCATTCCGCATTAGGGAAGGTCGCAGTCAAGACTTCCCCGAAGTAAGCCTGCACCTCATCGATCAGGGCAAGCTGCGCTGACGTGAACGGGCCGCTCCCCGGGGCACC
>JACMOZ010000012.1 GCA_014377785.1 Aeromicrobium sp.
AGTTGTCTTCCGCGTTTACAGCAAGCTCATCGAACGCGGCTACGACGGACCGGCACCCGTTTTTGCAGGTCGTTGGCGGTCCCTTTTTGGGAGAGTTCCGCCCCCTCCACCCCGGCGGCGGTGGCCTGGCGTCCACTTCTCTCGACCGCGTGGACGCTTACCCACCGCCACCCGCCAAGAGGACGGGGGAAGAAAAAGCCCCGCTCTGCTTTCGCAGGGCGGGGCTTTCGTCGTGCGCTAAGAGTTAGCTCACTTCTTGATCTTGACGACGCGACCGGCGCCGACCGTGCGGCCACCTTCGCGGATAGCGAAGCGCAAGCCTTCTTCCATGGCAATCGGCTGAATCAGCGCGACGGCCATTTCGGTGTTGTCGCCGGGCATAACCATCTCGGTGCCTTCAGGCAGCGTGACGACGCCGGTGACGTCCGTGGTGCGGAAGTAAAACTGCGGGCGGTAGTTGTTGAAGAACGGCGTATGACGGCCGCCTTCTTCCTTCGACAGGATGTAAACCTGGCCATCGAACTCCGTGTGGGGAGTCGTCGAACCGGGTGCAATGACAACCATGCCGCGCTCGACATCTTCGCGCTTGGTGCCGCGAAGAAGAAGACCGACATTTTCGCCGGCCTCGCCAGTGTCGAGCAACTTACGGAACATCTCGATGCCGGTGACCGTGGTGGTCTGTTTGACGTCGCGGATGCCGATGATGTCAACCGTCTCGTTGACCTTGACGATGCCACGCTCGATACGACCGGTGATGACGGTGCCACGACCAGTGATCGTGAAGACGTCTTCAACAGGCATCAGGAACGGCTTTTCCTTCTCACGAGGAGGCATCGGGATGTAGTCGTCGACGGCCTGCATGAGTTCGAGAATCGTCGCGCCCCACTTTTCGTCACCCTGCAGTGCAGGCTGAGCAGCGACGCGGACGACGGGAACGTTGTCGCCGTCAAAATCCTGGTCGCTCAGTAGTTCACGAACCTCGAGCTCAACGAGCTCCAGGATCTCTTCGTCATCGACCATGTCGCACTTGTTGAGCGCAACAACCATCGCGGGCACGCCGACCTGGCGAGCGAGCAGCACATGCTCACGCGTCTGGGGCATGGGACCGTCGGTTGCGGCAACGACAAGAATCGCACCGTCCATCTGCGCCGCACCCGTGATCATGTTCTTCACGTAGTCAGCGTGTCCCGGGCAGTCGACGTGGGCATAGTGACGGTTTTCCGTCTGATATTCCACGTGAGCAATCGAGATGGTGATACCGCGCTGACGCTCTTCGGGTGCTTTATCGATCTGATCGAAAGCAAACGAATCGTTGAGAGTCGGGAACTTGTCGTGCAACACCTTGGTGATCGCCGCGGTAAGAGTCGTCTTACCGTGGTCGATGTGACCGATGGTGCCGATGTTCATGTGCGGCTTGGTCCGCTCGAACTTCGCCTTAGCCACTTGGGGCTCCTTCTGAATTGAATGAATCTGTTGACTGTAAGCCGTGTGGTTACCCGTTGCTGAGAACCTCAGGCCATCCTATGAGATGGTCCGCTGTTATTCGCCGCGGGCCTTTTTGATGATCTCTTCCGCGACGCTCTTGGGAACCTCGGCGTATGAGTCAAACTGCATCGAGTATGACGCACGACCTGAAGTCTTCGACCTCAGGTCGCCCACATACCCAAACATTTCGGACAACGGAACGATTGCCTTGATCAACTTGGAACCGCCGAAGCCCTCCTCCATGGCCTGAACCTGGCCACGTCGGGAGTTCAAGTCGCCGATCACTTCACCCATGTAGTCATCGGGTGTGGTCACCTCTACCGAGAAGATCGGTTCGAGGATGACCGGATCGGCCTTACGTGCCGCTTCCTTGAACGCCATCGAGCCCGCAAGCTTGAAGGCGAGTTCTGAGGAGTCGACATCGTGGTAAGCGCCATCTTCGAGCGTCACGCGCACGTCCACCATTTGGTAGCCGGCAAGGATGCCGAACTCCATGGCTTCTTCTGCGCCTGCGCCGACCGATGGGATGTATTCGCGCGGAATGCGTCCGCCGGAAACGTTATTGACGAATTCGAAGCCGCCTTCGCCGCCCGCAGCCGGTCCGGTGGGTTCGATGCTGATGAGCACCTTGGCGAACTGCCCTGAACCACCGGTCTGCTTTTTGTGCGTGTAGCTGACGTTTTCGACCTTGCGCTTGATCGTCTCGCGGTAAGCCACTTGCGGCTTACCGACATTTGCCTCGACGCGAAATTCGCGCTTCATGCGGTCGACGAGAATGTCAAGGTGAAGTTCGCCCATGCCGGCGATGATCGTCTGTCCGGTCTCTTCGTCGGTATGAACTACGAAGGTCGGATCTTCTTCGGCAAGACGCTGGATCGCGGTGCCGAGGCGTTCCTGGTCGCTCTTGGTCTTGGGTTCGATGGCGACCTGGATGACCGGAGCCGGGAACGTCATGGATTCCAGAACCACGGGCTTCTGCGGATCGGCAAGCGTTTCGCCGGTTGTCGTGTCCTTGAGCCCCATGACTGCGACGATCTGGCCAGCGCCGACGCTCGCGATTTCTTCGCGTTTGTTGGCGTGCATCTGGTAGATCTTGCCGATGCGCTCCTTGCGGCCCTTAGTCACGTTGAGGACCTGCGAACCTGTTTCGAGACGGCCCGAGTAGATGCGAAGGTAGGTCAGCTTGCCGAGGTGCGGGTCGGAGGCAATCTTGAAGGCGAGACTCGAAAGCGGCTCGCTTTCTACCGGCTTGCGCTCGATGAGCTTGTCGTAATCCTTGGGATCGTGTGCCTGGATGGCACCGACGTCCAGCGGCGACGGCAAGTAGGCAACGACCGCGTCGAGCAAAGGCTGGACGCCCTTGTTCTTGAATGCAGTGCCGCACAGCACCGGAGTCAGCGCGGCCGCAATGGTGGCGCGGCGGATACCGGCATGGATCTGTTCGGGCGTGAGGTCCACACCGTCGAGGTAAGCCTCGGCGATTTCGTCGTCGTGGTCGGCAAGTGTTTCGATGAGCAACTTGCGGGCTGCGACGGCCTTGTCGACGAGATCAGCGGGGATCTCCTCGATCTCGTAGTCTTCGCCGATTTCGGTTTCGCCGCGCCAGACGAGCGCACGGTTGCCGACGAGGTCTACGACGCCGATGAAATCTCCCTCGGCACCGATCGGAATCTGAAGGACGAGCGGCGTGGCGCCGAGGCGCTCGCGGATCGTCTTGACACAGAAGTCGAAGCTGGCACCGGTACGGTCGAGCTTGTTGACGAAGCACATACGCGGTACGCCGTATTTGTCGGCCTGACGCCAGACCGTCTCGGACTGTGGCTCAACGCCTGCAACACCGTCAAACACCGCGACAGCACCGTCGAGGACGCGAAGCGAACGTTCGACCTCGACCGTGAAGTCGACGTGGCCCGGAGTGTCGATGATGTTGATCTGGTGGTCGTGCCACCAGCAGGTGGTGGCAGCGGACGTGATCGTGATGCCACGTTCCTGCTCTTGTTCCATCCAGTCCATGGTGGCGCCGCCATCGTGGACTTCACCGATCTTGTAGGTGATACCGGTGTAGAACAGGATGCGTTCGGTCGTCGTGGTCTTGCCGGGATCGGTGTGAGGCATGATGCCGAGATTGCGAACCCGAGTCAGGTCGGTGGTGATGTCTGTTGCCACGGTGTTGGCTGCTTCCTTCGTTACTCTGAAAAGTTGTTGTGCGCCGCGAGGATCGAAATGTGCTCCATACGGAGGGCGATCCGGATGCAATGCAACTGATTACCAGCGGTAGTGGGCGAAAGCCTTGTTGGCTTCAGCCATCTTGTGCGTGTCTTCGCGCTTTTTGACGCTGCCGCCAAGGCCGTTCGAGGCATCGAGCAGTTCGTTCTGCAAACGCTCGGCCATCGTCTTTTCGCGACGTTCACTGGAGTACTTGACCAACCAACGCAGGGCAAGCGTCGTCTGGCGAGTGCCACGAACTTCGATCGGCACCTGGTAGGTGGCGCCACCGACACGGCGGCTCTTGACTTCGAGAGCCGGCTTGACGTTTTCCAACGCACGTTTTAGCGTGATGGTCGGATCGGTGTCGGTCTTTGTGCGGCAGCCTTCAAGCGCGGTGTAGACGATGCGCTGGGCAACCTGCTTTTTGCCGTCTTCGAGGACTTTGTTGATCAACTGCGTCACGAGTTGACTGCCGTAAACGGGGTCAATGTCGATGGGACGCTTCGGGGCTGGACCTTTACGGGGCATTAACTCTTCTCTTTCTTCGCGCCGTACTTGCTGCGAGCCTGCTTGCGGCCCTTGACAGCTTGAGTGTCGAGGGCGCCGCGGATGATCTTGTAGCGAACGCCGGGAAGGTCCTTCACTCGACCGCCACGAACCAGAACAATCGAGTGCTCCTGTAGGTTGTGGCCTTCGCCGGGAATGTAGGCGGTGACTTCGGTGCCGCTGGAAAGCTTGACACGTGCAACTTTGCGCAACGCAGAGTTCGGCTTCTTCGGTGTGGTCGTGTAGACACGGGTGCAAACACCGCGGCGCTGGGGCGAGCTCTTCAGAGCAGGCGTATTGGTCTTGACGACCTTGCTCTGGCGGCCCTTGCGAACCAACTGGTTGATCGTGGGCACTACAAACTTCCTTCTTCTGACTGGTGTGAGCCATGATTTGTGACGTACTCGCCACCCGTAATCGAGCAGGATGCGCACGTCGACCTGATGAGTTCAGGCACAGCCACAAAGCCTACCCCGTCGGCAGGCGAGGATCAAAATCGACGTTGTGCCAAAAGGCGAGGTCAGGGCGTCAGCCGGTCGGCCAGTATGCGGTTGGCCGCAGCACCATCCGGCTTCAGCTTGTCCTGAGACGACCGACGCCATAATCCGAGGTAGAGATTGGTGGCCGTTCCGGACAATTCGGCATCGGCGTCAAGCATCGGATGAAGCAAGATCGGTGTGCCGTCCGGGTCTTCCGACGGGGCGATGTCCAGGACCGGCCGGTGTCGGTCGCGGTGATCCGCACACGTGCCGAGACGGCTACGCCGGCTTACGACGAAGCGGGCGAATCGGACGCTTTCGGGCTCTGCCCGCCGAGAAGCAATTGGGCCAGATGCACCGCTTCGACGCCCAGCAGGTCGTCGAGTTGGGTGCGGCAGGAGAAACCGTCGGCGAGGACGATTGAGCCTTTGGCGGCGGCACGCACCGCGGGCAACAGCTGAAGTTCGGCAACCTTGACTGACACTTCGTAGTGGCCCTTTTCGACCCCGAAGTTTCCGGCCAACCCGCAGCAGCCGCTGAGCCGCTCGACCGTGGCGCCAGTTCGGGCGAGCAATGCCATGTCGGCCTCGAAGCCCATGACGGAGGCGTGATGACAATGCGGCTGGACGATGACGTTGGTTCCACTCAAGTCGGGTGGGTTCCAACTTTCGGTCCTGCTGAGCAGTTCGGCGAGAGTGAACACGCCTTTTGCGACGTCGACGGCGCGGGGGTCGTCGAGCAATTCGACGGCGTCCGATCGCAGAACGCCGAGGCAAGAGGGCTCGAGGCCGACGATCGGGACACCTGCCGTGACGTAGGGATGCAACTTTGCGACGGCCTTGCCGACGATCTCGCGCGCCATGTCGAGTTGGCCCGTCGAGATCCAGGTCAAGCCACAGCAAGCCTGCCGGTCGAGGAGTTCCACCTGATAACCAGCAGATTCGAGCAGGGCGACGCCGGCCTTGCCACTCTCGGTCGAGAAGTATTCGGTAAACGAGTCGGCCCACAACAGCACCCGTGGACGCTGCAGCCCCATGGACGCGTCACGTTTGCGCGCCCACCGCGAAAACTTCGTGGTGGCAAACATCGGCAGGCTGCGACGTTGATCGACGCCGGCAACCCAGCGCGCGACCGACCGGAGACCGGGAGTCCTGAGGCTCAGGTTGACCAACCAGGCAATCGGAGAGGAGAGCCGCGCCCACAACGGCAGTCGGCCAAGGGCGTAGTGGCTACGCGGCCGGAGTCGTCCTTTGAAGGACTGATGGAGAACCTCGGCCTTGTAGGCGGCCATGTCGATCCCGGTCGGACAATCATTGAGACAACCCTTGCAGGACAGGCACAAGTCGAGAGCCTCATGGACTTCGGGCGAACGCCAGCCGTCCTTGACCAACCGGCCATCGATCATTTCCTGCAGGACCCGCGCCCGGCCACGGGTCGAATCCTTCTCTTCGTGCGTCGCCTGGAACGAGGGGCACATGACTCCTCCGGACGACGTGTTGTCCGCGATGCACTTGCCGACACCTGTGCAGCGGTGGACGGCTTTGCCGAAGTCGCCGTCGTCGTGCAACAACCTCAATCCGAGTCGGTCGTCAATCACTCCCCGGCCGGAGCCGCGCAAATCGTCGTCCACGGCACAGGGGTCGACCAGAACACCGGGATTGAGCAGATTGTCCGGATCGAAGACTGCCTTGACCTGCGCGAACAAGTCGACAGCATCGGCGGAGTACATCAGCGGCAAGAGTTCCGAACGAGCACGACCATCTCCGTGTTCGCCCGAAAGTGATCCACCGTGTGAGGAAACGAGCGTGGCCGCGTCGACGAGGAACGCCCGGAAACCCTGATGACCGTCGGGCTCGTCGAGCGGAAAGTCGATGCGGATATGGACACAGCCGTCGCCGAAGTGACCATAGGGAACGCCGTCCAGCGCGTACTCGCCGAGCAAGGATTCGAACTCGCGGAGGTAGGTGCCCAACCTTTCGGGTGGGACAGCGGCATCCTCCCAGCCCGACAATGCCGGTCGGGACAGCGTGCGTGCGGCGAGGCCGGCACCTTCTTCGCGGATCCTCCACAACGCCTTTTGCTCGGACGCTGTGGTGACCAGCCTGGTGGCGATGGCGCCGGATGCCCGGGCTGCTTTCGCGGCAAGGGACTCGATCTCCGCCGGATTGTCGCCGACGAGTTCGAGAAACAACCAACCTTTTCCTTCGGGAAGGTCAGGAACGGCGGCGTTGCCTCGCTTCGCTCGGACGACGTTGACGATGCGTGAATCAAGGCCCTCGCAAGCCGTGGGTTCGAACGCCAGCAACGCCGGCACGTGATCGGCGGCATCGGCCATAGAGGCATAACCGAGGACGAGGAGTCGCCGGTGCGCCGGATCTTTGACCAGACGAACGGTCGATTGGGTGATGACGGCGAGTGTTCCCTCCGTCCCTGCCATGAAAGTGCTGACATCGAAACCGTTTTCGGGCAGCAGATGTTCGAGGCTGTAGCCCGAGACCTGCCGCCCGAACGTGCCGAATTCCGTTCGAATCGTTCCCATGCCAGTTTGGGCAACGGCACGGAGCCGATCGAGTGTTGGCGAAGCCGGCGTCGCAGCCTTTGCCAGGGTGAGCCGCTCCCCCGCGATCGTCACCAGGTCGAGAGCGACGACGTTGTCCGCGGTCCGACCGTATGCGAGGGCACGCGATCCGCACGCGTTGTTGCCGATCATTCCGCCGATGGTGCAACGCGTATGTGTGGACGGATCCGGGCCGAAACGAAGACCCAAAGGACTCGCGTGGCGCTGCAATGTGGCGTGGACGGTACCCGGATCGACCCGTGCCGTCATCGATTCGACGTCGATCCCGTGCACTTTGTTGAGGTGACGGGAAAAGTCAAGGATGACGCCGGTGCCGACCGCATTGCCGGCGATCGACGTGCCGGCGCCTCGCGACGTCAGTGGTGTGCCGGTCTCGGCACACGCTGCCACGGTCGCAAGGACTTCGTCGGTGTTTCGGGGACGTACGACAACCCGGGGCACGACGCGATAAAGCGAGGCGTCGGTGCTGTAGAGCGCACGGGCGGTGTTCGAATCGTCCACGTCGCTGACGCCGAGTCTTCTCAACTCCGCGACCACTGGGTCTTGGAGAATCTTTGCTCTCACCACAATTCGATGGAGGCCGAGAGGATCGCCGCCACATCGTCTTCGGTCACTTCGCGCGGCGCGGTGGCGAGCAGTCGTTGCTGCTTCATCGTTCCCTCGACCAACGCGTTGATGTCTCCTTCGTTGAACCCGACGGCTCCGATGCCGGCCGGAATCCCGATGTCGCGCATGAGTGTCGTCAGCACTTGTGGGAGGAAATCGGCCGGGTTGTCGGGGCGCTCGGCGTCGGGCTCAAGTAATTCGGCCGCGTGGATGTGGCGTTCTGGCGAAGCTTCGAAAGTAAAACGGAAAGCCTCCGGAGCGGTCAGGGACACGGCCATGCCATGCGGCACCATCGCGTGGTCTGCGGCATAGCCTTCTGGCCTGAAGTCGGTGACCTGACCGGCGATCGGATAGGCGTTGGCATGGGGAATGTGCACGCCGGCGTTGCCGAAACCGAGACCGGCGAACGTCGCCGCCATCGCGACATCGGTGCGCGCGTCCAGGTTGCCACCTTCGCGGATCACGGTGCGGAAAGAGCCCGCCATCAGACTCAGCGCCTTTTCGGACCACATATCGGCGATCGGATTGGAGCCGCAATAAGGGACCCGCTGGTTGGCCAGTTTGTGTTCATAGGACTGATACGGACGGGCGGTGAAACTTTCGAGCGCGTGACACAAAATGTCCATGCCGGCGGCCGCTGTAACCCCGGCCGGCTGCGTCAGCGTCAGCTCGGGATCGACGATGGCAAGCGTCGGCCGCAATCGTGGATGTGAGATGCCGGTTTTGATGTGTTGATTCACCACGTCAAGGACGCAAATCGTGGTGCTCTCGCTACCCGTTCCGGTAGTCGTCGGTATGGCGATGAGGGGCAACAGTGGATGGGCCGGAGCCTTGGCCTTGCCTACGGGTGCGTTGATGTAGTCCATCAATTCACCCTCGTTGGTGGTGAGCAGATTGACAGCCTTGGCGGTGTCGATACTCGAGCCGCCGCCGACCGCCACGATCACGTCGAAGGGGCCGTGGGCGCGCGCGAATTCGATCGCCTCGATCAGGCTGCCGTCGGTGGGTTCAACGCGCGATCGGTCGAAGACGACCGCATCGGGGCCTGCGGCGATGAGCTCTTCGGCAAGCTGCGCCGGTGTGCCGGTCGCAGCAACACCCGGGTCGGTCACCAGGAGGACACGCCTGGCGTTGAACTGGGCGATATCGAAGGCAAGTTCATGCCTTGCGCCGACACCGAATTTGAGCGCTGGTGCACCATAGGTGAATACGGTCTCGGGACGATCGGGCAAAAATGTCGTCACGAACACTCCTTGGGTAGCCTGCCAATGTGAATTAGATGGTTTGAACTGAGTGGCAAGAGAAGAATACGGCCCCGTACGTTCGTCTCGGGAATGCCCTAGGATCTTTACGGCGCTATTGAGGGTCAGCACTTACGAGAGGAAGTTATGAGGAAGATTGGAGTCGCCGCGATCGCGGCGCTCGCGCTGGTCAGCGGCCTGTCGGCCTGCACCTCCACTCAAGACCTGACCAAGCCGACCTCGACGGCGATCACCGCCACGGCGCCTGACGTCTCGATTCAGGAGTCTGGGCCTGAGAGTCCGATCGCCTATGGGCTTCAGGTTCCCAAGGGTGCCACGCAGTTGGGGCCGCTCGTACGTTTCCGCAGTGCCCCGCTCATCGCGGCCTATCAGCCTGAGCTCGACGCCGCTGTCGCCCAGAAAGCCGCCGAAGACAATGCCGCAGCTGCAGAGGCGCTGAAGGATGGCAAGACCATTTCGACGCCTGCACCCACGCCAGTCAACCGTCCCAATGTCGACACTTTCAAGCTTCTCGACACCGCGCCCAGGCCCGACACCACGGTGTCCGTGATGCGCGTCGACGGCAATCCGTCCGACGTCACCATCCGCATGATCAGCCAGATTGCTGCCGTGTTGCCAAAAAGTGGCATCGACACCGACGACTTGTCCCAATACTGCACGACGGCAAATGGCCGCTACACCGGCTGCACCCTCAACGTCCAAGGGCTCACAGGCGGCGACCGCGACATCCAGATATCGCTCACGGTCGATCCGGGCAACGTCGCTCTCCGCACGACTGCCCCGGCAGCGAACACTCGTCCGGTCATGACTCTGAGCGTTGGCTATGTCGGCGAACCCCGCAACGGCCAACTCGGCCGCGACACCGACGGCGTCGGCAACCTCCCGAGCGATAGCCTGAAAGCTCCTGCCAACCTGTTGTTCACTTGGCCCAAGATGGACCTGGACGCTGGCCCCAATCAAGGTCTTCTCGACGGCAAATGGCTCGTGCCCGAAGGCGCGACGATCCTGCTCAGCGGTTTCAAGCCGGCGTTTGTTGCGCTCTCGACCGGCAAGGGAAGGCAGGCCGACCTGATCTCCGAGGAGTATGCCCGGTCGGTCGGCGATAAGGGTGTTTTCAGCGAGGACGTCGTCGAGGACCTCAACGAAGTCAGCACGACATACACCGCCACACGCAAGGACGGCCGGCGCGCCTTCGGCACGTATGTGCTGTCCGCGCGGGGCAATTACGCGATGCTGTTCTACCTGCCCAAACTGCTTCCTTGAGGCTTCGCAGGCCGCCGCCGCATCACGTGGGCGCAGCGAACTGATCCGGGTTCGCGAGGACGTGCTCTACGATTCCGACAATCGGGTAATCGGCGGTGCCAATGTCGTCCAGCCGCACCCACTCGGCACGATCGGTGGTACCGCCAATTTCGACTACCCTCGGTTCGCTCTCAGGATCGACGGTGACGACATACAAGAGAGCAATGCCGTGATAGTCCTCGTAGGCGTCATTGCGACCCAGGTCGATGACATGAATGCTGCTTACGTCGACCAGCTTGGCTGTGACCGCTTTCAGGCCGGCTTCCTCGAACAGTTCGCGGCGCACCGCGTCATGCGGCGACTCGCCGTGGTCGACGCCTCCCCCGGGCAGGTTCCACTGGCCCACCGGATAACCCTTCGCGGAGATCCTGGTGAGTAACATCCGGTCTTCGGACACAATGACTGCATAAGCGCCCAGGCGCTGCGTGCGTGACGGTTCGACCATGACATCTCCACAGATGATTTTCAGTAACGACAGTTAGAATCGATCATAATGAGTGAACTAGCCCCGCTGCCCCTGACTACCTCTCCCCCCAAGGAACGCGTCGCCTACCTCGACAATGCCCGCTACTGGGTGATGCTGCTGGTAGTCATCGGTCATACGCTCACTCAGTTCATCGTCATGGATTCGGCTCGCGCCGTCTACGTATGGATTTATGCGTTCCATATGCCTTTTTTCATCCTGATTTCGGGCTATACAGCGCGGCACTACGTCGGCGACTTTCGTCAGGTGCGGCGCATCGTGAGCACGCTGGTCATTCCCTATCTGATCACCGAAACGGCACTGCAACTCATCACCCGGCACTACGAGGGTCAGCCGGACACCCTCATGATCCTCTCTCCACAATGGCTCGCCTGGTTCTTGGCGGCCCTTTTCATCTGGCGGCTGACAACACCGATCTGGCGGGCGCTCAAATATCCGATAACGACGTCGATCCTGATTTCGCTCACCGTGGGCCTTATCGAAGTGCCCAATGTTCTGGCGTTGCCGAAGGTCCTCGGCTTCCTGCCGTTCTATGTCATCGGCCTCCACATGAATCGCGACCGCTTCGAGTGGTTGGCCCAGAAATCCGTGCGGGTCGCCTCGGCGACCTTTCTGACGGTCACTTTCATCCTGTGCTATCTGTACTCACGCAACTGGACAACCGATTGGCTACTGTGGAAACAGCGCTACGACGAAGCGCCGCTGTCGGCAGGTCCATGGGAGGGAATGCTGCAGCGCGGAGAACTTCTTCTTCTCGGTCTGACCATGACCTTTGCAGCCCTGTCGCTCGTGCCGCGTCGACGCTCCTGGACAACAATCCTGGGCGGACGGACGTTCTACAGTTACCTGCTGCACGGATACGTCATTCTGGTCCTGAGGTTCCAGTTCGACGTGTTCGACCGCGTTGAGCAGTATGGCGTTTTCGCCGTGATCGGGGCGATGGTCGCCGCGGTCGTTCTGGCCAATCTTTTGATGACCAAGGTCGTATCGAGAGTCTTCAGGCCAGTCTTCGAGCCCCGACTCACTTGGATGTTCCGCACCGCCGAGCGGAAAGCCGCGAAAGTCTGAGGAACCCGATCCTCCCGGTCCGGCGGTGAGTTAGGCACCATCCTCCCGGTCCGGCGGTGGGTTAGGCACCACGCAACAGGCTTGATGTGGTGCCTAACCCACCGCCAACTGACGTGGGGACGGCGCGATGGGGTCAGCCAACGCAAGAAAGGGACCGCCCGAGGGCGGTCCCTTGCTTGTGGCAATTCGTTACGTGTCGAAACCACTACACGTCGAACAACTTTACTTCTCGAACACCTTACTTTTCGAACGCTCTACTTCTCGAATGATGTGAAGTCGTAGTCGTCAAGCGCGACGGGCTCGCTGGCGGCCGTACCGAAGCCGTAGTCATAAGACTCATACCCGGTCACCGAATATGCCGCTGCTCGCGCCTCATCGGTGGGCTCAACCCGGATGTTCTTGTAACGGTCGAGACCGGTACCGGCCGGGATGAGCTTGCCGATGATGATGTTTTCCTTGAGTCCGCGCAGATGATCGGACTTGCCGTGGATCGCCGCGTCGGTGAGGACACGCGTCGTCTCCTGGAAGGAGGCGGCACTGAGCCATGACTCAACAGCAAGCGAAGCCTTCGTGATGCCCATGAGCACCGGACGGCCCGAAGCCGGCGTACCGCCTTCGGCGACAACCCGACGGTTCTCGTCCTCGAACTTCGCACGGTCGACCAGATCACCGGGGATCAGGGCCGAATCGCTTTGCTCGATGACGGTGACGCGTCGCAACATCTGACGCACGATGATCTCGATGTGCTTGTCGTGGATGGCAACACCCTGCGAGCGGTAAACCGCCTGCACTTCATCGACCAAGTGCTCCTGAGCACGGCGGACACCGAGTATGCGCAGAACTTCCTGCGGATCAGGTGTGCCGTGCGTAAGTTGCTGTCCGACTTCGACGTGATCACCATCGGCGATCAACAGACGCAAACGCTTGCTGATCGGGTATTCGAGCGGTTCGGAACCGTCGTCCGGCGTCACTATGAGTTTGCGCGCCTTGTCCGAATCGTCGATCGCGATGCGACCGGCGGCCTCGGTGATCGGCGCCTTGCCCTTGGGTTGGCGTGCTTCGAAGAGTTCCACGACGCGCGGCAGACCGTGCGTGATGTCGTCACCTGCGACGCCACCGGTGTGGAACGTACGCATTGTGAGCTGGGTGCCGGGTTCGCCGATCGACTGTGCAGCGATCGTGCCAACCGCTTCGCCAATGTCGACGAGCTTGCCGGTAGCCAGTGAACGGCCGTAGCACTTGGCACAGGTGCCGGTGTGCGCTTCACAGGTGAGGACCGTGCGGACCTTCACCGTGTCGACGCCGGCCTCAATCAGACGAGCGATCTCGACGTCGCCGAGGTCACCGCCGGCCGGGATCAGTACCTCGCCGGAATCAGGGGCACTGATGTCGGTCGCCGCGCTACGGGAGTATGCCGACGTTTCGACATTCTCTGCCGGCACGAGACGACCGTCGTCGAGGCGCGTCGCGATGACCTTCGGAAGGCCACGCTCGGTGCCGCAATCTTCTTCACGGATAATCACGTCTTGGCTCACGTCGACCAGACGACGGGTCAGATAACCCGAGTCGGCCGTGCGCAACGCCGTGTCCGCTAGTCCCTTGCGGGCACCGTGAGTCGCGATGAAGTATTCGACGACCGACAGCCCTTCACGGAAGTTCGCCTTGATCGGGCGCGGAATAATCTCACCCTTGGGGTTGGCCACAAGACCGCGCATTGCGGCGATTTGGCGAACCTGCATCATGTTTCCGCGGGCGCCCGAATGGACCATCATCCAGATCGGGTTGTCCTCGGTGAAGGCCTTCTCCATTTCAGCGGACACCTCAGCCGTGGCCTGAGTCCAGATTTCGATGAGCTCTTGTCGACGCTCGTCCTCGGTGATGAGTCCGCGATCGAACTGAACCTGGACCTTGGCGGCCTGCGCTTCGTAGGTCGCGAGGATCTCGGGCTTGCGAAGCGGCTTGACAACGTCGTCGATCGAAATCGTCACACCCGAGCGGGTTGCCCAGTAGAAACCGGTGTCCTTGAGAGCATCGAGCGCATTGGCCACGTCGACCTTGGAGTAACGCTCGGCCAGATCGTTGACGATGACACCCAACTGCTTCTTGCCGACCTGATAGTCGACATAGGGGTAGTCCTCGGGCAGCGCCTCGTTGAAGATTGCGCGACCCAGAGTCGTGTCCAGGGTCTTGCCCTCGATGCGCAGTTTGACCTTGGCCTGGAGAGTGATCTCCTTGCGGTCGAACGCCATGATCGCTTCGGCAACCGACGCGAACGCACGCCCTTCGCCAACGTGCCCTGAGCGATCGAGCGTCAGGAAGTAAAGACCGATGATCATGTCCTGGGTGGGCATCGTGACCGGACGTCCGTCGGACGGCTTCAGGATGTTATTGGTCGAGAGCATCAGGATGCGCGCTTCGGCCTGAGCTTCAGCGCTCAGCGGCAAGTGCACGGCCATCTGGTCACCATCGAAGTCGGCGTTGAAGGCCGAACAGACAAGCGGGTGAATCTGGATGGCCTTGCCCTCGATCAGCTGAGGCTCGAAAGCCTGGATGCCGAGGCGGTGAAGCGTAGGTGCGCGGTTGAGCAGCACCGGGTGCTCGGAAATGACCTCTTCGAGGACATCCCAGACCACCGGACGTGCGCGTTCGACCATGCGCTTCGCGCTCTTGATGTTCTGCGCATGGTTGAGGTCAACCAGTCGCTTCATCACGAACGGTTTGAACAGCTCGAGGGCCATCTGCTTGGGCAGGCCGCACTGGTGCAATTTGAGCTGCGGACCGACGATGATGACCGAACGGCCGGAGTAGTCAACGCGCTTGCCGAGGAGGTTCTGACGGAATCGACCCTGCTTGCCCTTGAGCATGTCGGAGATCGACTTCAGCGGACGGTTGCCCGGTCCGGTGACCGGACGGCCACGGCGACCGTTGTCGAACAACGAGTCGACTGCCTCTTGAAGCATGCGCTTTTCGTTGTTGACGATGATCTCCGGCGCACCGAGATCAAGCAGGCGCTTGAGGCGGTTGTTGCGGTTGATCACGCGGCGGTACAGGTCGTTGAGGTCGGACGTCGCGAAACGGCCACCGTCGAGCTGGACCATCGGACGAAGTTCTGGCGGGATCACCGGGACCGTGTCGAGGACCATTCCTTCGGGCTTGTTGTTGCTCGCGAGGAACGCCGAGACGACTTTGAGGCGCTTGAGCGCACGGGTCTTCTTCTGCCCCTTGCCGGTTGCGATGATCTCGCGCAGGAGCACTGCTTCGGCGTCGAGGTCAAAGGTCTGCAAGCGCTTCTGGATGGCAGCGGCGCCCATGTAACCCTCGAAGTACTTGCCGAAGCGGTAGGTCATATCGCGGTAGAGCAGTTCGTCGCCTTCAAGATCCTGGATTTTCAGGTTCTTGAAGCGAGTCCACACCTCGTCGAGGCGGTCGATCTCGCGCTGAGCGCGGTCACGACGCTGCTTGGCTTCGCGCTCGGCAGCATCCTTGACCTTGCGCTTGGCGTCGGCCTTGGCACCTTCGTCTTCGAGTGCCTTGAGGTCCTCTTCGAGCTTCTGCATACGCTCGTTGACTTCGTTGTCACGACGGTTCTCGAGGTTTTTGCGCTCGAGATCGATCTTTGCTTCGAGCGAGGACAAGTCGCGGTGACGGGCATCTGCGTCAACATGCGTGATCATGTAGGCCGCGAAGTAGATGACCTTTTCGAGGTCCTTCGGAGCAAGATCAAGCAAGTAACCGAGCCGGCTGGGAACACCCTTGAAGTACCAGATGTGTGTAACCGGTGCGGCGAGTTCGATGTGACCCATGCGCTCACGGCGAACCTTGGAACGCGTGACCTCAACGCCACAACGTTCACAGATGATGCCCTTGAAGCGGACACGCTTGTATTTTCCGCAGTAGCACTCCCAGTCCCGGGTCGGGCCGAAGATCTTCTCGCAGAAGAGTCCATCGCGCTCGGGCTTCAGGGTGCGGTAGTTGATGGTCTCGGGCTTCTTTACTTCACCATGAGACCAGGTACGGATGTCATCTGCAGTGGCGAGGCCGATCTGCAGTTGATCGAAGAAGTTCACGTCTAGCACGTTTGTCTTCTTTCCCTTTCGAACAATACGTATTTCAAAAAAAACTTAGTTGCGACGAGGGGTCTGAAGCTATCCCGTTTGGGGGAAGCTCAGACTTCCTCGACGCTGCTGGGCTCACGGCGAGACAAGTCGATGCCGAGTTCTTCGGCGGCACGGAAGAGATCTTCTTCCGCATCGCGCATCTCGACGGCGGTGCCGTCACTGGAAAGAACTTCGACGTTGAGACACAGAGACTGCATCTCCTTGACGAGCACCTTGAACGATTCAGGAATACCGGGTTCGGGGACGTTTTCGCCCTTCACGATGGCTTCATAAACCTTGACGCGACCGAGGATGTCGTCGGATTTGATCGTCAGCAGTTCCTGCAGCGCGTATGCGGCGCCATAGGCCTCGAGCGCCCACACTTCCATCTCACCGAAGCGCTGGCCACCAAACTGGGCCTTACCACCAAGCGGCTGCTGAGTGATCATGGAGTACGGACCGGTCGAGCGTGCGTGGATCTTGTCATCGACGAGGTGGTGCAGCTTGAGCAGGTACATGTAACCGACCGAAACCGGTTCCGGGAACTGCTCGCCGCTGCGGCCGTCGATCAACACGGCCTTCCCGTCACGGCCGACCATGCGCTCGCCGTCGCGGTTGGGCAACGTCGAAGCCAGGAGGCCCTGAATCTCGTCTTCACGGGCACCGTCGAAGACCGGCGTGGCGATATTGCTGTTGGCCGGCGCCCCTGAGGCACCGATCTTTGCAAGTCGCTGCTGCCATTCTTCATCGTTGCCTTCGACCTGCCAGCCGGCCTTTGCCACCCAACCGAGGTGGGTTTCGAGGACCTGACCGACGTTCATACGGCCGGGAACACCGAGCGGGTTGAGCACAATGTCGACGGGGGTGCCGTCTGCCATGAACGGCATGTCCTCGACCGGAAGGATCTTGGAGATGACGCCCTTGTTGCCGTGACGACCCGCGAGCTTGTCGCCGTTGGAGATTTTGCGTTTCTGGGCGACATAGACGCGGACGAGCTGGTTGACACCGGGCGACAATTCGTCGCCTTCGGCACTGTCGAAGACGCGAACACCAATGACGGTGCCGGACTCGCCGTGCGGAACCTTCAACGAGGTGTCGCGCACTTCGCGCGCCTTCTCGCCGAAGATGGCACGCAGCAAGCGCTCTTCGGGTGTGAGCTCGGTTTCGCCCTTAGGGGTGACCTTGCCGACAAGTACGTCACCGTTGCCGACTTCGGCGCCGATGCGGATGATTCCGCGTTCATCGAGGTCAGCAAGCATTTCCTCGCTGACGTTGGGGATGTCCCGGGTGATCTCTTCGGGGCCGAGCTTCGTGTCGCGTGCGTCGACTTCGTGCTCTTCGATGTGAATCGAGGTAAGCATGTCGTCCTGCACCACGCGCTGGCTGAGGATGATCGCATCTTCGTAGTTGTGACCGTGCCACGGCATGAAGGCCACGAGCAGGTTGGTGCCAAGCGCCATTTCGCCTTCGTCGGTGCACGGGCCATCGGCGAGCGGGGTGCCCACCTCGACGCGCATACCTTCCTGGACGAGCGGACGCTGATTGGTGCAGGTGCCCTGATTGGAGCGACGGAACTTCGCCAGACGATAAGTGAAGTAGGTGCCGTCGTCCTGCATGATCTCGATGGCGTCTGCGGAAACTTCCTTGACGATACCGGCGCCCTTGGCAACCACGACGTCACCGGCGTCAACAGCGGCACGATATTCCATGCCGGTGCCGATGAGAGGCGCGTCGTTCTTGATAAGGGGAACGGCCTGACGCTGCATGTTCGAGCCCATGAGGGCGCGGTTGGCGTCGTCGTGCTCAAGGAACGGGATCAGGGCCGTGGCCACCGACACCATCTGGCGAGGCGAAACATCCATGTAGTCGACTACGTCGGGCGTGGTCAGCTCGGCCTCGCCGCCGCGCTGGCGAACCAGGACGGAGTCTTCGGCAAAGGTGAACTTTTCTGTCAACGCAGAGTTGGCCTGCGCAATGACGAAACGATCTTCTTCGGTCGCGGTGAGGTAATCGATCTGCTTGGTGACCTTGCCCTTGACGACCTTGCGATAAGGCGTCTCGATGAAGCCGAAGGAGTTGATCCGGCCATACGAGGCGAGCGAACCGATCAAGCCAATGTTCGGGCCTTCAGGAGTTTCGATCGGGCACATGCGTCCGTAGTGCGAAGGGTGGACGTCACGGACTTCGTAGCCGGCGCGTTCACGCGACAGACCGCCAGGTCCAAGAGCCGAAAGACGGCGCTTGTGGGTCAGGCCCGCGAGCGGGTTGTTCTGATCCATGAACTGGCTGAGTTGCGAAGTGCCGAAGAACTCCTTGAGCGCAGCAACAACCGGACGGATGTTGATGAGCGTCTGGGGGGTGATCGCTTCGACGTCTTGAGTCGTCATCCGCTCACGAACCACGCGCTCCATGCGGGCAAGGCCCGTGCGGAGCTGGTTCTGGATGAGCTCACCGACAGTGCGCATGCGGCGGTTGCCGAAGTGGTCGATGTCATCGGCCTCGACGAACGTGCTGCCCGCCTTGCTGGCCAACTCGGTTTCACCGGCGTGTAGCGCGACGACATAACGGATTGTCGACACGATGTCGTCGATCGTCAGCGTCTGCTTGTCGAAAGGCTCTTCGACGCCGAGCTTCTTGTTGAACTTGTAGCGTCCGACCTTGGCAAGGTCATAGCGCTTGCCATTGAAGTAGTAGTTGTCCAGAAGGGTCTGCGCCGCTTCGCGCGACGGCGGTTCGCCCGGACGCAGCTTGCGGTAGATGTCGAGAAGTGCTTCGTCTTGGCTGGCGGCGTGGTCCTTCTCCAGCGTCAGCATCATCGACTCGTACTGACCGAATTCTTCACGGATTTGAGCTTCGGTGTAACCAAGAGCCTTGAGCAGAACGGTGACACTCTGCTTGCGCTTGCGGTCGAGGCGGACACCAACGAGGTCGCGTTTGTCGACCTCGAACTCCAGCCACGCACCGCGCGAGGGAATCATCTTGGCCGTGTAAATGTCCTTGTCACTCGTCTTGTCGGCCGTGCGTTCGAAATAAACGCCGGGCGAACGGACGAGCTGTGACACGACGACACGCTCGGTGCCGTTGATGATGAAGGTGCCCTTGTCGGTCATGAGCGGGAAATCCCCCATGAACACGGTCTGGCTCTTGATTTCACCGGTCTCGTTGTTCATGAACTCTGCGGTCACGAACAGCGGGGCGGCATAAGTGACGTCTCGGTCTTTGCAGTCCTCGACGGAATATTTGGGGGGCTCGAACCGGTGATCTCTAAACGACAGGCTCATCGTTTCAGAGAAGTCTTCTATCGGAGAAATCTCTTCAAAGATCTCTTCGAGTCCGGACTTCGTCGAGACGTCTGTGCGACCATCGGCTAGCGCTTGCTCAACCTTGGCCTTCCAGAAATCGTCTCCGACAAGCCAAGAAAAGGCATCAGTCTGTAACGCAAGAAGTTGCGGAACCTCAAGGGGTTCTGCAATTTTTGCGAAGGAGATACGGCGGGGGGTGGTCTGTGCTGCGACAATGCGCGAGGCGGCCAAGAGGGATCCTTCCAAAGGCTCGCTAGTCTCGTTGAGGCTCAACTTCCGCGCACGCCACAAAAGCCCAGTCAAGGTGACCAAGGCAAGAAGTTAGCGGGCGCGAAGGATAAGTCTAACCCGCCGTACCCAGAGAATGCAAACGGGGGTCTTGACAGATCGCCCCGATGGGGGGCCGTTTGTTTCAACGGCTATCCGGCGGCGCCTACAGAGCCCGTATGTCGTTCACGAGCCAAACGCCGTTGAGCTCGACCATGCCCACCACAATTCTGTTTCCGAAAACTGTCGGCACTTTCGAGTCACCAACCAGTCGTGCCTGATCGAGGAACACCAGGATCGAGGATTTGGTCGGGGAGCATTCATTGCCACACTCAAGAGCGGCGGCGTTGCGCGACTGCGCCTGCACCACGATCTTGCGCTGCGGAGCCAGCTCGGTCAAGGCCGGTGCGATCTTATCAAACTCCTTCGTGAACGCCGGCGTCATGAGCGCCTTCGACGCGACTAGGTGCTCATCGAGCTTGTCGTACCGGAAGGAGAAGATCGTCTCGGCAGCCGAGCCGGCCGCCGCTGAGGCCTTGGTATTGGAGGCTTCGATTCCATTCTGTTGACGGAAATCTGAGACTCCCCTGACGGCAAAGACGACAGCGAAAACCGCCGCGCAGAGCGCAACAAACGCGAGCGGAATGAACCAGCGCCATTGCGTACGCGGCGGAAGAGACGCCTTTGCCCGGGCGGGCTTTGCCAGGTTGGCCAAGGAAGCCGGCGATCCGGTCGGAACCACCTTGGGGGGTGACTTCACGCCCACGTAAAGCGGAGCCTTCGTGGACGGGACCGGATCGGCCGCGACCGGTTTCCGTGGTGCTTTGCTTGGTGCCTTGGGAATGAGTCTGCGTTTGATTTCAGCCGGCTCGACGGTCGGCTTGAATTCACCGGCGATACGACGACGACGGATTGGGCCGTTGGTGTTGCTCATTTGGAAGTGCTCCCCTCGGTCGACTGTGCCGACGGCGTGGCGCTGGGCTGACCCGTCGACGCTTCAAGCGTGCCGACGCTCTCGAATTTAGAGACTTTCCAGGAGTTCTGCTGCTTGACCAAGGTCACGCTCCAGCGCAAGTGCCTCGGGATGGCGGCCTTGACTTCGGTGTTGGTGATCGCGGAATCGACGGCCACCAGCACGAGTGCGGAGTCCTTATCGATGCTGTCGACGGCGACGGCGAGTACCTTCGCATCGTTGCTGACCTGCTGCCTATCTTTCAGCGCCTTGAAAAACGCGTCGGTCTTGCCAATGAATTGCTTTTTGTACGACTCCGACAGTAGACCGTCAACCCGCTTTTGATAGTCGTCGACTTTCGCAACGTCATAGGTGTTCATGGCAACGGCGAAGTCGGTCGTCCGGGCAACGACCTGCTTGCGGTCGCTGACCGTTTCACTATTTGCATAGGAAAACACCTGCGGAACCAGAAGTCCCGCAACGCCGATCAGGACGCCGAGAACCGTGACGACCGAAAGCAGCCGAGTAATGCGCCGGCTGCCCGTTGACGATTGCTCGATTACTTCGTTGTTGTCGGGCCGAGAAGAAGCCATTGCCATGAATCCTTTCCGAACGCCAACGGATCTGAATAGGTGTTGGTCGAATCCGTTGCGCCGGTCGATGTTGGGATGCCGGTTGCGGGATCATACACAGCGACCGGAACTCGATTTTTTTTCACCACAGTCTTCGATGGGTTGCGGGGCACCTTGGCCGAATCGGCGCAATCGACTGTCGCCTCCAGACCGCGGACGGAAAGTTTCCGAGGCGGACGGCGGCCGTCGTCCGCAGGACCTCCGCGGTAGCCGCGGTAGCCCTGGTTGCACACGGCCGGATCTTTGGTCAAGACGTTGCCGAACGCCGCGTCATAAAAGTCACCATTTTTGGCGAGGGTCGACGGGGCGCCTTCGAGCAGATAGGGGAAGAGAATGAACAAAGAGCGCAAAGCCTGCGTATTTTCAAAAGCCGGCTTGTTTGTCGTTATGACGTTATTGACGAGTACGTTCAGATTTTTGGAGTTTTCAGCGACGACTTGCCGAATTTCCTTCGCTGAGCCAGCGCCACCGTCGGCCAGGCGCCTCAAGTCCGGATCGGCACTTGCCAGAGTGTCGGAGAACAAGGCGAGGTTCTTGGCGAATGTCGAAATTGCGCCCTGCTTATCGGTCTGAGTCTGAAGCACCGAGTCTGAGTCCCGGATCAGGGCACGCGTCGTGCCGATGTTGTCGTTCGCGGCCTGCAGGAACTCAGTCGACGTGTCGATGATGCGGCCGAGGTCCTCACCGGTCCCCACGAAAGCGATGCCCAGTTCGTCGACGACGGTCTTGAGACTCGTGGTGTTGATCGATGTGACCAGATCGTTGGCGTGGATAAGGAGCTCAGTGGTCGCGACCGGGATCTGCGTATTCGCCACGGTGACGTTGGATCCCGACTTGAGATAGGGTGCCGTGGTTGTGCGTGGTTGAAGATCCATGAACTGTTCGCCTACGGCCGATTTGTTTGCCACGACGGCGAGCACGTCCGAGGGAATCTTCGGGGCGTTGTTCTCGATATCCAGCCGCGCCTTGACGCCTGCGTTCGTGAACGTCATCTTGCCAACGCGGCCGACGCCGATGCCCCGGTATGTCACCTGCGCACCTTCGAAGAGCCCGCCGGAGTCTTTGAGTTGGACCGTGACCGGGAAGCTGCGGTCGACAACCAAACGATCGATCTTGGCGTAACGACCACCGACGAAGGCACCACCCACCAGAGTGACGATGACAAAAATGATGAGTTGAATCTTGGTCAGGCGAGTAATCATGAAGCCACCATCGGTTCGATGAGGAGACGTCCGAAGTCGGAATTGGCGGCCTGCGCCAGATTCGCAGGGGCCGCACGGCACTGTCCCAGGAGCGAACAGAACGAGGGCAACTGCGATCCGTCTGTCGTCGGCGTCGGATCCTGAGTTGTCCCCGGCGGCGTCGACGGCCCGTTTCGGGTCGACGAACCGGGCAGCTGATCGAGGCCGGAAAGGGACGGCAGCCCTGCAGGTGCTGCCGGCACCAGCCCACCAACGAGGTCGGCGAGGCTCGTGAGCGGGTCCGTCGATCCGTTGCTCGGGGTTGTCGAAAGTCCAGCACCGCGCAAGTCGCCAAGTCCGAGAAATTTGGTCAGCTGTCCCAGTGAGATGTCCAGCTCCACGGACAGATTGGTGTAGTCGCCCTTATGGAAGTCCTTTACCCCTTGAACGGTGCTGCCGCCGACTGCTGCGTCGGGGAAGGGGAAAGTGAGAAGGGCCGTGAAGGACTTCGCGAGGTCGTCACCGGAATCAGCCAGTTCCTGAAGGATCGGTGCGAGGAGTTTGAGATCGGCAATCGTGTCAACTTTGGATTGCTTGACAACCCTTGTGCCGACGTCACCGAGACGGTTGAGCGACTCCAACAGCCTGACGAGGTCATCGCGCTGATGGTTGACGACCGTGAGCGCAGCGGGAAGGTTGTCCAAAGCGCCGGTGATGGCGCTCTTCTGCTTATTGGTTTCGACCGCCAGTCGATTGACCTTTTCCAGCGCTGTGAGAAGAGCTGCTTTGTTGCGGTCGAGCTGGCCCAGGAACGCATTGCTCGAAGTCAGCAGTTGCTTGATTTCGGGTTCGTTGCCGGCGAGCGTCTTGTTGAGTTCCCTGACGATGGTCTGGGTCTTTTCGAGCCCGCCACCATTGAACAGAAGCGAGGTCGCGGCGAGCACCTCCTCGATCTCGGGGTTTCGACCCGATCGAGCGAGAGGAATGACATCGCCGTTGCCCAACGATCCCATCGCCCCTGTCTTGGGCGCCGCGAGGGACACGAACTTTTCACCCAAAAGGCTCGTCAGGCGGATCGTCGCTTCGGCGTTGTCAGGGAGTTTGGCGGCACTGTTGATCTTGAGGGTGACCACGGCGGTCCAGCCGTTGAGCTCGATCTTGGTTACTTTGCCGACGGCCACGTCGTTGACTCGTACGGCGCTTTGCGGCACCAGATCGAGCACATCACGGAACTGCACCTTGATCTGGTAGGGATTGTTGCCGACGTCGGCCCCGCCCGGCAGGGGCAACGAGTAGGGCGAAAAACTGCAGCCGCTCATGGTGATGGAAAGCACCGATCCCGCAATTGCTGCCTTGAATAAAATGGACTTGTTCTTATCCATCAGTTCACCGCCAGCATCTCTTGGAGGGAGTTGTTGACCGGTTCGGTTTTCGGTGTCGACGTGGATCCGGCCGCCGTCCGCGGAAGCTGCGGAGTGAGGCCATCCAGCGGCAATGAGGCGAGATAACTGCCGAGCGTGTCGCACCCGTCGCCGGCATTCCCGGCTTCGCCAAGCAGGGAGCACAGAAGAAGTTTGGGATTTTTCAGCCCGCCGGTCACCGTCTCCAACAGGTTGCCCCGGGTGTCAAGGGTGCCGTATTTCGCGTTGTAGGTGAAGGCCACGTTGGACAGCGCCGTCGGGGCGGCCTTGATGGTTTCCTCGAGCGACTTTTTATTGTTGACCAGGACTTTGCTGATCGACGTCAGATTGCCAACGTTGCCGCGGAGGGCAGTGCGGTTTTCCTTGATGAGCGAATGCACATCGATCAGTGCCAGGCTGAGCGATTTGAGTGTGGCCGCGAGGTCGTCGCGCTCCCCCGCCAGCACGGTGGACACCTTGGCTGTGCTGTCGTTGAACGCACGAACCGAGGAGTCATTCTTCTTCAACATCGCCACGAACGTTTCGACCTCATCGAGGCTGCCGAACAGCGCTTCCTTGTTGTTGGACAACGTCTGGCTCAGCTTGGAGAAGTTCTTGATAGTTTCGTTGAGTTGCGCACCTTGACCATCGAGGGACCTGGCATTGTTGTCGATGAACTTGCTCAACGAACCGTTTTTGTTGGCACCGTCGGGTCCCAAGGCGACCGAGAGGTCATTGAGAGAACTGTAAATCTGGTCGAGTTCGACCGGCACGGCACTACGTTTTATGTCGAGAACGGCGTTGTCCGCAAGAACGGCGCCACCGTTGTAGGCCGGAGCCAACTGCACGAAGCGGTCGCCGACAATGGATGGCGAAATGATGACAGCCTTGACGTCGTTGGGCAGTTTGTACTTGCCGTCATAGGAGATCTTGACGTGCACGACATTGCCCTTGGGTGTCAGGCTCTCGACCCGGCCCACAGGAACTCCGAGCACCTTGACGTCCGAACCCTTGTACAACGAGTTGGCCTGTTTGAAGTCGACGGTGACATAACGCCGGCCGTCACGCGAAGACAGCATGATGGCCGCCGCGACGATCAGCGCCAGTATGACGAAGGCCGTGAGGAACTTCGACAAGCCCGCAACCCGCTGGAGCATCTGGTCGTTCTTCATGAACCCGTCCCGATGTAGGTGTCGAACCACGGTCCGCTGCCGAGGGCATTGGCGAACACCCGGTCGAAGGAGCCCATAACGCGTAGCGCCTCGTCGAGGCTGCTTTCATTGCGGCGCAACATCGCGGTCACCGCTTCCAATTGGGTCAAAGCCGGCTTCAAGTTAGCGCGCGTGTCCTTGACGAGTCCGCTCAGTTGGTTCGACAACGACGTCGTGGACACCAACAAGTTGTGAATCGATTGGCGACGCGCGGCGATGGCCTGAAACAGTACATCGGAATCCTTGAACAGCGTCTCGAGCTCCTGGTTGCGCGAATTGAGAACGCCCGTCACCTTTTTGAGGCCCACGAGCAGCGCGTTCAGTTGGTCGTCACGCGCGGCCAGATTGCGCGAAAGATTGGAAACACCCTTGATGGCACCGCGAAATTCAACAGGCGTGTCTTGGCTGATTTCAGACAAAGCATCGAGCGACTTCGACAACTGCGGTATGTCGATCTGGTCCGTGGTCTCACTGAGACCGGAGAAGGCCTGCACCACGTCATAGGGCGCAAGCGTTCGAGCGACTGGAATCGTCGAGTCCTTCGGCAATTGCCCCGATCCCTTGGGTGTCAACGCCATGAACATCGAGCCGAGCAAGGTCCTGACCCGAATTTCCGCGCCCGACTCGATGCCGAAATCGGTCCCCTTGTCGAGCACGAATCTGACGTGGACGTGATTGCCTTGGAGCTCTATCTCCTTGACGTTGCCAACACTGACGCCGGCCACACGCACTTCCTGGCTGACCTTCAGCCCACCGGCCTCGGTGAAGTTGGCGTAATAGGTGTCGCCACCGCCGATGAGCGGAAGCTGATCAGCCTTGAAGGCGCCGAGAATCACCAGGGCCAGACCGGTGAAACCGATCAATCCGATGAGGACGGCGTTGCGTTCGCGGAATGGTTTCATCAGTTGCCTCCCGTATCGCAACGCGGAGCCGTGCTAACTGGAATCCCTTTTTTGCCACCGAGTTTCACAGTCTGCTGTTTTTCAAAGCCGGGAAGTCCCGGGATGGGCGGAATAACGATGTTCCCGTTGACAGAGCACAGGAAGAAGTTGAACTCCGAACCGTAGGAGGCGGCATTGCCCAACTTATTCATCTTGATGGGCAGGATCTGGATCGTGTCGGACAGCACCTTCAAGTTCTTTTTAGTGCTGAGGTTGGCGGTAAGCCGGTCGAGCTGCCGGACGTCTTCGGTGAGCGCCGGACGGCCCTGCTGGAGGAAATCTGCCGTTTCGACCGCGAGGCCCGAGATTGAATCGACCGAACCGAGGATGGCTTGACGATCGTTTTTGAGCCCCGAGACGAATTGCTGCAATGTGTCGATCGTGTCGGTCAACTCTTTGTCGCGACTGCCCACGGTGTCGAGCACCTGACTCAGGTTGGTGATGACATCACCAATCAGTTGATCGCGTCCCGCGAGCGTGTTGGTCAGCGATGAGGTGCTGGCCAGAAGCGTTTTCACGTTGCCACCCTCGCCTTGGACGGTCTGAATGAGTTCGTAGGCCAACTTGTTCGTGTCTTTGGGAGACAGCGCCTGGAACACGGGCTTGAACCCGGTGAACAACACATTGAGGTCGAGCGCTCCCTTGGTGCGGGATTCGGGGATTGTGCTTCCCGGTTTGAGAGTCGACTTCGCACCATCTGAACCTTGGCTCAAGGAAAAGTAACGCTGGCCGACAAGGTTGCGGAAGCGGATCTGCACATTGGTGTTTTCGGTCAACGGAGTGTTTGCGTCGACTCCGAACGTCACGATCGCGCGGTTGCGATTCAGGACCTCAATTTTTTGGACGCTGCCGACGGCGACACCGGCGATGCGCACGTCATCACCCTTCGTCACGCCGGTGACATCGCTGAACTCGGCCTTGTATTCATAACGTTTGCCGAAATTACCGTTGGACAACAGCAGCGCGAGCAACAACGTGGCCATACCGGTGATGACCAGGAAGATGACCAATTTGACCAGCGCCGAAGCGGATTCCTTATCGAGCTTCACTGACACTCACCTCCGCTCCGCGGAAAATCGGACCGACCAACAAGGAGGCCAGATCGGGCACATCGCTTTGCGCCATGCCGAGGCTTGCCCCTAAAAGCGCCTTGAGATCGCTTTGTTGGGACTGGGTGTCCACACCGTCCACACTGGGCTGGACCAGGTTGATCAACGCGTCGTCGCCGGCCGCAGCGGCACTGCGAAATTTATTGTGGTCGGTCTTGAGGCCGAGGAGTTCGTACACCTTGAACGGCGGTGACGGCGCCCTGTTCCCTTCGTCATGGGTAAAGGGAGAGTTCGGCAGCGTATGGCAATCGGGCTGGGCGAGAGGCTCGGCATCGATCTTCGCCTTGCTCGCTATGTCGGCATTTTCATTGACCGCATAACCGGTGGGCTGATCGTCCGGCGCGATAATGGAGAGATTGATGTTCAATCTCTCGTTTCGGAAACTGCTGTTGAGCTTCGGGGTGATGTCGGTGACGCCGCGGAGCACACACGGAAACACCTCTGAATAATCGCTGAGTACCTGCAGGACTGGCCTGGATTCCTGGCTGAGGGTAATGAGGTTGTCGCCGTTCACCTTGAGGAACGCCGACAAGGTGTCAGACAATTTGGTGCCTTCTTGGTAGAAAGCCTGCAATTGCGCGCGCTTGGCAACGACCGTATTGCCTGTCACGACAGTATTTTTGAGGAGTCTGCCGAGCTCGGGCATGGCGTTGGCGTAGACATCGGAGACTTCGCCGAGCTTGACCAGGTCATCGACGAGTTTGGGCACGTCGGGGTTGATCTTCTCAAAGTAGCTGTTTGCTGCGACGAGGGTGCTTCCCAATTGCTCCCCGCGCCCCGACAGCGCTATTGAAATCGCCGTCAGCGTATAGGAAATCTCCGATGGCGGAACGGCCTCGAGCAGAGGATAAAGGTCATTGAGGAGGGTCTCGACTTCGATCGGGACGACCGTTTTGCTGATGTTGTCCCCGGCCTGAAGCAATTGACCCGTGGGAATCGTGGGCGGCATCAACGAAATGTATTTTTCGCCGAACAGCGTCTTGGGCACGATTTGAGCTGTCACTCCACTCGGCACAACCTTCATCGCCGAAGGCTCCATCGCGATGTTCATCTTGACGCCATCAGCGGTGACTTTGACGCTGCGCACTTCGCCGACGATCATGCCGCGGAGTTTGACGTCGGCGTTGCGGGGCAGTTCCAGTCCCGCAGTCGACGTGGTCAGGGTGATGGGGACCGGGTCGACGAAATTCTTGTTGAACACCGCATACGTGATCCAGAGGAAAAACAGCAGGACTGCAATGAACCCGACGCCCAGCGCGCGGATGGATCCGGTCTTCTCGAGAAACGGAGTTCTAGCCATAGGTCAACCAGCCAGTCTGACGGTCGTGGTGGTGCCCCAGATGGCCATGGACGCGGCTAGATCGACGACGTTGATGGCGACGATAGACGTGCGGACGGCGCGACCCACGGCAACGCCGACGCCGGCCGGTCCGCCCGAAGCATAATAGCCGTAGTAGCAATGAATCATGATGATCACGACCGCGAAGATGAGAACCTTGGCGAATGACCACAGCACGTCTCCCGGTGGCAAAAACAGGGTGAAGTAGTGGTCGTAAGTGCCGGCGCTCTGCCCACTCAGTTTGGTTACGGTGAGCCGCGTCGCGAAGTAGGACGAGAGCAAGCCGACAATGTAGAGCGGGACGACAGCGATCAGGCCGGCGATGACGCGTGTTGTCACCAGGTAGGGAATCGAAGGGATCGCCATTACTTCGACGGCGTCGATTTCTTCGCTGATCCGCATGGCGCCGAGCTGGGCAGTAAAACCGCAACCCACGGTCGCAGCCAGCGCAATGCCGGCCACAATCGGGGCGATCTCACGGGTATTGAAATAAGCCGAGACGAATCCGGCGAAGGCCGCGGCACCGGTCTGGTCCAGCGAGGCATAACCCTGGATGCCGACCTCCGTGCCGGTGAAAAAGCACATCGCGGCGATAACGCCGATCGTTCCACCGATCACGGCGAGTGCGCCCGATCCGAGCGTCACCTCGGCGAGGAGGCGAAGGATCTCCGTGCGATAAACGGCGATCGTGCGAGGCACCGCACGGAAAACCCGCACATAGAACAGCATTTGCTGACCGAGGCCATCGAGAAAGCCGAGCGGTTTTTGATACAGATCTGCGACCTTCGTTGCCATCGCTAGGTCCCTTTCATCGGGACGAGCTGGAAGTAGATCGCCGTCACCACGAAGTTGACAATAAATAACAGCGTGAACGAAATGACCACCGCTTCGTTGACCGCGTCACCGACGCCCTTGGGCCCACCGGCAGCATTCATGCCCTTGTAGGAGGCGACGATAGCCGCGAGGAAGCCGAAAATCACGGCCTTCACTATCCCCTGGTACATATCGGGCAATTGGGCCAACGCGGTGAAGGAAGCCAGGTAGGCGCCCGGTGTCCCGTCTTGCAACACCACGTTGAAGACGTAGCCACCGGCGACACCGACGACGCTGACGAGTCCGTTGAGCGCGACGGCGACGAGCATACAGGCGAGAACTCGCGGAACGACGAGGCGTTGGATGGGGTCGATGCCGAGCACCATCATCGCGTCGAGTTCCTCGCGGATACGACGCGCACCCAAGTCCGCAGCGATGGCCGAGCCGGCGGCACCGGCGATCAACAGGGCCGTCGCAATCGGGCCGGCTTCACGGACGACGGCGAGGGCCGCTGCCGATCCGGTAAATGACTGGGCGCCGAATTGCTTGATAAGTCCACCGACCTGCAGCGCGATGACGGCGCCGAAGGGAATGGCGACAAGCGCGGTCGGGACGATCGTGACCGTGACGATGAACCAGGCCTGCTGCAAGAATTCCTTGAGCTGAAACGGTCGTCGGAACACACTCACGACAACATCGAGGGCAAACGCGAATAGGTTGCCAGCGACCCGTGCGGGTCCTGTGACAACGGCCAGGCTCACGCTGAACGGCCAGGCGACATAGACATTTCAAAACCGACCGAGCCGTGCGGTGGGGTCACGCCGTTTGCGCGGCACCAAGCGCCGGCCTCGCGCTGGCCGCGACGGGGACGTCCATCTGAGGGTTCGATCTGCGCAGGAATCGGTGGCAAAGGCGGCATTTGGATGTGTGCCTCAGACGCGAGTTCGTCGGCATCCTTTTCCTCACTCATGCCGATCGGACCGACTCGCTGGGCATTGAGGAACTGGGCAACGACCGGCTCCTGGCTCGTCAAAAGCATTTCGCGGGGCCCGAACATCGCCAAATGCTGGTGATAAAGCAAACCGATGTTGTCGGGCACTGTGCGCGCGGTGTTGACGTCGTGGGTCACGATCAGGAAGGTTGCGTCGATTTGCGCGTTGAGATCGATGATCAGTTGATTGAGGTATGCCGTGCGCACTGGATCGAGACCGGAGTCGGGTTCATCAAACAAAATGATTTCAGGTTCCAGAACGAGCGCGCGGGCCAGTCCTGCGCGCTTACGCATACCGCCGGAGATTTCACCGGGGAGTTTGTTCTCGGCACCTACGAGGCCGACGAGTTCCATCTTGTCCATGACAATGGTGCGGATCTGCGACTCACTCTTCTTGGTGTGTTCACGCAAGGGAAACGCGACGTTGTCGTAGAGATCCATGGACCCGAACATGGCTCCGTCCTGGAAGAGGACGCCAAAAAGTTTGCGAATTTCATAAAGTTTGCGTTCAGAGCAGTTGGCGATGTCGGTGCCTTCAATGAAGACGTGACCAGCATTGGGCTTCAACAAACCGATGAGGGTTTTGAGAAAAACTGACTTGCCAGTGCCCGACGGGCCGAGCATCACCGAGATTTCACCAGCCGGCAAGGTCAACGAAACATCATGCCAAATGGTCTGGTCCCCGAACTTTTTGGTGAGTCCCTCAACAACTACCTCAACGCCCACGGACGCCCCTCCTCGTTTACCGTGGCTGCCGGCTTGCGCCGACCGACACTACTGCAGATGCCGTACGTGATTCAGAACACTGTGCCTAACGACAAAGCAATCTCAAAGTTACGTTTTGCGACATCGTCGAGTCCCAAAGCTTCCCTCATAATTTCCGAAACATACCCTGTGTAACTCGGAGTGACGATTGGGTCGACGAGGCGAATTTCAAGACATGACAAAAGACGCCCGCCCCCGAAGGGACGGGCGTCTTTTATCGACGTGTCGAAAAAGTTACTTGACAGTAACCGAAGCGCCGGCAGCCTCGAGGGCTTCCTTTGCCTTTTCGGCAGCTTCCTTGGTGGCTTTCTCGAGAACGGCCTTAGGGGCGGCTTCGACTAGATCCTTGGCTTCCTTCAGTCCGAGGCTGGTGATGCTGCGGACCTCCTTGATGACCTGGATCTTCTTGTCGCCGGCAGCTTCGAGGATGACATCGAATTCATCCTGTTCTGCTGCCTCTTCAGCGCCGCCACCGGCACCGGCCGGGGCAACGCCGGCAACGGCTACGGGAGCCGCTGCGGTGACGTCGAAGGTCTCCTCGAATTCCTTCACGAACTCGCTGAGTTCGATAAGGGTCATTTCCTTGAATGCGTCCAACAAAGCGTCGGTGCTGAGCTTCGCCATAATGGCGTCCTTCCTTTTATGAGACCCCGAGGGGGTCCCGACTGATCGGGCTTTAGCCCTCGGTTGCCTCAGCCGAGCCTTCGGCAGTGACTGCCTCGGCGGTGGCTTCAGTATTGGTTTCTTCTACTTCTTTTTCAGGTACCGCGGCGACAGCGGGTGCTGTCTCCCCGGGGGGGGCCGCCGGTGCGGGTGCACCGGCTGCGAGTACGGACGGGTCTGCCTCAGCCTTAGCCTGCAGGGCACCGAATACTCGGGCAGCCTGCGACAGCGGGGCGTTGAACAGGGATACGGCATTCTGAAGGCTTGCCTTCATGCCGCCCGCGAGCTTGGCGAGGAGAACCTCGCGCGACTCGAGGTCCGCCAACTTCTTGATCTCATCAGCATCGAGCTGCTTCCCGTCAAGGAAACCGCCCTTGATGATGAGAGGGGGGTTAGCCTTGGCAAAGTCACGCAAACCCTTGGCTGCCTCCACTGGATCGCCCGTGATGAAGGCGATCGCCGTAGGACCAGTCAGCAGTGAATCGGAAAATTCGATTCCGGCTTCCTTGGCGGCAATTTTGGTCAACGTGTTTTTTGCGACGGCATAGCTGGCGCTCCCACCGAGTGAGCGGCGCAAATCCTGCAACTGCTTCACGGTGAGCCCGCGGTAATCGGTGAGCACAGCGCCATTTGAGTTGCGGAAGTTCTCCGCAAGCTCGGCAACAGCTGCTGCCTTTTCCGGGTTTGCCATGGGTCTCCTTCCAACACATGAGTCGTTCGAAGTGCTGGCGCCCAACAAAAAACGTCCCAGCGCAAGGCACGGGACGCATACATACGTAAAGTATGAAAACTGTCGTGTTCCTGCGCGGGCCGCCCTTGTCGATCCCCTTTGGGGAGGATCATTGGGCACTTCGGGAAATTCTTACGGATTTCCCACCAGCGGTCTTCGGCAGTGTCAAGACTACGGCACCGCTCCCGTCCCGGACAAATCGGGACGGTCACGCCAACGGCAGGCTCAGGCGGCGGGAGCCAGTCCTTGCTGATCGAGCGGATTCTTGTCGGTGATCTGGTCCGTTGGCGGCGCCGTGATGTCGACGGCTTCACCCCACTTGGAGTAATTCATCGTGACCGCCGACCCCTCGAACTCTGTCGAAATGCCCCGCGGAAGATTGTCCGGCCCGATGAACATCGTGTAGACGATTTCTTTGGGCACGTTGGCGCCCGCAGGCAGTTTGGAGAGTTCGGAAACCTTGGTCGTATCGAGAGTGAGTTCGTAGGGCTGAGCCTTGACTCCGTCGAGTTCGACCGGATCACCCTTCTGCTTCATCGAAGACATAGCGATCTTGAATTGCGCGATCAGCTTGGACGGATCGAGCTGGTCGATGATTTTGCTGTATTGCGCACCGATCGGATTGCCGCTGTCGGTCAGATCTATCTTGGCAAACTTGTTTTGCGACAACGGGCCGAGGTTGATGTAGAAAGCCTGGTCGACGAGCCGCAGCTCGAGCGAACCCAGTCCAGAGGAACCCAGATCCACCTTCATTGACACCTTGGTGTCTGCCACTTTGGAACCGACCAAGATGTCGCCAACGGCATTGATCTTCTGGCCGCTCGCGTCGATCTTCATAGTCACGTGGCTCGATTTGGCCTTCGCCTGAGCCGAGGTCACTTCGGTGGCGAAGTTCACCGCAGTGAGTTTGGTGGCGGCATTTTGTCCAACAGCCGAATCGTTGGCTGCATTGTCCTTGCCGCCACAACCGGCGAGCACGAGACTCACAGCGGCTACAACGACGACAAACTGATAACGCTTCTTCATGGGGTCCCCTGTCGAAACAGATTGTCTAAATGAACCAGTCGAGCTAAAGCCGAGTAAATAGCACTTGGCCCATACCCAGCGATGCTTGTCGCCAAGTATGGGCCAAGTGTATGACCTTGTTGTTAAGACCTCTAAGCCTCTTCGTCGACTGCAACCGACTTAATGCGGTTGGGATCGATCGGGATGCCGGGACCCATCGTGGTCGAGACGGTCACCTTGCGGAGGTAGCGGCCTTTTGAGCTGGCGGGCTTGAGACGCAGGACCTCTTCGAGCGCAGCCGCGTAGTTTTCGGCAAGTTGCGTTGCCGAAAACGAGGCCTTGCCGATGATGAACTGCAAGTTGGCATGGCGATCGACCCGGAACTCGATCTTGCCGCCCTTGATGTCCCCGACGGCCTTGGCGACGTTGGGAGTCACCGTGCCGGTCTTCGGGTTGGGCATCAGGTTGCGGGGGCCGAGGACGCGGCCGAGACGACCGACCTTGCCCATCATGTCGGGAGTCGCGACGACGGCATCGAAGTCGAGCCAGCCACCGTTGACCTTGTCGACGAGTTCATCGGCTCCGACGAAGTCGGCGCCGGCTTCACGGGCAGCTTCTGCATTGGCGCCCGTAGCGAAGACCAGGACCCTTGCGGTCTTGCCGGTGCCATGCGGCAGGTTGACGGTGCCACGCACCATCTGGTCTGCCTTACGGGGATCGACGCCGAGACGCATTGCCACGTCGAGGGTTGAGTCGAACTTCTTGCTGCCTGAGTCCTTGGCAAGCGTGACTGCCTGCAAAGGGCTGTAGAGATTGTCCTGGTCGATCTTGTCAGCGACCGACTTGTAGGCCTTGCTGCGCTGTGTCATTTTCTGGTTCCTGTCTTTTACCAGTTGTGGTCGTCGGGCCCAGTGCGCGCCCTGCCACTACTTTCGGTGTTTTCATGGATCCGTTGGTTTCGAGACGCTCGCTGCTCGCTGCACGAACTCCTCGACCGGCGGCGATTAATCGGTAGTGATGCCCATGGAACGGGCTGTGCCTTCGATGACCAGCATCGCGGCATCAACGTCGTTCGCATTGAGGTCGGGGAGCTTGGTCGTTGCGATCTCGCGGATTTGATCCTTCGAGATCTTGCCGACCTTGTCCGTATGAGGAGTCGACGATCCCTTTTTGAGTCCCGCAGCCTTCTTGATCAGTTCAGCCGCCGGAGGCGTCTTCGTGATGAAGGAGAACGTTCGGTCCTCATAGATCGTGATTTCCACAGGGATAACGCTGCCGCGGAGAGACTCCGTTGCCGCGTTATAGGCCTTGCAGAATTCCATGATGTTGACGCCGTGGGGGCCGAGGGCCGTTCCAACTGGAGGCGCCGGGTTGGCCATACCGGCCTGCAGCTGCACCTTGACGAGTGCGGCGACTTTCTTCTTGGGAGGCATTTTCTAGGGTCCTTGATTTCTTGATATTGATGGGTGCCGGTCCGGCGTTGGTCAGACCTTTTCGATCTGGCTGAAACTGAGTTCGACCGGCGTTTCACGACCGAAGATCTCCACCAGGGCTTTCACCCTGGCAGCGTCGATGTTGATCTCGGTAATGGTGGCGTGCAGTGTGGCAAACGGGCCATCGACGACCATGACGGAATCGCTGACACCAAAGTCCGCAAACTCGACCTTGGGGGCCTTTGCCTTCTGCTCGGGGGCATCGGTCGCGGCTGCGACTTCGGCCTCCACTGCCGGGGCGAGCATGCTCTCCACCTCGGCAAGAGTGAGGGGCACCGGTTGGTGGGAGTTGCCCACGAATCCGGTGACAGAGGGGGTATGACGCACGACGCCCCACGACTCGTCGGTGAGATCCATGCGGACCAGGACATAACCCGGGAGCACGGTGCGCTTGACCAGCTTGCGCTGACCGTTCTTGATTTCGGCGACCTCTTCGGTCGGGACGACGATCTCGAAGATGTAGTCCTCGGCGTTGAGCGAGACCAAGCGGTTCTCGAGGTTCGTCTTCACCCGGTTTTCCATGCCCGAATAGGTGTGGACGACATACCAGTCACCGAACTGGCTGTAAAGGCGCTCACGGAACTCGGCAAGCGCTTCGCTGACTTCGGTCGCCACCTCTTCAACGGGCTCAGCGTCCTCGTCGGCTTCGGTCGCTTCGCCGGCTTCTTCATCCGCGGTTTCGGCGACAGCATCAACTTCGAGGTCGACTTCGTCCTCGTCGGCCGAAGTGTCGTTGACGCCTTCGTCATCGGCGGCGGGAGTGTCGTTGACGTCGTCAGTGGAGCCGACGGACTGCTCGTCGACATCTGCATCGACGGCCGTGTCTTCGTTCACTGCCTCGTCAATTGGCTGGGTCACTGTGATCCTTCTGCTTCTTTTTCTTTTCAGGTGAACTAGTTCAGGCGAAAATCGAGAACATTAATTTGCTGAACGCGAGGTCCAGTCCGGCCACCAGGGCCATCATGAACAGCACGAAAAACAGCACAATAAAGAAGTAGTTGACGACCTGCGGACGGGTCGGCCATACGACTTTGCGAAGTTCTGCGACGGCTTGCCGATAAAAGGTGATCGGCGAGGTGCGGCCCGATTTGGTCGCCAACTCGTGATGGTCGCTCACGTTTCTCCTTCACGTCTTTGAGTTCGTACTTCTTTTGTTCGTAGTGCATTTTGTTCGTACTGCGTTTTGTTCGTACTGCGCAGGGCAGGAGGGACTTGAACCCCCAACCTTCGGTTTTGGAGACCGATGCTCTACCAGTTGAGCCACTGCCCTTTACTGAATTCGCACCGCTTACAGACCGTGCCCCGGGCATGGCGAAACAGAGTGAAAATTCACCGGTCAGGCAAGTGTACGTGCTGGACTGTGCCGGCGTCGAACCGAGGGAGGACTGCCACAAAACATGAGGATTTTCTCAAGTTCTAGGATGGGGCCATGGCCCCGACACCCAGCATTTCCAATTCCATCACCGTACGCCTCGAGGTCCCGGCCGGAGGTTCGGCTGTCAGTCAGCTGACCACCACTGTCGAGGAGTCCGGCGGCATTGTCACGGCCCTCGACGTCACCGGCTCGGGGACCGACGTCTTGCGAATAGACCTGACGTGTGCGGCCGTGGATGCCGAACACGCCGACCGGATCGTCGAGGCCCTCCGGGCGGTCGGCGACGTTGAGGTCCGCAAAGTTTCCGACCGGACCTTCCTCATGCACCTCGGCGGCGTCATCGGGACCGCCTCGAAGCATCCGATCCGAAATCGCGACGACTTGTCGATGATCTATACGCCCGGCGTTGCCCGCATCTGCATGGCCATCGCCGAGGACAAAGAAGACGCCCGCCGCCTCACCATCAAACGTAATTCAGTCGCTGTGATTAGCGACGGTTCTGCTGTGCTGGGACTCGGCAACATCGGGCCTTACGCTGCGCTACCGGTCATGGAGGGCAAGGCAGCGCTGTTCAAAACCTTTGCCGACATCGATGCCTGGCCGTTGTGTCTGGACACCCAGGACGTCGACCAGATCGTCGAAACCGTCGCGGCGCTGTCCCCCGGCTTCGCCGGGATCAACCTCGAGGACATCTCCGCGCCGCGTTGCTTCGAGATCGAAACGCGTCTTCGCGAGCGGCTCGACATTCCTGTTTTCCACGACGATCAGCACGGCACCGCGATCGTCGTCCTCGCGGCGCTGACCAATGCGCTGCGGGTCGTCGACAAGAAGCTCGCCGACGTGCGGGTCGTGATGTCGGGCGCGGGTGCTGCCGGAAGCGCCATACTGAAGTTGCTGCTCCGCGCCGGCCTTCGCGATGTCACGGTCTGCGACATCGGTGGAGCGATCAATACAGATCGCGAAAACATGGACAAATCAATCGAGTGGATCGCCGATCATACGAACGCCGAGGGCCGCGACGGCTCGTTGAAGGACGTCCTGCCCGGAGCCGATGTCTTCATCGGCGTGAGCGCACCGAACCTGTTGACTGCGGACGATCTCCTGACCATGGCCAAACGCGCCGTAGTCTTTGCGCTTGCCAACCCCGACGCCGAGATCGAGCCCGCTGTCGCACGGCGTCACGCGGCGGTCGTGGCGAGCGGTCGATCGGACTATCCCAACCAGATCAACAACCTTCTTGCCTTTCCCGGCGTCTTTCGGGGACTGCTCGATGCGCAAAGCCGGACGATCAACGACACCGTATTGGTCGCCGCGGCCGAGGCGATTGCGACCATCGTGACTGATGACGAACTCAACGCCGACTACATCATCCCGAGCGTTTTCCATCCCGACATCCACAAGCGCGTTGCCGCCGCGGTCCGCACGGCGTGCACCCTCCATGGTCCCGCGAGTAGTGGGCAGACCGCGGTCTGAAGCCGCAGGACAGTGGCTGAGGCACCACCCGGCGGGCGCGAGTGTGAGGATGGGGCCATGCGGTCCGTCAGCGCGCTCCCCAAAGCGCACCTGCACCTGCATTTCACCGGGTCCATGCGCCATACGACCCTCGTCGAACTGGCCGAACGAGACGGCATCCGTCTGCCCAGTGCGCTGGTCGAGGACTGGCCGCCGGAACTCGTCGCCACCGATGAGAAGGGCTGGTTTCGTTTCCAGCGGTTGTATGACGTCGCGCGTTCGGTCCTGAGGACCGAAGACGATGTGCGCCGACTCGTCCGTGAGTCGGCCCTCGACGACGCTGCCGACGGTTCGGTGTGGACCGAGATCCAGGTCGACCCTTCGGGCTATGCAGCGCGTTTCGGCGGCATCACCGCCTTCACCGATCTGGTCCTCGACGCTGTACGCGATGCTGCCGACAACGCCGGAATCGGCATGGGAGTCGTCATCGCCGCCAATCGCACCCGCCATCCCCTGGACGCCCGGACACTCGCTCGCCTCGCCGCGCAGTATGCGGGCCGCGGCGTCTACGGTTTCGGGCTGTCCAATGACGAACGGCGTGGCGACACCGCTTCCTTCGGTCCCGCCTTCGCCATCGCCGACCGCGCCGGACTGGCCTCGGTGCCACACGGCGGCGAACTCCGCGGCGCCACCCACGTCAGCCAATGCCTCGATCATCTCCATCCGAACAGGCTCGGCCACGGCGTACGGGCCGCCGAAGATCCGCAGGTGCTCGACCGGATCGCCGAAGCGGGCATCACCCTTGAGGTCTGCCCGACATCCAATGTGTCCCTCGGCGTCTATCAATCGCTGGAAGAAGTGCCGGTCCGGACCCTCACTCAGGCCGGGGTCAAGGTGAGTCTGGGTTCGGACGATCCGCTGCTGTTCGGTTCTCACCTGGCCGGCCAATATTCGGTGCTGCGGGTGGCACAGGATTTCACCGATGCCGAACTCGCCGCGCTCGCCCGCGATTCGCTCAACGGTTCGTGCGCTCCCGACGACCTCAAAACACGAACCCTCGCGGCGATCGACGGGTGGCTCACAGAAAAACCGGCGCCAGAAGACGTGCCCCGGATATGACAGTCTGTGTCGTATGAGCGAGCAGACTCCCCCCGATCAGCCCCAGCAACCCTATGGCCAGCAACCTGTATACGGTTATCCGCAGCAAGGCTTCCCGCAGCAGGGTTTTGGCCTCTCCGCGTTGCCGAAACACCCCCAGGCCCAGACCGCGATGGTCCTCGGCATCATCGCTCTGGCCGGAAGTTTCATCTGCCTCGTGCCAATCCTGCTCAGCCCGTTCGCTTGGTATTTCGGCGCCAAGGTGAAGAGGGAGATCGCTGCCGAACCTCAACGCTGGGGCGGACAAAGTGAAGCGCAAGCCGGATTCATCATGGGGATCATCGGCACTGTTCTTTTCGCGCTGGGGATTGTCGTGTTGATCATGTTTGGGTTGTTCATCGCCCTCGTCGGAGCGGGCAGTTCCACGCCGTACTAAATGTCGCAGCTTAGAGGTCGCAACGCACCAGGACGGGCTCGTTGACCAGTGTGATGCCGAACTCTGCTTCGACGGCGGTCCTGATTTTGCGGGCCAGATCCAGCAAGTCTTCGGTCGTTGCCCCACCCCGGTTGGTCAGCGCCAAAGTGTGTTTGGTCGACAATTTGGCCGGCCCGTCGCCATAGCCCCTGGCGAATCCCGCGCGTTCGATCAGCCAGGCCGCACTCGTTTTGACGGTTCCGTCGGGCTGGTAATAGCGAGGCGCATCGGCGGGCAGAGATGCGGCCAGCTCGGGCGAGAGAATCGGATTGGTGAAGAACGAACCGGCGCTCCAGGTGTCGTGGTCATCGGCGTCGAGCACCATGCCCTTGCCGCTGCGCAGGCCGAGCACCGCGTCGCGCACCGCTGCTGCGGGCGCCCGCTCTCCCACCTCGACGCCGAGGGTCCGCGCAAGTTCGGCGTAGGCAACCGGCGCGCTGAGGTCGCCGAGTGCGAACTGGTAGGTGACCGACAGGACGACGTAGCGCCGCGGCTCGGCCTTGAAGCGGCTGTGACGGTAGGAGAAACCGCAATCGGCGGCCGCGAAGGTCCGGATCTTCGACTCGACGCGGTCATAGGTTCGCACACTGGCGATGGTCTGGGACACGTCCTGGCCGTAGGCGCCGACATTCTGTATGGGAGTCGCTCCGACCGAGCCCGGGACGCCCGAAAGCGCTTCGATGCCGACCCAACCCTGGCCAATCGCGTGCGCGACGAAGTCATCCCAGTTCTCGCCTGCCTGCACTGTCACCATGGCGCCGCTACAAGCATCCGCATCGACCGAGATGCCGCGGCTGCGGACCAGGATGACTGTGCCGGGGAAGCCTTCGTCGGCGATCACCAAGTTGCTGCCACCGGCCACGATGAGCGCCGGGTCTCCCGCTTGATCGGCAATGGCGACCGCATCGACCAGTCGTTGTTCGTCTGCCGCCTCGAGGATCTGGCCCGCCGGTCCGCCCAGGCGTAGCGTTGTGAGCTCGGCGAGATTCATACGCGAGAGGTGATGCGGATTAGCGCGTTTCGCGGTGCAGCGTGTGGCGCTTGTCGCGCGGGCAGTACTTTTTGATGTCGAGACGATCGGGATCGTTGCGACGGTTCTTCTTGGTGATGTAGTTGCGTTCCTTGCACTCGGTGCAGGCCAAGGTGATCTTGGGGCGAACGTCTGAACTCTTGCTGGCCACGAGGGTGCCTCTTCTTGATCGGGTGATGCGGGGTGTTGACGGTCCAGTGTTGGCGTAGCGGGGGCGGGACTCGAACCCGCGACACCACGATTATGAGCCGTGTGCTCTAACCACCTGAGCTACCCCGCCACCGAGTCCCCTGTTGCCAGGTTTCTCTGAGCCCCTTTACGGAATCGAACCGTAGACCTCTTCCTTACCATGGAAACGCTCTACCGACTGAGCTAAAGGGGCAAGCCGACGTCCCAAGATACAGGGTCGGGAGTGCAAATTTCCAATCGGGTGGTGTTATGTCCTCCGAGCTACTCAGAGCCAGCGACGAACCTTCGCCCGATAAGCCGCATAGTCCTCACCAAAGGTCTCGGCGAGATAACGTTCTTCGGGGCCGATCACCGAGAATCGGATCACCAACACGGCCGGTATGAGCGTCACCAGCGGCCACCAAATGCCGATCACCAAAGCCGCGCCGATCGTGATCAAAGCGAATGCCGTGTACATCGGATTGCGTGAAAACCGCAGCGGTCCGCTCATGACAAGGGCCGAAACCCGGCGGTGCGGAATGACTGTTGTATGAGCGCGCAGGAACATGCTGACGGCGCCGGCGGCGAGTGCAAGTCCACCGGCGATGAACACCACGCCGAGCCACGCCGTCGCCGGCCGGCCGCCGATGCGGTCGTCGGTGATCGCATGCAACGCCAGTCCGACCGCGAACGCAAGGACGTAGATGACCGGGGGCGGAACCGGGCTGACCTTGGCACCGCGACCGGACTCGGCGCTCATCGATTGCGACCGGTCTCGTCGAGCGCATCTTGGGGATCGGTGGTCATTTGGTCGCATCGAGGATCCAGTCGTAATCGAGTGCCAGCAGCCGGCGGTCAGCGGTCAGAAATTCAAGCCGTTTCACCTTGGCTTGGGCCAGCAGAACTGTGTCGAATGGGTCATGCCCGATCAATTCGGGGAATTCGGCGATCGATTCGGAATGTTCACCGACCAGGGGTAGCTGTCGAAGCCCTTCACCGTCGAGGTGGCTGCAGATGTCATTGGCAACGCGGAGGCGACCCCTCATCTTCTTGATCACCAATTCGAGCACACTCATGGATGAGTAGTAGACAGGATGCCGCGAGCCGATCAGTTCTCGTGCCCGCTCGCCCAGCCGCGGGTCGTCTTCGGCTATCCACAGGAGTATGTGTGTGTCAACGAGCATCGAGATCGATGGCTTCGTCGAGTTTCCAGTCGATCTCGGCGTCGGCCTCCGGCGTGTATGCCGCGTCGAGGTCATCTCCAAAGAACCCCTTCAGCCCGCCCAGCACGATGTCGGTCTTGCGTATCGGCCCGAGTTCGGCGATCGGTTTGCCCGCTTTGGCGATGATGATGCGCTCTCCGGCCTGCACTTGCTCGAGCAGCCGCGACAAATGCGTCTTCGCCTCATGGATATTGACCGTCGTCGTCATGGGTCGAGTTTACTTAGTCCGACTTAGTCCAGTCAAGGAAGCGCTGCCTACAAGTCGTTGCCGGCATAGGAGAGGTTGAAACTCTTGTTCGTCAACGGGAAGTCCGGCACGATCGTGCCGGCAAGTGCCATCGGCAGCGCCGGCCAGGTCAACACCGAGGGGTCGACGATCTTGAGTCGGGCAATGGTGCCGTCGGGACGGATTTCGATGCGTTGGGCGATCGTGCCGCGCCAACCCTCGACAAGACCGACTCCGGACAACTGTCCCGAAGGCACCCTGGTGGGCATGTCCTGCCACGCCCCGCCATCACTGGCGCCGGCAAGAAGTTCGGCGAGCAGTTCGGCAGAGGCCTGGACCTCGCCGGCACGCACGAGGAATCTGGCCAGGACGTCTCCCCCATTTTCGATGACGGCGCGTACACCCGCCGTCGCTTCGTGGAAGGGGTGATCTCTTCGGGCGTCGTGGTCGACCCCGCTGGCTCGAGCGACGTAACCCAAGGCGCCCACGTCCCGAACGCGCTGCGCGGTGAGTACGGAGGTGCCGGTGAATCGGTCGCGAACGACACTGTTGTTGAGTGCCAATTCGACGATCTCTGCGACTTCGTCGGCGATCGCTCTGATCTGTCCCACCGTTGGCAGCGTACGAACGGCTGCGCCGCCGGGGGCGATCGCGCCACGCAACAATCTGTGCCCCGTCACGTCGGCATTGAGGCGCAGCAGTTGTTCACGAATCCGCGAAGCGTGAGAGTTGAGGATGCCGTAGCCGACGTCATTGCATAGTGCACCGATGTCGGCGACGTGGTTATACAACCTCTCCATCTCCAGCAGGACGGCGCGCAGGACACCCGCCGACGAGGGCACCGGCCAGTCCAGAGCCTCCTCGACCGCCAACGAGTATGCGAGCGAGTGCCCCACGGCGGTGTCGCCCGACACTCGCTCCGCCAGCGGCAACGCCTCCGACGGAGTGCGGCCCTCCATGAGTTTCTCGATGCCCTTGTGGGTGAACCACAGGCGCACCTTGAGCTTGAGGATCGTTTCGCCGACGACAGAGATACGGAAGTGTCCCGGCTCGATCACGCCAGCGTGGATGGGGCCTACTGGAATCTCATAGACACCGGGGCCCTGGACAGTCAGGAACGGATAAGGGTCTTCGGTAGAACCGAACGCCGGCGGTGGTCCGGCGTCCGAGCGCATCGGATACCAGCCAACCGGCCAGTGCTGATGACGCACCAGTCGCCGGGCCAACGGATGATTGGTCGGCACGATGCCGTACATATCGCGCATCTCCCGCTCGAACCGTCCGGCCGAAAACGACACGCCGGCCAAGGTCGGCACCGTGGGGGCCTCCCGATCCGCACGGACAACCAGCTCCTCCCGGCGGTCGGGCCCCGCCGCGGTGAAAAGGTAAACCAGCCGGAAGGCGTCGGGGTCCTCGTGGGCGGCAACGAGAGCCAACCGGTATCCCTGCGCCAGCAGATCGGCGGTGCGTAAACCGAGGTCCGCGGCACTCGTTTCGGTGCTGCGGCGACGGGCCGAACCTGAACTTGGCATCGGACGGTTCATCGGGTCCCCGCGATCTCGGCGGCGGTGTGCAACAACTGCCCGAGTGGCCAGGCGAACACGCCGATCAGGGCCAGCGCGACCAGCCCGGTCACCAGCGGCGCAGTCGCACCAGCGGTCCGCGGCGGTGGCGATTCGATCGGATCGGAGGTCGAGCCGAAAATCATGGGTGCGGTGCGAACCGTGATTGCCACGAACACGACAAGCAACAGGACCATCGTGAGCGCGATGACCCAGCCCAGGCCTGCCTGAACTCCCGCACGGGCAAGGCCGAGCTCACTGGCGAACAAACTGAAAGGCGGCAAGCCGATCAGAGCAGCAAGTCCGAGCGCAAACGTGGCGCCCAACACGGGCCGACGCATCAGCAGTCCTCGAACGCCGGCGATCCGCGTGGTGCCGGTGGCGGTCAGAATCTGCCCAGAGCCGCAGAACAACACGGCCTTGCCTATACCGTGACCCAGAATGTGCAACAACAGGGCGGCCATCGCCAACGGTGTCCCGATGGCAACTCCGATGACCACGAGTCCCATGTGTTCGATACTTGAGTAGGCCAACAGTCGCTTGTAATCGCGTTGGGCCAGCAGCAATGACGCCGCCAGGACCAACGAGGCCAAGGCCACCGTCAGCAGCAGTGCGCGGACGAATGTCGGGCTCAGGACGGCGACGGCAATGACGTGATAGCGCAGCAACGCATACACCGCTACCGACAACAACACCCCCGACATGAGGGCCGAAACCGGTGCGGGCGCCTGGCTGTGGGCATCTGGCAACCAACTGTGAAGCGGGACCAGTCCGGCCTTGGTACCGAAACCGATGACGAGAAGTGCGAATGCGAGCCGCATGACGCCGGGGTCGAGCTCGCCCGCGTGGGCAACCAATTGGGTCCAATCCAGCGAGCCATCCACGTCAAGCCCCGCTTCACGGCCCGCGTAATAGACCAAAATGGTGCCCAGATATGCCAAGGCGATCCCGACCGAGCAGATCATCACATATTTCCAGGTCGCCTCGAGTGCAGCGGGAGTGCGGCGATGACCGACGAGGAACGCGGTGACGATCGTGGTCGCCTCGATTGCGGCCCACAGAACGCCCAGATTGCTCGCCAGCACGGCCAACACCATCGCGGCAAGGAACAACTGGATGAGTACGGCGTAGAGGCGTGCCCCTTTCGCGTCCGTATGGCCGGTTTCAAGTTCGTCATCGATATAGCTGACGCCGGCCCACGTTGCTATGACGGCAACGGCGCCGATGACGAGCAGCATCACCGCGGTCAGCGCATCGGCTCGCAACACCCCGCCGGCGACCAATGAGGTGCCACCGGTCGTACGGACTGCTATGAAAACCGCACATGTGAGAATGGCTGCGCTCGCGGCAACTGAGGCCCAGGCGACAGCACGACACCAGCCCCGGATCATGGCCGCGACGGCAACCACAAGCGGTGCTCCGATCGTCGCGGTCAGAAGCAACACATCCACCGTGGCGCCACTTGTCGACCCGATCAGCACGGTGTCCATCAGTCCCTCAACTCTCGGAGTTCGTCCAGGTCCGTGTGACCGAACGTCGTTCTCATCCGGGCGGCCAGGATTTGAAGCACCAGCACTATCAACAGCAGATCAAGGGAGACGCCCATCTCGACGATCAAGGGAACGCCGCCGGCGACCAGGAATGCGGTCGCGCTGATGCCGTTGTCCATAATCAGGAAACCGACCACTTGAGACAGGGCCCGACGACGGCTGACGAGGGCGAAGAAGCCAAGGAACACGACCGCCAGCCCAATCGGGACGGCCTCGGTTGCCGGGGATGGGGCGAGCGCAACCAACGGCCGGCTCACGGCATAGGCCAACAGCGTGAGCATCGTCGCGGCCAGCATGGACGAGGTCACATTGACGAGTGGCTTGGTCTCACGAGCCTCGCTGCTGTCGCGGAGCACCCGGCGAAGCACGACGGGCAACACTATCGCTTTCAGCAGCAGCACCCCCAGCGCCACTGCATACAACTCAAGGCTGCCTTCGCGGGCGCCGAGCAGCGCCGCCAACGCCGCCAACAGGACGCCCTGAATGGCGAGAAGCCGGACGATCGCCGCCAAGTCACGGCGCAACAGCATCAACACGGCTGTGAGCAGGAACGCGCCACAAATCAGGTTGAGGGCCAGCGTGTATGTCGTCGTGCTCATGCGAGGAAGAACGATGCGGAGACGGCCAGGACACCGAACAGGAATGAGCCTGCGAGCAGCTCTGGCACCCGGAAGAGCCGAAGTTTGGCCATGAAGACCTCGCCGGTGGCAAGCAACGCGCCCAGCGCGGTGACCTTGAGGGCGAAGACGGCCGACGAGCCGAGAAGTGCCAACGGCGTGGCCTCCGTGGCGATACCCCACGGCACGAACAGATTGGCCAGCAACCCGAGCAAAAGCGTCAGCCGCAGCGCGGATGCGAGTTCGACGATGGCGAGGTCTCGGCCGGCGTATTCGAGCGCCATCGCCTCGTGGATCATCGTCACCTCCAGGTGCGTGGACGGGTTGTCAATCGGCAGTCGGCCGGCCTCGGCCAGGATGACAACCGCCAGAGCGACGGCGGCAAGCAGGCTGACGGGCGAGAAAATCTGGGTCGGCACGTGCAGGGTGCCCTCTACGATGTCGGCCAAGTTGGACGAGCCGACCCGGGTCGACAAGGCGAACCCGGCCAGCAGGATCGTGGGTTCGGCCAGTGCGGCAATGGTGACGCCGCGGCTGGCCCCCATACCGCCGAACGCGGTCCCGGTATCCAACCCTGCAAGGGCCAAGGCAACCGTACCGAGCAGCAACAGGGACACCACTGCAAAGAGGTCTGCGACGCCGTCCATTGGGGACACCGTGGAGATGAACGGACAGACCGCGACGATGACCAGGGTCGAGGACAGCAGCACGAGTGGCGCTGTGACAAACACCCAACTCGTTCCGTGCGGACGTATCGACTCTTTCGACGCCAGCTTGCGCAGGTCTCGCCACGGCTGCCCCACGCCGGGGCCGGCCCGGCCTTCCAGCCGCGTTCGGATTTGACGCATCAAACCGACCAGCAGCGGGGCTCCGGCGACCACGAACAACAACTGAAGGAGCACCACGCCGATGCCGGCGGCGCTGAACGAATAGGCACTCATGCGGTCAGCCCCACAACGATCAGTACTGCAAGCAGCCCGATGAACCCGTAGGCGAGATAACGATGCACGCTGCCGTTCTGCAGCTTGCGAGCCCACTCTCCCCACCAGTTCGCCGTCGCCAACATCGGCGGATAAAGTCGTGCCTCGATGCGATCAGGGACGCGCTGCCTGAAACGAATGCTTTCGATCAGGTATTGCGATTCGGCGTGGTGGGTGACGTTGAGGTCTTGCTCGGGACGCAACACGTTGTCGAAAACGCGCGTGAGCGGCTCTGCGAATGAGGTCGCCGTGTATTCCATCCGCGGGTCGAGTCGGGTTCCGCCACATCCCCACAACGGTGCGCTGCGTCGCGGAAGGCCGCCGGCAACCCATCGGGCCAGCACGGCAATGACGATCATGCCGACAACCAAGCCCAGCGCGATGAGTAAGGGCGACATCGAGCCGGTGATTCCGGCCAGTCTCAGTGTCACAGAATCCCCGCCAACCGGCGCCTCGTAGCGCATCGTCGGCAACATCGCGACCACCCGCGTCAGTGGGGCAGCGGCGACGGAAGGCGCCAATGCCAACGCGGCACAGGCCAGTGCGGCCAACGTCATCCCGGCGCGCATGCTCCGCGGGCTCTCGATGGCCGCGGTGGCCGGCGCCGAACGAGGACGTGCGAGAAACCCCACCCCAAACGCTTTGACATACGTCACGACGCCCAAGCCCGTCGTCAGCGCGACAACTCCTACGGCGAGCGGCATGGTGACGGCGATGATGACATCGGGAGAGCCGGCCCCCACGAGACTGTGGATCAAGCCTTGCAGCAGCAACCATTCCGATACGAATCCGTTACCTGGCGGCAGCGCCGCGGCGCCCAGAGCACCGAAACCGACCAGCGCGGTTGTGATCGGCATCCGGGCCGCGAGCCCGCCAAGACGGTCGAGGTCGCGAAGACCGGTGGCACGCAGGACCGAACCTGCGCCGAGGAACAGCAGCGTCTTGAACCCGGCGTGGTTCACCGAATGCAACAACGCCGCGGCCATGAGCAAGCTCGCCAGGGTGCGGTTGCCATCAGCGGCGAACATCGCTGCGGCACCGATTGCCATGAGGATCAGGCCGATGTTTTCCGTCGTGGAATAACCGAGTAGCCGCTTCAGGTCGGTCGAGACGCTCGCCTGCAAAACCCCATAGATAGCCGAGAGGGCCCCGATGGCGAGGACCAGCACTCCCCACCACTGGGGACCGCCGCCGAGCAGGTCGAACCACACCCGGATCAGCCCGTAAATGCCCAGCTTGACCATGGCCGCCGACATCAGGGCGGACACGTGGCTCGGCGCTTCAGGGTGGGCCCGAGGCAGCCATACGTGCAGCGGCACCATCCCTGCCTTTGAGCCAAAACCGACGAACGCCAGTAGGAACACCACTGTTCGCGTCGTCGGTGAGAGGTTGGCGGCACCTTCGCGCATCGCGGCGAACGACTCACCACCGGCCCCGGAAGCGAAGATGACCAACGTGAGCAGGATTGCCACGAGGCCGGCCTGGGTCATCGCGGCGTACCACAAGCCCGCCTCCCGAACCGCCGGCCGCTCGCGATGCTCGGACAGCACCAGGGCCAGGGATGAGAGCGCCATCAACTCCCAAAGTATGAGAAATGTGGTGATGTTGGCGGCGGCCGGGACAAGCAGCATCGAGCCGACGAAGATCGGCAGCATCGCCTGCGTAGTTCTTGAGGCCGCGCCGGATCCGGCCGTATGCGCGGAACCGGAGTCCCCGGAGTCGGCCCCAGTCTCGTCGGATTCAGTCTCGTCGAGCGGGCTGGCATGGATGCCGCCCGGGCTGGTGTAACCGATGCTGTAAACACCTGCCGCGATGCTCACACCGCCGATCAGCAGCATGAATATGCCGGACAGCGGGTCGACCGAGAAGACTGCGGAACTCAAGGGCAGCAGATTCGCCACCGTCAGCGACCACAACTGGCCGCCCAATGCGGCGACGCCTGCGAGCACGCCTCCCACACCCAGAACACAGGTGAGCAGGCCGGTAACCAAGGGCCTGTTCCGTGCCGGCAGGAGAGCGCCGGCGGCGGCGGCCAGTGGCGTGCCGACCGCTATTAGGACAAGCCCTGTGGCAACGAGGTTCATCGGCCGGTTAGCCCACGCAGCGCGGCAACCAGGACGTCCGGTGTCGGCGGGCAGCCGGGCACATACAGATCGACGGGAATGATGTCGCCGACAGCGCCTTCAATGCCGTAGCCACCCGCGAATATGCCGCAATTGAGGGCACAGTCACCGATGGCAACGACCCGCTTTGGAGCAGGCATCGCTTCGTAGGCCTTGCGCAGCGGGTCAGCCATGTTGCGGGTCACCGGACCGCTCACCAACAAGACATCCGCGTGACGCGGGGAGGCGACCAAGCGCACTCCGTATCGCTCCACGTCGTAGACGGGGCCGAACGCCGACGTAACCTCCAGCTCACAGCCATTGCAGGAACCGGCGTCGACGTACCGCACCTGGATCGACGGCCCCATCGGTGCCATCGGCACGTCCGGCGAGGTCGACGCTGCTGGAGCAGGTTCGGCGATCCTGCCGATTTGCAGCATTTTGCGAACAAGACTCATTTGGCACCCCGCGGGAGGGAGGACGGTGTTTCGCCAAGGCTATCGGCTGTGTCCAGCGAATTCGTCAGCTGCGTATCGGCTCTGAGGTCTTCGAGCAGTTCAAGCTGATCGGTCATGATCGCAGCCAAACTCACTTGCGCCACGGCCAGCAGTTCGCTCAGATGAGGACTGGTCAGCGAGTAATAGACTGTCGACCCTTCCCTGCGCGTGGCGACCAAACCGGCGCGCCGCAACACTGCCAGTTGTTGCGAGAGATGCGAGGCTTCAATACCCAGAAAAGGCAACATCTCCCCCACTGAGTGTTCTCGTTCACTGAGCAGCTCGAGAACGCGGATTCGTGCCGGATGCGCAAGTGTTTTGAAGAACTCAGCCTTCAATTGGTGCAGCGGCGTCGTCATCGTCGAAGCGTCCCCTCACGGTCGTTGCCTAATCAACTCGGCCCGCCCAGCATTCCACATGAGCTACTTGCAAACATCAGCAGGTCTGCATACGTTGTTGCTCAGGCGGCGAGCGCGCGAGCGATGCGCCCAGGCCAGAACGGCCCTTCATAGATGAATGCCGTGTAGCCCTGGACCAGATCGGCGCCGGCATCCAGTCGTGCCTGCGCGTCCCCGGGAGTCGTCACTCCGCCGACCGAGATGATCGCCATTTTGTCGCCGACCCTGGCACGCAGTCGGGTCAGAACTTCAACCGATCGCTCCTTGAGGACCGGGCCCGACAGTCCGCCGGCACCGGCCGCATCGATCACCTCACGCGAGGTTTTGAGACTCGCCGGGCGGTCGATCGTCGTGTTGGTGGCGATGATGCCGTCGAGGCCGAGTTCGAGGGCAAGGTCGGCGATGTCATCGACGTCGGCGTCGGCAAGGTCGGGAGCGATCTTGACGACGAGAGGCACATCGCCGACCGCGGCCTCCCGAACGGCGACGAGGAGTGGCCGGAGTTCGTCAACGGCTTGCAGACTTCGAAGGCCCGGCGTATTGGGCGATGACACGTTGACGACGAGATAGCTCGCATACGGGGCCAGCAGCGACGCGCTGAACACATAGTCGGCGATGGCATCCTCCGGCAGCGCGATTTTGGTCTTGCCGATGTTGACGCCGATCACCGCATTGCGGCCGGCCTTAGTCTTGCGCAGGGCGGCGAGGCGCTTGGCGACGACAACGGCGCCGTCGTTGTTGAAGCCCATCCGGTTGATGATGGCGTTGTCGCCGAGCAGGCGAAAAAGACGTGGCTTCGGGTTGCCCGGTTGCGGCTGGGCGGTAACCGTACCGATTTCGACGTGCCCGAAACCGAGTGCCAGGAGGCCGGACACCGCCTTCGCATTCTTGTCGAAACCGGCAGCGAGGCCGAAGGCGTTGGGGAATTCGATGCCCATCACCGTATGGGGATTGGACGTGCCGCGGCCGAGGACCTGCGAAACGAGACGGCCGCGGGCGATGGCCGCGAAGGCTAGTTCGTGGGCCTTTTCCGGATCCATCGCCTTGAACGCCAGCTGGAAGAATGCGCGATAGACCACGACGACAGCGTATCGGTGATGTGCCTGCAGCCGTGATGTGTAAAGGGCCTCGCTCTTGAAGTGGTCTGCCATTGTTGAAAGTGGAACCTAAGGGCCCAGTCACCCGGAGACAGGAGACTCAACCTCATGGCCCGAAAATCCATGCCCCCAATTTTGCGGCTCAACGTCCTCACCGTCGCGATCACCCTCGTTGCCACCGCCGAGCTCCTTGTCTCGGTCCTGTTGGTCAGCGGTTCCGCCGTTTCCTCCGCCACTGTTGACCAGCAGTCCCAATCCCTTAACGTGCATCCCCGTGCTGACGCGTTGAAGAACTTCCACAAGGGCGACAAAACCCGAAACCGTGGCGACAACCGTGGCGACAAGGTCGCCAGGCGCCAGGCATGCAAGGGCACCCTCGGAGCTCTGCCCGGTAGCGGCCTGCCCAAGGCGTTCGTTGCACCGACGATCTGCCGCAGAATTCCAACGAGGCCACAAGACCGTCCATCAGATCAATTCACAAACGGAGTACTGAGCTCGAGCAGTCGCCCCACGGATCTAGCGGCTGTGCCGATGGGATCGCTGTCGCCGGTCAACCCTGCATACAGCAAGGACGCATCGATCATTTGCGCCAGCAGGTCGACGTCGGGACCGTCAGCGACCGCCGCACGTCCCGATCGGTCAAGCACAACACGGAGCGCTGCCAGGTGGCCGGGACGGAACTCGGCCATCGTGGCGCGCAGGTCCGGATCCCGGTGCGCCGCGAGCATGGGCTCCAGTCGGATCGTTAGGACGTCGGCGTTGAGCGCTGGGGCATAGACCGTCTCGATCAGCAGGTGCGCGGTCTCCTCGGACGTACGGTCCTGCTTCGGGATCGCCAGCGCGTACGCCATCGCGCTGTCCCGGCGGATCTCTTCCGCACGGCGGACCGCCGCCTTGTAAAGACCTGCCTTGGACGGAAAATAGTAGTTGGCCGACCCGGCCGGGATACCGGCCGCAGCGGCGACCCTGCGGTGGGTGACAGCGCCCGGGCCGTGCTGGATCAGCAGCGTCGCGGCGGCTTCGCCGAGGGCTCGCTGACGGTTGCTGCTGCGTTCTTGTGCGGTCACCCTGACCGGGCGTGTCGTCATGACATGAATCGTATCGACTTCGTCGGGAATAACATATACATATGTATATGTTCACCAAGGTGAAGCGAACACAGGCTTCCTGACATCGAGGTATGACGTGAACACAACGCAACTGGCCCAGGAAGGGCTCAAGATCGACTGGGCGAGCATGCCCACCTACAACACGATCATGTCGATCGCGGCGGGCGCCGGCCTGCTCGGCATCGTTATTTTCGTCAAGCAGTTGATGACCAAGCCCACGGAGGTAAGCGCGGAAGGCTGGTCGCTCGCCTTCGGCGTGCTCGGCACGATCCTGACGACCACGGGTCTGCACATGACGCTGACCTGGCCGCTGGCCGCCGGCGGGTTCCCGTTCGACAACATCATCTTCGGTGAGACCAGCTTGGGCTTCGGCGTGCTTCTGCTCGCCGCTTCGGTCTACATGTGGCGCCGTGGAACCGAAGCGCTGACCCGCCCCGAACCTCTGGCCGCACTGGCCAAGGTCGCCCAGCCGATCTCTGTGTTCATCGGCGGACTGGGTCTCGCACTGTTCGGCATCGCCGTCGCGGGCGTGAAATACCAACTGTTCGCAGCTCCCCCGCAGGAGCCGATCTCCGGCGAGTTCGCCGAGTGGCCACTGGTCGAGGCGATCTTCATGTCCGGCCTGTTCGCCTTGGTCGGCGTCGGTGCCGTGTTGTTCCCGTTCATCGTCAACAGCATCAAGAACGCTACGACGAAGGCCACGCTGCCGATCAAGATCACCGGCATCGTCTGGGCAGTCGCCGGCATCGTCTTCATCCTGTTCGGTGCGATGAACTACTTCACCCACATCGGCCTGATCGTCAACACCATGTGATCAACCACCACAGACTTTCCAGACGTCGCTGTGCGATGGCCGCGGAGGCTCCCACATCTGTGGCGGCCAGGGCAATCCTGCCGGTAACCCGCACCCGGGCGCCGGACCCCCGCCACCAACCCCCGCACCGTTTAGGCGCACTCGCCTTGGATGTTGGTGTCAGGACCGCTGTGTCACCGAACCGTGTGTCACCGAACGCTATTTTTGCGCGCGGCGGTCAAGGTCCTCGATGCTTCAACGGGGCGTGAGCCGTCAACGACGGCGAAGATCAGGCCACCGATCATGGCCATGTTCTTGTGAAACTGAACCCGCTGAAGTTTCCGCGCGACGGGGTCCTCGATCGTCCAGTACGCATGCCCGGCCCATGTCGTTGGGATGAGGGATCCGGCCAGCGCGAGCGCTGACAGCCTTGGCAATAGGCCAATCGCCATGAGCGCGCCGGCCGCCGCCTGGACGGCGGCGTTGCCGCGGACAATCAGTTCGTCGTCCGCGGGGAGAGGGACAACCTTGCGTATGGCGGCCAGCGTCTCAGCAGCCTGATCAACGCGCCCGCCTGGTGCGCGCACGGCATCGACGCCGAGCATTGCATACGTCGATCCGGTAAGAAGTCGAGCGGTGACGCGCAACGGGTTCACAGTCATCCTTTCGGTGCCCTGCGCAACCATAGAAAACTGCGATGCTCAGGAATCTCGGTGGAGTTTCCACTCTGTCAGAAGATTGCGAGGGAGTTGACGGTGACGCCCGTTGCGTCCTGCCTCGGCACGGCACCGAGCACGAAGAAGAAACACGAGCGTCCGAGTTCCGAGCACGTGAAGGGCGAACGTCTCCTGCCTCCGCTCGCGTGCAATGCTGCGCATGACTCGCTTGACGGCAATAAGACCGTCGCCGTCCTTGACGGCAATAAGGCCGTCGAGTATCGTGAAGGCAATAAGACCGTCAGGAGAGAACTGCCATGACAGCGCGCGGAGAAGTGAGGAGTGCCGAGGCTCTCGGTCGAATGCTGCAGCAAGGCCGCCTTGTCAGCGGGCTGACCCAGCGCGATCTCGCCGATCGGCTTGATACCGACCAGAAGTACATCTGGGCGTTGGAATCCGGCAAGAAAACGATCGTCCTCGAGCGCATCTTTGAGATCATGCGGGAGACCGGCATCCGGATGTACATGGAGATCGACAGCTCGGCAGATGAGCCGCCAATACCAGACATCGCGGAGGTGTCCCGTGGCTGACCTGCGCGTGGAACTCTACGGCGAGCTCGTCGGCCACCTGGTCGGCGTCGACCGCCGTACCTTCGATTTCGTCGCGAACTGGAACGCCATCGAGACGTTCGGGCTCGGCAGTACGATCCTCTCCGAGTCGGTTCCTTTCGACCTGATCGCCAACCGCGGCAAGGCAGGGCACCGTCGCAACTTCTTCGCCGAGCTGCTTCCCGAGGGCACCGCGCTCAACAACCTCGCCGCCGAGATCAGAGTCTCGACCGACGACATCATCCCGTTGCTGGCGCAGTTCGGCCGAGACATCGCTGGTGCCATTCAGATCTATGACCCCGAAGCGCCTGGCGAGCCACGCAAGCCTGACCTGGCCTTAGTCGACGCGGCCGGGGTCGGCCGGATGCTGGCCAATACGCAGGCCGCCCCGCTCGGAAACCGGCCGAAGTCCGGCCGGACCTCGCTGGCCGGCGTGCAAGACAAGATCGTTCTCGCACGCAAGAAGAATCACTGGTTCCAGGTTTTAGAGGGTTACCCGTCCACCCACATCATCAAGCCACCATCAATCCGTTACCCGACCATCACGTTTGACGAGGAGTATGGCTTCCGCGCGGCCAAAGCCGCCGGTCTCACCACATTCGACGCGTGGATCGAAGACTTCGGTGGAGTTCCCGGTCTCGTGATCGAGCGGTACGACAGGTCACCGGACGCGCCACAGGGACGAATCCACCAGGAAGACATGAACCAAGCCCTCGGCGCATCGAAGAACGAAAAGTACCAGGAGTTCGGTGGGAAAGTGTCACTCAAGCGAGTGGCGGATGTCTTGGGGCGCAACGGAGACCGGCACTCCGTTCAGCAGCTCCTCAAACTACTCGCCGTCTCCCAGGCTCTCGGCAACCTCGACATGCACGGCAAGAACATCGGCATGCTCCACGCGCACGACGGCAGCACGAGGATTGCCCCGGCATACGACGTTGTCCCGCAGACTCACCTCGACAGCGACGGAAAAATGGCGTTGGCCATTAACCGCAAGTACGTGCACGCCACGATCACCATCGACGATCTCATCGCGGAAGCTCAGTCATGGAACGTCCGTTCACCGCGCGCGATCATCACGGAAGCGCTCGAAGCCGTCGACACGTTCGTCGGTATGGAAAGCCCCGTCGAGGACGCCTATGCCGGGCTACAGGACGACATTGCCAGGTTCACTGGAAATCTGCTCGACGGACGGCCGACAGGCAACATCAAATAGGTCGTCGAGGACACAGCCGGGTCACGGGTTGATGCCGTCGCAGCGGCATGTGAGGAGTCTCCGGTCTGGCCGGCGCCGCCTCTAGCGCGCGGACGCAGCCCGCGAGGTCTTCATCCGTACGAGGGCGCACATCCACGCCAACCAATATGGTCGATTGTCGGTAGCCGCGACAGCCTTGGTGTCCGGCGACACCGTGATCAGGGTGTTCACGTAGTTGGTCGTGTGCATGGCCGCATCATGACAACCACAGCGACCACCATTCGGATCGCTCCATGCGGCAGGGCGGCCTCGTAGACTCGAATTATGTCGATCCCGCACTCAGACCGGTTAAATTTTCGAAAAATGACCGACGATGACCTCGAGGACATGTTTGCCATGTTGGCTGACCCGGACGTGATGGTGTTCTACCCGCGACCGAAGAGCCGCGATGAGGCCCAGGCGTGGATCGACTGGAACAAAAGCAATTATGTCGAACACGGCTACGGGCTTTGGATCATCGAGACGAAGGCCGGTGAGTTTGCCGGTGACTGCGGCCTGACTTGGCAGGCCGTCAACGGCCGCCCCGAACTTGAGGTCGGCTACCACGTGCGGGCAGAGATGCAGGGGCGAGGATACGCAACCGAGGCCGCAGCTGCTTGCCGCAACTTCGCCCGAAATATCTTGGAGGCGGCTCACCTGGTCGCGATCATCCACCCCGACAACACAGCCTCCAGACGAGTAGCGGAAAAGATTGGGCTCGAGTTCGAAGAGGACGAGCGTGGAGGAGTGATCGATGTCCGATCGGTGTACGGCTCGCGTCTTTGATGCCCGCAGAGGGCTCGACTTGCGGGACGCGCGCGCCTACCGCAATCGATGATCATTTCCGGCACGGTTCGCGTCGGTGGCAAACTCAGGTGATGGACACCCGCAGACGCGAGAGCACACGTCCGTGGTGATCCGGCCATACGACCACCCGGATGCTGCAGAGACTCTGGTGGTGTTCATCTCGGCTGTGACAGAGACTGCTTCCGCCGACTACACGGCGGAGCAGGTACAAGCATGGGCTCAGCCCGGGCGCCGCGACGTAGAGACTTGGCACGCAGCGATGCTGGCCCGGAACAGCATCGTTGCCACAATCGGAGGCGAAATAGCCGGCTTCTCAGATGTGAGCCCCGACGGTTACGTGGACATGATGTTCGTCTCGCCGCGTCACCAGCGACGTGGAGTAGCACGGCAACTCCTCGCCTACGTGGAGGCGCATGCACGCAGCGAAGGGACCCCGGCGCTCTCAGTCGACGCGAGCATCACAGCCCGGCCGTTCTTCGAGCGGCATGGCTTCACGGTCGAAGCGGAACAGCACCCGGTCAAGGCAGGGGTGGAGCTGACCAACTACAAGATGCGAAAAGAGCTGCATAGGGAGACGTCGCATCTTGACTCTGCCCCTATTGTCTCGGTCAACGATTCCTTGCGGGACGTCTCTGCCTGACCCATCTGATCACCTCCCCGAGTTCGAGTGTGCTCCGGTAGCGGTTCCGCTTACGGGAAGCGGCGATCATCTCTCGCCGTGCATCTGCGGTGGCCTGGGTTACAGACGCCTCATTCGGTGTCATCACCGGCCCCCGGACATCGCTCCGAGGCACAGATAGCTTGAATCACACCCGTCTTGGTCGTCAGGAAATCCCCGTGAAATCAACGATCGGTGTTTGCCGTGTCGACCATGCTGGTATCCACAGCCGGCGACTACGCGGCCTTCACGAGGATGCTGGCCGTCGGAGGACGGCACCAGGGGCGGGTCATCCTCGAGCCGGACCTGCTTGAACAACTGCGCACCGATCAAGTGCCTGCCGCAGCCAA
>JACMOZ010000156.1 GCA_014377785.1 Aeromicrobium sp.
ACCGGGCAGAGGGCGTCACGCGATGAAATAGAATGACGACGACCGCGCACAGCCATCCCCACCAAACCTCAGTTGGGCAGATCTCTTGGCCATGAGTGGGCAGTTTTCATGGCCACCAGCGGCCATTTCTGCTGGCCGCCCATGGGCAGTTCGGAATGGCCATTGACACATGTGTGCGGCCGCGCCCATACGCCAAAATCCGGGACAGCGCAGCGACCACCTGTTCAAGCTGTGCGAGTATCGGACATGGCAATCGTTACAAAGCTCGTTCATGGCACTAGAAATATTCGTCCTCACCCTACAGAGACTGAGTGCGAATACCAGGCGTTAGTCCTTTCTGATGGCTCATCTGCGCTCCAGCTTTCGACGTTCGGTTCCTCCAACCGGACGACTGAAGGCGTGAGCCAAACGCTGCAATTTACGGCCGCTGCCGCACAGGAGCTTATGTCGGCGCTACAGCACGTATTTCCGAGTATCCGATAGAAAGCTAGACGGTAAGCAATCTGGACTCGCGCCCAGACTGTGTGATGACGGCGGACATAGTCAACACTCGAGCGAGCATCGTCCCGACGGCGAGCCCCAAGAAGGGTGAGACCGCGTTTCCCACCTGTGAGTACTGCGGCACCTCGAATCGACGGCGGTGCGCACCGGTTGTAACTCTTCCTTGGAATTCAAAGTCGTCCGGAAAACCTTGAAACCGTGCCAATTCGCGTACCGTGAACGTGCGTGGCTCGCTCGGATGAACATAGTCGTCCGGCAATGTGACCACAGTCGGCGCTGAAGACTCCCATGACAACGCTTTCTGGCTGTGCTTCCGTGTTTTGAGACTCCTCAGGAGCTTGATCAGCTCCGCCGTGGATTTGGCCAGCACCGTGCCGTCGGGAGCTACTGCCGGAAATTCCACAGAGCCGAGTGACAAGAGAGCGCCCCTTTCCCCATCGATGCCCCCCTTTGTGAAGTCCGAAATAAGCCGGGGGGATATGTCATTCGCACGCAGCCACTGGTAGACGCGAAAACGCTGCTGAGTATCGGCGGTGTGTGACCGCCGCTCTTGATTCGGAGGCGTCCCTGAGGAGCCGGTGCCGGCCGGAAGCCCCCAGAGGGAGCGCAGCCCGACTTCCTTTCGAAAGATCGCGGATCGCATCGCATCAGACCCCGGCTCGGGGTTTTGAAGGTCGCCAATGGCGTCCGCGATGGTCGGTGACTCGTTCTTCCGGACTGTTGGTCGGGGCGCGAGATCTGGAATCTCCCCGCGTATCTCGACCACGAACGTCGATCGCCAGATTTCATTAGTGGTTGTTATGTTGATCTCATTCGCGAAGTCGGATCGTATTCCGATGAGCATGAGTCTCGGCCGGTTCTGGGGAGCGCCGTAGTGGACGGCATTCACCGCCACCGCTTGAACGTTGTAGCCCGGTTCCGTTTCGATCAGAGCTTGGCGGAGTTGTGCGAATGGAGGAGCTTCACCGTGAGCCATTGCATGGTTCATTCCCACCACGTTTTCAATAACAACGAGCAGCGGCTTGACCCTTCGGACGAACTCCAAGAATTCCCAGGGTAATTTGTTCCGTACGTCCTCAGGATTTCGGCGCCCCGCTAGCGAGAATCCCTGGCATGGCGGACCGCCTACGACCACGTCGACTGGACTAGCAGAGATCAGCGAAATCGCTTCCGGAAGGTCGAGTACATCTCGGAGTGGAGCCACTGCGACTCGGCCGCGGACCTGATCGAGAAGAGAGCTTCGCAAGTGTGTGGCCCACCCCCCAGCATCGATCGAGTCATCGATGAAATTGAAATAGAACGTGCGCGCAGCCATGTCGGATTTCTCGACCGCAGTTCGCAACTCACCCCCAGATCGTTCGATTCCGAGCGATAGTCCACCGCACCCGGCGAACAGGTCTACGTAGGTATACAAGAATCTCTCATTCACGTTAGAGCCTGGCTTTTGCCCTGCGACTTCCCAACTGCCAGGGTACCTCGAGCGGCCGATATCGTGGACCACCCTAAGATGACAACTCCACCACCTTCATGCCGGCCGATGCCACCGCGAGTGGCCTCTCAGGAATCAGAGTCCGCCAGTTCGTAGAACGGCGTACCCCGAATGAAGCTGCCGTCGTATCCATAGCTCTTATAAAGGGCCTGATGCGTCTTCAGCGATTGGATGCGCCCCGCTGCGCCCAGAGGTAGGCCGGTAATCCCAAGCCTGTTTAGCTCTGATTCAGTGACATTCGGCACCTTATGGATGAACCACGTGAGTAGCGGTTGACCGTAGTTTTGAGTGGAGGTTTTGAAGTGCGACAAGTATTGCGAAGCCAAGACCGTTCCAAAGCCGAACTGACGCCCCTGCAGCATGAGCGACATGAGGACCGGAAACTCATATTCCATAATATTGGTCGCCTCGTCTACGAGCAGGAATGAGCTCAGCTGCCGAATCTGCGGATCCGTTCCAGCGAACGGGAACTTTCTCGCTCGGATCATGTACCCGTAGTACATGTTCAAGAAGAGAACGACGACGGCGTTTTTTGTCTTTTGGTCGACTCCGAGACGATCGATCGCGACCACGAGCACCTTGTCTCGAATCAACTCGTCAAAGTCCATCAGTTCGTCGGGATCGTCGCTAAAGACTTCCCCGTATACAAATATGTCGAGAATCGCCGTCACCGAATCGTCGCTGACCTCCGCGCGATAGGCCTCCGCCAACATTGCAAGCGTCGGAGGATGTCCGTCTCTGCCCGCGAATAGCTCAGCAGTTAGTCTCGCGATTCGCGACCGTTGAACTGGGCCAACGTTGCCGTAGATCTTCGCGATCACATCGGCGATTTCCTGACCCTTCTGAAATGCAGCTAGCTTTGAGTACTCGCCCGTCAGCGCAAACACGTTAAGTGGGATCTTGTTTGGGAGCAAGACTTTGGCGCCGACTCGATCGACAAACGAGTCCTCCTGATAGTCGCGCTTGTAGTCAAGCACCAACATGGACAAAGGGTTGACTTGCGTCGCCTTGACCCGCGATCTTAGACCGGCGATTACGGCCTTCAGAAGCTCCGTCTTTCCAGTTCCAAGGTCGCCAACGACACCGATATTCATCTGATTGAGTGCGGTGTTTCCCGGCCAAAACTCCGCACTAGCTTGCCCGATCGAATCGAGAAGAGTGCCGACGGAGAATTTCACGCCGACAGCTAGTTCGGCCGGCTCCACTATCTGCTCGTCGGCTTGTGAGTCGCTTGGCGTGGTCGTTGGTTCCGGACGAAGGTCCGATATCGGAGATGCGGGTAATGATGCGTCCTCAACCACCGCTTCCGCTTCCTCGGCGAGACCTTCGTCGACGTCCTCAATGGAAGTCGCTTCGGGCTCTGCATCCACTTCAATCGGAGACCGCTGCGCGGGCGTTGATGACGCTGAGAGTCGGCCTGGCTCGGTAAGTGTCAACTCCCGAAGTTCAGCGCGGCCCGTTCCGTCATCGAACGAGATCGGCGCCACGACAGAGGCGCCAGCGTAATCAGGGTCGGGGGTGACTGCCCACTCAATAACTCGACTCCACTGGGCCAACATGGAATGGTCAGGAGTCTCCACCGCCCGAAATGCCTCGCCCGCGTCAGAGATGAGCGCACCGTAGGAGCCAGCGTCTGCATCCTCCTGCCGCACATACGTCGTAAATGACTCTCCTGCTTCGACGTTGCTGTTGTGTTGGAAAAAGGTCAGCACCGGCTTGCCGATTCTGATTGGTAACCGTCCGTCAATAACTCTTTGAAGTCGCGCATGAAAGTTTCCACTGAGCTTTGACTCCGGCGGTTGAAGTCGCGAGCCCGCCTCGATGAGCGTCGCTAGCGCGTTGTCCCACAGTCGTCGATCCGCGTGCGACTCCCCTAAATGCATGGCAAGAGACCGACTTGCGACTCTCAAGAGCAGAGCCTTAGTCGAAGAAAGCTGGTCGAGTGCCTCGCGTAATTTGCTGTCGCCCGGCGATGGCAAATGATTGCTACCCGGGGCGGCGAGCAGCCCGTAGAGCTTGATCTCGATGGGGACCAGCGTCACCGCTTCGTCGTCCACTCGAATCACCAGGAGATCTGCTCGTCTAATAGAGTCCGCGGGCTGAGTTCCACCCGCGAGCGCGCGAAGGAAGGAATCACTCGCGTCGATCGGAATGACGAATTGATCCGCCCCAGCGGCATCGATCGAATCCATGAGTGAGAACGCGAGATAGAAGCCGAGCGCACCGGCAGCATGAGTGCCACCCATAGACAAGAGAGATGACAACCCGACCCCACGCGCACCGAGCTTGCCGAGGAGTTTCCCGACCGCTTCATCTGATGCTTCTGACCCCTCGGCCTTCGAAAGTAGCGATTTCAACTGTGACCGGAAGCTGCCAGGTACTCGCGCGACTGATACGAATGGTCGTCGCTCAAGCGTCGGCACTCCCTCCGATGCCTCCAGGAACGGCGGCCGCCATTCCCATAACATTTGCTTTCCCGAACCGGAATTCTCGATGAGGCCTGCCATCGCACTCGGCCCCATTAACCCCTCGCCGGAGACAGTCCAATCTGCAGACTCATCGACAAGTGCCGCCTGAAGCAATTTTGAGCGAATGCGAGGGTTCTCCGCCGAGCCTTCTACGTGGCCGAGCGCTTTGCTGAACGGAGGCCAACCGACGCCCTCGGCTAGCGACGGCCGTGACTCGGCATAACCCACATTGACGTTTGGCGGCTCGTGCGCCTCAAACCGACGCAAAGCGGCCTGCCCTAGTAACCCTAGATTCGGTTCGTTCGAATGTCCTGCCTCTAGCTTGACGCCAGAGTCCTGCAGCAGCCGAATGTTGCAGGTCTTCGATGCCTCACCAGGCCGATGGAGATATCGAGTCCAGCTGAATGGAACCGACGGAATCCCCTGCGCGAGTTGCGCTACTTCGTCAGCTGGAGCACTGCCTGAGCGGTGTATCGAGTCCCACACACGCACACCACCCAAAAGGCGGCCGGAAGTGCTCCCGGACCACATCTTGACGGCGGTCAGCACGGCACCGTCGACTTCTTGCAATCGCGACATGGGCGACGAGGCCGCCAGATCAATAGTCAGTGTCGACACGTGCGGGTGCATGCTGCGGTAACTGCGTAGAGCGGCAGCAGCTGCAGTGCTGTTCAATCCGCTCAATGCGTTGCCAGGCGCCGGTGCGCCACCAACCATCACCGGTGAGTCCAGGGCCTGAAAACCATTGATTGACACTTGCACTAGCATCGACCAGCCCAAGAAGACTTGACCGTCGCCACTATCTGTGGGAACCGCGATGAGTCGCCCGTTCTCCGTTTCGCTTGGGCCAACAACCGGAAAATTCCAGCCTTCGACTGTGCCAGCGAGAAGGGCAGCGTCATCGGCGTCCCACAGTGTGGATTCGACCCCGGCCAG
>JACMOZ010000157.1 GCA_014377785.1 Aeromicrobium sp.
CTACCCGCACCAGCTGAGCGGCGGCCAACGCCAGCGCGCCATGATCGCGCAATCCATCTCCTGCGGCCCGCAGCTGCTCATCGCCGACGAACCAACCACCGCCCTCGACGTGACGGTGCAGGCCGAGATCCTCGACCTGCTGCGGAGCCTGCGCGACCGACTCGACAGCGCCATCCTCTTGATCACCCACGATATGGGCGTGGTCGCCGACCTCGCCGATGACATCGCCGTCATGCGCCGCGGTGTCATCGTGGAGCGCGGCACGGTCGACCAGATCTTCAACGAACCCACTCACCCCTACACGATCGCCCTGCTGCAGGCGGTTCCGCACCTGGGCCAGCGTGGTGACGAAGCTATCGACATGACCGCGGCGCTCGCCATCGGCACCGACATCGTGGTGGATGCCGTGCTCGCCGCCCGCATCGAGGTCAACGAGCGACTGGCGAATGAGGCGGCCAGTGCTGCCCGCAACGACAGCCGCGAAGTGGTCGTCAAATTCGACGATGTGGTCATCGAGTACCCCAAACACGGTCGCGTCGCGGCATTCCGCGCCGTCGACAAGGTCAACCTCTACGTACGGCAGGGCGAGGTACTCGGGCTCGTGGGGGAGTCCGGCTCCGGCAAGACCACCCTCGGACGCGCCGCCATCGCACTGCTGCCGATCACCGAGGGCTCATTACACGTGGCCGGCCATGACATCTCCAAGGCCAGCCGGGAGGAGATCCACCGGCTGCACAAGAGCGTCGGCATCGTCTTCCAAGACCCGTCCTCCTCGCTCAACCCACGGATGCCCATCGGTGAGAGTATCGGGGAACCCCTCAAACTGGCGAAGGGGTTGAAGGGTGCCGCGCTCAGCGCCGAGGTGGAGCGACTGCTCGACAGCGTTGAGCTGCCCCGCGCCTACCGCAGCCGCTTTCCGCACGAGCTCTCCGGTGGCCAGAAGCAGCGCGTGGGCATCGCCCGCGCGCTCTCGCTTGAACCCAAGGTGCTCATCGCCGATGAGCCGACCAGCGCGCTCGACGTGTCGGTGCAGGCCCGGGTGCTCGAGCTGATTCAGGGCTTGCAGAAGCAGATGAACTTTGCCTGCCTGTTCATCACACATGACCTCGCCGTCATCGATGTACTCGCCGATCGCATCGCGGTCATGCACCACGGTCGCATCGTGGAAACGGGCACGCGCGATGAGATTTTGCGCTATCCGAAAGACCCCTATACCCAGCGTCTGTTGGCGGCCGTGCCGATTCCGGACCCCAACGAGCAGCGTGCCCGGCGCGAGCTGCGCCGAGAGCTGCTGGCGGCGGGCATCGAGGAGTAGCCGGGTTCGTCCAGTGATCGAGCTTCTGCGAGAGAACTATGTCTGCTCGCAGAATATGCAGGATTGTGCGCGCCGCTCGTAAATGTAGACGACCTCCGCGCTAAACGTGCGCCCATCCTAGCTAAGCCTGTCATTTTTCGGACTGCACTTTTGAGCAATATGCAGCCCATTCGCTTCTGTATTGAGCATTACTCATGCTATTTAGGCATTTGAGTTACCAGTGTGTAACGTTTCGCTACTTTACCGTCGGGCGTCCTTCCCCCGACCTAGGGTCGAATCACCACCATGGCGGCGGCGTGACAAGAAATTACGCCGTCGCCATTTGCACACGATCGCACAGGAGGAACAATGAGATTCAGACGTATCGGGGCAGTAATTGCCGCGGTTGGCGCCGCAACGCTCGTCTTATCCGGCTGCTCGGCCCCCACGGCCGAGTCCGGGCTCGATGAGGGAACGAGTGTCGACGTCGCGTGGAACCAGCCGTTCTTCTCGTACAACGGCTTGACGTCGTTCGGCAACGCCACAGCGAACAACAACATCACGTACATGACGAACGACTGGTTCAACTACTACGACAACACGCCGGAGTTGAAGCAGAACGAGTCGTACGGCAGCTATGAGCTGGTGTCGGAAGACCCTCTCACTGTCAAGTACACCCTCGCTGACGACGTTAAGTGGTCAGATGGAACCGCAGTGGATGCGTCCGACCTTCTCCTGAGCTGGGCCGCCAACTCACGCGCGCTCGACACCCCAGACTTCGACTCCAATGATTTCGTCGACCCGGACACCGGTGAGTTCACCGACGCGTTCCCGGACGACGTCGTCTACTTCGACTCCGGTGCGCAGGCCGACTCCGGCCTCGGACTCGTGCACGACGTGCCAGAGATCAGCGACGACAACCGCTCGATGACCATGGTCTACTCGGCGCCCTACGTCGACTGGGAACTCGCCCTCTACGCCCCGCTCCCGGCGCACGTGGTCGCGAAGAACGCCCTCGGCCTGGACGACAATGAGGAAGCCAAGACCGCTCTCGTCACTGCCATTCAGGACAACGACACCGCGTCGCTCGCCAAGATTTCTTCTTTCTGGAACTCCGGCTTCAACTTCACCTCGCTGCCGGACGACCCCGAACTGTATGTGGGGACCGGCCCGTACACGATCTCAGCTTTCGTGGCCGATCAGTACATCACTATGAAGGCCAACCCGGAATACACCGGCGAGAACAAGCCGTCGATCGAAGAGGTCACCGTGCGCTTCATCACGGATCCGCTCGCATCCGTTCAGGCTCTCGAAAACGGTGACGTCGATGTCATCTCTCCCCAGTCCACGTCTGACCTCGTCACCGCGCTCGACGCGCTTGACAAGGTCACCGTGCTCAAGGGTGCAGAAGGTACGTACGAGCACATCGACCTGCAGTTCGACCAGGGCAAGAGCGGCGTCTTCAATGACCCGCTGGTGCGCGAAGCGTTCATGAAGGTCGTTCCCCGGCAGGAGATCCTCGACAAGCTGATCAAGCCCATCGTCGGTGAGGATGCCACCCTGCGCGGTTCGCAGATGCTCGTTCCCGGTGCCGAAGGCTACGACGATTCCATCGCCGGCAACAGCTCGGACGACTACGCCGACGTCGATGTGGAGGGCGCCAAGGCACTCATCGCCCAGTCCGGTGCGACCAACCTCGACGTGACGCTGCTCTACGCATCGACCAACCCGCGTCGTGTCAATGAGTTTGCGCTGATTCAGGCCAGTGCAGCTCTGGCCGGCTTCAATGTGCTCGACGGCGGCAGCGCTGAGTGGGGCGGAATTCTTGGCACCCCCGGTGCCTACGATGCTTCCCTGTTCGGATGGCAGTCGACCAGTCTCGGCGTCTCGAGCGCCGGACCGAACTTCGAAACCGGTGGCATCAACAACCACAACTTCTTCTCCAACGCCGAAGCCGACGCTGTGATCAAGAAGCTCAACGTTGAGTTCGACCCCGCGACGCAGATCGAACTGCAGCAGGAGATAGACAAGATCCTCTGGGAGAACTTCTACGGTGTCACCATCTTCCAGTTCCCGGGAGTGACGGCATTCAATGACAGCGTCACGGGCATCGACCCGTCGATTCTGGCGCCGACTATCTTCTGGAACATCTGGGATTGGAAGCTCGCCTAACCACGAGAATTTCTCGTTGGTTTGACGTGCTTTTGAGGCGCTGGGACCACTCGGTCCCAGCGCCTTCCACCCGACTATAGGCAGGTAGCCACCGCTCATGGCTTCATTCGTATTCCGGCGCCTCATTGCCGCCGTCATCGTTCTTCTCGCAGCCACCTTTTTGATGTACATGTTGGTCGCCCTCTCTGGCGACCCGCTCAAGGAACTCCGCGAGAGCAGCGCACCCAACAAGCTCGAACTGATGGCGTCGTTGAGCCAGAGGCTCAACCTCGACGTCCCCCCCTTCTTTCGCTACTTCTTGTGGCTCGGCGGCGTTGGTCAATGTTTTGTCGGCGCCTGTGATTTCGGCGTCAACGTTCAAGGCCTTCCCGTCGTCGTCCTGCTTCAGCAGGCCATGGGATCAACACTGCAGTTGGTCACCGGCGCCCAGATCATCGCCATCATCGTCGGTCTGATCGTTGGTATCACCACGGCGCTCCGCCAGTACAGCGGCTACGACTACACCATCACCTTTGCTTCGTTCCTGTTCTTCTCCCTGCCCATCTTTTGGGTGGCAGTGCTGCTCAAGCAATACATTGCGATCGGGTTCAACAACTGGCTGGCCGATCCCCTCATCGGAATACCGGTCATGATCGGCATGTCGATCGTGTCGGGACTGCTCTGGATGTCGCTCCTCGGCGGTGCCGCGCGGCGCCGCTGGATCACCCTCGGGGTAGCAACCGCCTCGACCCTGGCATTGCTGGCCTACTTCGAGATGTCCGGCTGGTTCACCACGCCGAGCGTGGGCATCGTCGGTGTTTCAGTTACCGCCATCGCCGCAGCCCTCGGCGTCACGGCCGTCTCGGTCGGCCTCAAAGACAA
>JACMOZ010000158.1 GCA_014377785.1 Aeromicrobium sp.
GATCTCTTCCCGCTGGGCGAAGGTCAAACATCGCCCCTTCAAATCCCTGCCACGACGAGGCCTGACACCACCGGCATCAACCAGAATCCGCCGGCCCGTCCGCCTGCTGGTGTCGATCAACTCGACAGCTTCGGAGATGAAACCACCCGAGCGCATCCGCCCCCAAAACACCTGCGCCAGATCCGGCCGAATGAAGATTGAATACCTTGCCATGACAACACCCATCCACTAAGTGTTGCAACCACCGCTTGAACCCAAGGTTCCCCTACCGGGCGCGATTGTGATCTGTTGCGAAGCCTTGATTGTTCTGTCGTTGATGGAGTGTCTCGAGTTCCTGAAAGAAGGTGACCTGCCAGCCGGCCGGACCTTGAATTCGTGCGTTGATTGTCTTGAACGGTGTCTCCGTCGGCGGTGCCAGGACTTCCGAGCCTGATTCTCTGGAGACTGCGACCGCCTGGTCAGTGTCCGTTACTTCGAGCGCGATGCGAAGCGTCGGCCCGTCGACCGTGGGCGCGTTCTCTATCGCATCGATCGCGCGCACATGCGTACGCGTGGCCAATTCGATCGTGGCTGTGCCGGCGTGCAGGATGGATACGCGATCGTCGCCATCCGTGCCGAATGCGGGCTGTTCGGGCATTCCCAGAACATCGCGGTAGAACCGGACGGCCTCATCGAAGTCGTCGGTCTCGATGATCAAACGGAGTTGGCGGGGCGGCTGGAGAAGAGTCATGGTCACCACCATGCAGGCTGACATGGGTGTCAGGTGCAAGTCCTAGCCGGGCGCGCATCTGGCTGAGCGCCGTCAGTTCGATCTCGATCGATTCCTTCTCGCTTTCCAGCCTGGCTGTGGCGGCGTTGAAGGCAGCCTGAAGCTGGTGTGTACCGTGCGCTGGCGAATTGAGTGCCGGCAAGAGCTCCTGGATCACTGAGCTGCAAAAGCCCGCCTGAAACAATTCCTGGATCTGGACGACGAGGGTCAGATGCTCCGCGGCATAAACGCGCTGGCCACCCGCCGTTCGCTCGGGGTCGAGAAGTCGCTGCTCCTCGTAGTAGCGAAGCGACCGCACACTGACCCCACTGTGGGAGGAGAGTTCACCGATTCTCATGCTTCGATTCTCACCCATCCCGTTGCCTGCACGGGGAACGGAACTAGCGTTGTTGATTGCTGCCCCACGTGTCCCGGTCGTCGTCCGCTTTCCGGTCCGCTCTAGAGTGGGCATGGCGGTATGCCAACCGCGCCGAGGAGGCCCCCATGGGCGAATACCCCCAATTGCTGCATACAGTTCTTGACTGCAACAATGCTCGTGACCTCGCGGAGTTCTACCGGCGGTTACTCGGTCTGCACTACCGCAGCGGCGACGAGCCGCCTACCGACGGTACGCCCGATGATGAGGACTGGCTCGTCCTGACAGACGCGAATGGGCTGCGCAAGCTCGCCTTCCAGCAGGTCGACGACCTGCCGCGGGCCACCTGGCCCGAGTCGGCAGGAGTGCCGCAGCAGTTGCACCTCGATTTCACCGTTCCGAGCCGCGCCGAGCTTGAGCGCCAGCGCCAGCGCGCGGTGGCCCTGGGGGCAATGATTCTGCTCGATCGGACGGATGATCCCGACGAGCTCTTGTACGTGTTCGCTGACTTGGCAGGGCACCCGTTCTGCATTTTCGTGGCCTGAGCGCCCCCAGTGAGCATTCACGTACCGCCGTGCGCGCGGAACGTGCGCACATGTCGCACATCGATCGGATTCCGGCGTACTTGATCCAGGCAGAGGGGCTGCGATCAGACGGGAGGATGCGTGCTGATGCCCGTGACTGCCGTACGCCCGGGACCAGTTCCGCCAGATCCTGCCCGGGATGAGCTCGCCGATCCGGCTGGCCCGGTGGAGGTCCGGCTTGCGGAACAGTGAGTTCGACCGCGTTTGCGGAGATCTTCGGGATCCGTTCTGAACGAGTGCTCTCGAGCCTTGATGGTGGATCTCGGAGCAGATTTCACCCGGGTGCTCAGCATGCACAGAGAATGGACTGATGACACACGACGAATCCACGAAACATGCGCGACTCCTCGCTGCCTATGACGAACAATTGCGCACCGATGCTGAGACGCCGAGTGCGATCAAGGTCACCCGAAGAGGGCCGATTCGGCTAGTGACCTTCATGAACGGACGTGGATTCGTCACTTACCAAAACCTCGGTGCAGCGGACAAGGACATTCTTCAACGGCTCGTTCCCGAGGTCCTGGCTTACTACCAGGCTGACCCTGAGATCAACCGGGTCGAGTGGAAAACTCGTGGACATGACAACGCGCCCGGGTTGCACGAGGCGTTGCTACAGAACGGCTTCATCCCGGATGGGCCGGAATCAATCATGGTTGGTGAGGCGGCGGCACTGGCAGTCGACGTTCCCCTGCCCGTGGGCGTGACGCTACGCCGGGTAACCGAGGAGTCCGACGTTCGTGCAATGAGCGCGATGCAGGACGAGGTTTTTGGCGATCCTGTGTCGAGCGATATGGCGAACGCCCTGCTTCGCCGGCTCTCCATCGGTGACGGGATGGAATTATGGGTGGGCGAGGTCGAGGGTCATATCGTGACTGCGGGACGTCTAGAACCAGTTCGAGGTACGAGCTTTGCCGGGATCTGGGGCGGCGCGACCCGCGAAGAGTGGCGCGGCCGTGGGATCTACCGTGCGCTGACGGCTGCTCGCGCCCGCTCAGCACTCGGCCTAGGAAAGACGCTCATCCACAGCGACTCGACCGAATATTCGCGTCCGATCCTCGAACGCTCCGGGCTGTTGAAAGTGTCAACGACAACTCCCTACCAATGGAGACGTTGAACGACCCCGGATGGACGCCGTCCACGGAAGGCAGAAGGGTCTGATGCACGGTTTGGTGACAGTTTCTACTCTCGCAGCCTGGGCGGCGTTCTTCCATCGTCCGCCGCAGCACGCGCGGGCAAGCAACAACTGGTTGTGCGTCCCCAGTTGTTCAAGAAGTTGCGTGCCGCAGAATCATGATTTGGTCATGACTGCGGTCGATACGCCGGACATCTCGTGTCATCACGCTGACGCTCGAATTCACACACTTCCCAGGAAGTAAGCGGAATCCGCTCCACATGTGATCACTGGTGATACTCAGTAGCGCCCCAAGGCACTTCAGTGGGTTCCGGGTTCAAGTCCCGGAGGTTGACCAGTAAAAGGCTTGGCCAGAGGGCCGGTTTTCACACATCCGTCAGGGGCTTTTTCTTGCCCGCGCAGTATGCGTGCATTATCTCTCCGGGTGGGAACGGCGGAATGATGCGGAAGTGGTCGTGGGGATGCGGCGACTTGCAGCGCGGCGGGAGGGTGAGCAGAGCGTGGTGGGCCAGTTTTCCCACATCCCCGACAGAGCCCCAAAGGGGGTTATGGACACGGATCGGGAGCCTCGCTAGCCTCGCCCCATGAAGAAGGTTCTTTTAGTTGCCACGGCCGCATTGTTGCTTGTTGGATGTTCATCTCCCTTCCCAGGGACTACCGGGGCGGATCCTTCTGGGTCCTCCCGTTCAGATTCGGCAGCACCCGTTGCCGCCGTTCTCCTTGGCGAGACACTGAAAGATGCAATACCGACGATTACATCGGTCACTCAGATCACCGAGGACAACGATCCCGATGATCTGATTGGGCGACCAGCGGGCTACATCGATGGTGCCCTGATAGTTGATACCCGGGCTACAAAATGCGTGGAGCCGGGAGTGGCTTGTGGGGCAACGATTGAGGTCTGGGGCGATAAGCAGAAAGCCAGTGATCGCTCCATAAACCTTATAACCTTGATGGTAGAGGACCCAACGCTAGACGAGCACCACTACATACTCGACGGACTGTTGCTCCGGGTATCGGGCGAGCTTTCCCCATCAGCTGCAGCTGAGTACGAGTCGATCATGGTTCAGGAGCGATGAGCCTCGACATTATCGACGGCGAAGCGTCAGACAATGACCCCGACGTTATCGCCGGAAAGAAGTCGTCTTCGCTATCAATAATGATTCGAGTGAGAACAATCTGACGGCGATCAAAAATGCCATCAACGGCTTATGGGAAATCACCGGCGAGCTGGTGATGGCTCTCCGTCACTTGGAGTCTGGTAATCCTCTAAAGCTTCGATCTGAGAGGTTCCTGCAGGTTTAGGGCTGAGCACTAGCTTCACGCTCAGCCCTGATAGCCACGCCTTCCAGAATCGCCGTGCAGCGTTCACATGCACGTTCGCGGTAACCCCAGCCTTGATAGTGATGCCCGTGTTCGTGAGCACCCCCAAAGGTTCCCCCTGACGGATCCAATGTCAGGGCGA
>JACMOZ010000159.1 GCA_014377785.1 Aeromicrobium sp.
CCCGACGACGCCCAGGCCATGACCCGATGCGCGAGGCGATTCGTCGCCGCCCTCCCTGTGAAGCCGTATCGGCCTCTCTGAGCCCCCTCCCAGACCCAGCAGGAATCATCCTTCGATTCGTCGATCAGGCATCGCGCCTTCAGAGTGCCAACTATCAGCTTCGCATCCTTCGTTTGAATGCCGCGTTCGAGCGGTCCAAGACGCTTTCCTCCACTGGACATTCGTAATTCTCCTTTCATCGGATCGAACCGGGAATCGCCGACCGCTCACATACGAGGGTATGAAGACGCATGATCCCTGCACCGCTGATCTCCATTTCAAAACGCCGATTCATCGACAACCCCGCCGGAGCAATCCTCTGGCAGCGCGCTCAGTGTCCTTGCCGCGCATGTTCTCTCCGAACCCACTCACTCGAGTGGCTCGGGAAGGCACGGCATGGACAACGACAAGGAAGACGCGCGGGAGCTGCACAAAAAGGCGGCAATGTTGTGGCGGGCAACGAAGTCGCTCGATCAGCAGTCAGCGCGGGACGAAGCGGCCGGACGATCGGTCGCGTACGGTGTGCCGGTGGTCTGGGATGGACCAGCGAACTGGGCCCGATCGCTGGCGAGTTATGAGGGATTCTGGAGCACCAGCAACCCGAACCGCGCTCCGCGGGAAAATACCAGGAATCGCCAATCGTTGTCGCAAGAGGAGCGAAACCATGGCGAGTGGGCGCGCCGCCAGCGTCGCTACCGCGTCCGATTGTCCGCTTTTCAAGTTGAGCGGTTGAACGTGTCACCGGCGTTCCGCTGGGACCCGGTGCAGTCGAGCTGGGCGGACCGGCTTCAGGAGTGCCGCATCTTCCTCGACAAGAAGGGGCAGCTGCCGCGCCTGAGCAGGACGGATTCGCACGAATACCAGATGGCGAGATGGCTGAACCGCCAGCTTCGCCAACTCCGGGACGGAAAGCTGTCGCCTGCGAGAGCCGCCGCACTGGATGCATTCCTTCGACATGATCGCGATGCGGGCCACTGACGGAAACCTGAGGCTAAGTCCCCCCAAAAAGCCGACTCATCGACAACGAAGCCGCACTCCATAGGCTGGCAAACCGATGCTGGATACCGTGAGGTGTGGCCAGCGACCGAACGACCAGAACCGTGCGACTTGATTGAGCGCGTCGATTGCGACCTAGATTCATCTGGCGAGGCGCCCCGTCTTGTCCTTCGTCGCCCGTTTCGCTGGGATCGCGCTGGCCTTTACTATTTCGGACGCCGCCACTCGGGATGGACGCTCACACTGACCTCCCGTGAGCTTGATGCGCTCGCGAACGGACGCAAGATCCTCGTTGCGCCAGGCACCGAGTACCTGATGCTGGTCTGCATCGCGCCGCGATCACAGCCCGCAAATTCGCCTCGAAATTCACGAACAGATGGGAGTGGAACTACATGACCAACTTCGACACACTCCCCCTCACCGTCGGCAGATACCGGGTTGAGACCGTTTCAGGCACGGCACACATTTTCGACATTGCCGGCCGGATCACGTGGGAACGACGCCCCGGCCCCGGAGCGACATCGGAGCGCTACGACTACTCGCCACGAATTTTGAGCCAGCTCGGCCCAGGGTGGGAGGTAGGGCGGCAAGGGTATCTGGTGGTCGCTGATGAAAGCTATCTGGGTGGCGCGACCACACATCTGACCGCGACGATCAGTTACATAACTGAGGAGCTGGAAGGGTGAACCGTCGCTCAGACACTGCGTGCCATGAGATTCTCAAGGCTCTCGTCGATCGACTCCCGACTATCGCCTGGGACCGGATCCCGGAAGCGCAACGGACCGTCGAATGGGTCGCTCAGAAAATGGTCGCAAGTCTGCCGAGCGTGATGATCGGAGACCCACCGGTCGGTGCCTGCTACACCGCGCGAGGGTTGGCACTCTGGCGAGGGGTGACTCGGCAGGCAATTCACCAGCAGCGCCGCGCCGGCCGCATTGTGGGTTTCAAACACGGCAACACGGTGGTCTATCCGGCATTCCAGTTCAGCCATACCGGGCGCATGCTCCCGATCGTCAGAGACATGCTCGAGACGCACCTCACCGCATTGGATGACGCAACGGAAATTGCGGCGTGGCTCGACAAGATCCACTCGCGATCTGGGCTGAGCCCGAGACAAATGATTGCGGTCAGAGCCGACAACGCGGTCGGGCGACGGATCGACACTGGGTCACGCCGCCTTTCTGCTGTGCACGGACTCCCCGAACTATCGCAGGTGCGAATCGTCGACCCAGAGAAGCTGACGCCCGGAGTGTTTACGACGGAATCGCCGTGAACAACACCGGCCCAGTCGCCATCCAGTCCGGCCGTGTCGCGATCGCCGGCGATTGGCACGGAAGCATCTCCTGGGCACAGTCGGTGATCCCCCGCATCCATCGGGAAGCGCCGGACGTGGACACTATCTTCCACGTCGGGGATTTCGGGCTCTACCCCGAGGCGCACAGCAAGGGCTTCCTCGCAGCCATCGATTTCTGGTGCAAAGCCGCCAACATCAGACGCGTGTACGTCTGCCCCGGCAACCACGAACACTGGGGCGAATTGACCAAGCGCTTCGATGCACAACCGGGACAGGCAGTGCAACTCAGCAGTGTGGTCTGGGTCCTCCCTCGCGGCTACCGGTTCACGGTCAGCGGCAAAGAGTGGATGTCATTCGGCGGCGCCGCGTCGCTCGACCGGGAGTTCCGAACCCCCGGCGTCACATGGTGGCCGGGGGGAGTCGCCACCAACGCCGACGTCGACCATGCAATCGCAG
>JACMOZ010000160.1 GCA_014377785.1 Aeromicrobium sp.
ACGTGTCCGGCTTCTGGGTGCCCTCACGTGACGAACTCAGCGACCCGGTGCGTGCAGCCGAGATTGCCGCCGAGATCGCGGCAGCCGGCACCGTCATCCTGATCGTCGGCCTCGGCAAGCCGCGCCAAGAATTGTGGATCGCGGGGCACGCTGCCGAGTCTGGCGCCCGCGTGCTGCTCGCCTTCGGCGCGGTGGTGGATTTCCTCGCTGAGCGCATCGAGCGCTCTCCAGACTGGATCGCTCGCGCCGGGCTCGAATGGGCATGGCGACTTTCCCGCGAGCCGCGCCGCCTCGCAAACCGTTATCTCGTTGCCGGTCCACCGGCTTACATCACCGTCCGACGGCAAAGCGGTGCGGATGTCGCTCCCCGCTCCCCGCTGCCAACCCAACGCGATATTAGCCTCCCCCCCCAACCCGGACGCTTCGTCGATGAGCAGTCCGCGGCGGATGTCGCCGTCATTGTCATCACCTACAACAGTGCAGCGGAGTTGACCGCGCTCATTGCGAGCCTGCGCCGCGAAGCGGAATCGGTGACGATGCGGGTTATCGTCGCCGACAACGGCTCGGTCGACTCGACTCGACAGCTGGTCGCCGGCCAGGATGACATCCTCTTAATCTCGACCGGCGGCAACATCGGTTATGCGCGCGGAATCAATTCGGCGATGCGACGCGTGTCCGGGGCGCGAACCGTGCTCATCCTCAATCCCGACCTGACAGTCGAACCCGGCGCTATCTCGGCCATGCTTCGGCGGATCGACAGCTCGGGTGCGGGGATCGTCGTTCCAAGCATCTTCGACGACGAGAACGCGGTCTACCCCTCACTCCGGCGCGAGCCGACCATCTCTCGTTCAATCGGCGATGCGTTACTCGGCAGCCATGCGCGCAGCCGACCGGCCTGGGCAAGCGAGATTGAATTCGATCCGGAGAGCTATCGCCATGCGCATCAAATCGACTGGGCGACGGGCGCAGCTCTGCTGATCGACAGGGAGGTCGCGGACGCGATTGGTCCATGGGATGGGCGGTTCTTCCTTTATTCGGAGGAGACCGATTTCTTCCGCCGCGCCCGCCGGGCCGGATACACCGTCTGGTACGAGCCGGCAGCTCGCGTTCGCCACTCGCAGGGCGGTTCGGGCAGTTCCATAGCACTGGACAGCCTGCTCGCCGTCAACAAGGTGCGGTATGCCCGCAAGCATCGCGGCACTCGCTACGCGGCTGGGATACACGCCGCGGCTATTCTGGGCGAACTCATGCGATCGTTCGACCCCGCCCATCGCCAGATTCTCGGAACACTTCTCGACCAGCATTCCTGGCACCTGCTGCCTCAGGCAACAATGGGTTCGCCGGTTGACGTATCTGGTGGCGTCATCGGATCGGTTATCGTACCCGCTCACAACGAGGCGACGGTGATCGCCCGCACGCTTGCTCCGATTGCGGATCTCGCGGCCAGCGGGCGACTCGAGGTTTGGGTGGTCTGCAACGGATGCACCGACGAGACTGCCACGATCGCCCGCAGTTTTATCGGAGTCCGCGTGCTCGAGATCTCCGAGGCCTCCAAAATCGCTGCGCTCAACACGGGGGATGCTTCGGCCCGCGCATGGCCCCGGCTGTACCTCGACGCCGATATTGTGATCGACCAGACTGCGGTCGACGCGGTTTTCGACAGCCTCAACTCCGCTGGAACACTCGCCGCGCGCCCCGCCTACCGGTACGTCACCAACTCCTCGTCCCCCATCGTCGCTGCCTACTATCGGGCACGGGAGCGGATGCCGTCGACACGAGCTGCCCTGTGGGGTGCGGGCTCGTACGCCCTGAGTGAAGCCGGTCATGCACGGTTCGGAGCCTTCCCCCCGGTGACGGCGGACGATCTGTTCGTCGACCAGACCTTCCTAGACGCAGAGAAGTGCATCGTCAGCAGTGTGCCCGTGCTTGTGCGCACGCCAGTCTCGACGAGCGCGTTGCTGGCGGTACTCTCCCGACAGAGCCGCGGGAGCGCAGAACCCTTCGCACAGTCGACACGGTCGAATACTGTGCGCGAACTTGTCGGCACGGTTCGCGGTCTCCGCAGTCTGTTCGACGCAGTAATTTACGCCGCACTATCCATCCTCGGACGACGAGGTTCTGGCCGTAAATCTGGCGCTGCCGTGTGGGAGCGGGACACCTCCTCGCGATGACGCAAGACCTCGAAGCGAGACTCTGAATTGAGGGCATGCGATCCCTCGGATGCACCCTTGATTCAGGTCGATCGGACAGGTGGGTAACCCGCGGTGGTAACGTGAAGGTGAATTGCCCCATCCTTGGACACGCTCGGAGTAGGACAAGTGGATTTTTTCAAGCTGTCGCAGAAGATTCAAAAAATTCCTCGGCGAACTCGGGTTCAAATGACCTTTGCGGCCGCAATTGCCATCGCCGTGATCGCTACCAGCATCGGCACATTCCGCGAAGCAACGTCCATGTCGGCCGTACCTGGCGACGTTCTGTACCCTGCCGCCGTGCCGAAGACACTGACGGATGCCGATTCGAATTCGATCGAACTCGGCCTCAGATTCAGGAGCCGTGTCGACGGCATGATCTTGGGGATCCGTTTCTATAAGGGCCCAGGAAACACTGGAAATCACAGCGGCAGCCTGTGGACCGCGGCAGGGACACGCCTCTCGACCGTGACGTTCCGCAACGAAACCGCGAAAGGCTGGCAGACCGCCACCTTCACCAAGCCGATCGCGATCCAGAAGAACCGAACCTACATTGCCTCTTACTTCGCGCCGAAGGGCAAGTATTCGGTCACTGAGCGCGCCTTCGCCCGGCCCTACACTCGCGGCGATCTGACAATTCCGGCAGGTGGGGGGGTTTACAGCTACGGCACCGGCGGATTCCCACGCAACAGCCACCACGACAGCAACTACTTCGTTGATGTCGTGTACAGGGCCACCGGATCCTCGACCGGTCCATCAACAATTCCGTCCAGCCCGACTCCATCTGCGAGCCCGTCCCCGTCCAAGCCTGCGGTGCCAGTGGCAACAGCGCCGGCTACCTCGCGGAGCGCACCACCGGTCACCACCGCGCTGAGTTTGCCGCGCATCCCGTGGGAGGGCGGCTCCAGCTACTGGAAGCAGTTCCCGGCGACGGACACGGCGGGGTGGAACGACCCCAGTTTCTTTCCCATAGTTGTCTGGTACAACGGCATCTCCAGCAACTCCGAAGCTCTCTACGATAAGTCGGTGGGAATCAACACCTACATCGGCATGTCTGACACCACCCCGTATAGCCTCTTCAAGGATAACGGCGTGTATTGGATAGGCGGCAAGCTAAACAGCAGCTTCACCAACCAGAGCAGTAACTGGGTGGGCAACTTCCTGGACGACGAGGTAGATGGGCGCTTCACGCCGACTGCTGGTCGCGCGTGGCTGCAACAGCTGAAGGACAAGAACGCTGGCAGCGGACGTTTCAACTACGCCAACTTCACTCAGATCGTGATGAGCACAGACGGCAACCAGTCCGACGCCGAAAAGTATGTGAACAACTACACCGACGCTGTATCTGCCGACATGTACTGGTACACGATCCCTTTCTGCAGCCAGACGCCGTACCGCGGCGACAGCTACCTCGTCTCGATCAACCAGGCGAACTGCCGTACTTCGTCGTCATACGGCAAGACCGTGGACATGCTCCGCCAGCGTGACGCCGTGGACGGCAAGCTGCAGCCGATCTGGAACTTCATCGAAAACTTCAACGGAGGCCCAGGCCCGAGTGCGCCGGCAGTGACGATCTCCCCGGCGCAGCTCAAGGGCGCGGTGATGAACTCAATCATCAACGAGGCGCGCGGCATCGTGTACTTCAACCAGAGCCTCTCCGGGTCGTGCCAGGGTGGCAGCATCCTGCGCCAGTCCCAGGTCACGGCCAACTTCTGCGGATCAGCACAGATCGCAGCGGC
>JACMOZ010000161.1 GCA_014377785.1 Aeromicrobium sp.
AGGGCCGCAGGCATATATCCATACGGCCGGGTTGGCGCCGAGGACGAATTCTCCGCTGGACCAGATGAGGGATGCGGGGGCGGCCTGGCCGCCGAGTGCTTCGGGCAGTCCCAGGCGCCACCACTCGGCTTCCATCCAGGCGTTGTAGGACTTGGCGAACGCCGGGTTCATGGTGACGGTCTTCGCCGCCGGGTCATAGACGGGCGGATTGCGGTCGCCGTCGTCGAACGACACGGCAAGGTCTTCGCGCGAGAGACGATCGATCTCGGCGAGGATACTCTTGGCGGTGTCGACATCGAGGTCTTCGAAGATGCCCGTGCCCAGAACGTCGCCGCGACCGAAAAGCTCGAAAAGGTTGAACTCGGTGTCGCGGAGATTTGATTTGTAATGGCTCATGGCTGCCCATTCATTCGCGGATTGATTATGCGCTGAGAAAGATCGCATGCTACTGGCAAGTAACTTAAGTATCCACTTTCGTCCGAACGATGACAAGTTGTTTGGCCGATTTCACCGTGTTAGGCATGCCACACACCCGCATGCGTTGGTGGTCAGGAGCGCGAACCAAGCGGCAAGTTCGGTCTCGAGCGGCGGGCCGAGCCGTGAATCGATGAGTTTCAGGCCGAGGCTATCGGCGACAAAAAAGAAACCCCCACGAGAGTCTCGAGGGGGTTTGAATTGATCGATTTTCAGATGATGCGTGTGGGAACACGGCCGAAGCCGTCCTTGGCCACGGTGCGAATCGAACTTGCTCCGCCGATAGCGGCGATGAGTCCAAAAGCGACGATGAAGGTGATCATGGAGGTTCTCCTGTTCGTTGGTTGATTAACTCAATTGTGGTCTCGTCAACCATCAAGCACAATCTAACTTTTCTGTATGTAACGTGTAGGGTTACTTCATGGACATCAAAAGGCTTGAGTTGCTGCGGGAATTGTCAGAACGGGGCACTGTGGGTGCTGTCGCCGATGCGACAGGAGTCACACCGTCGGCGGTCTCGCAGCAGCTGAAAGTGCTGGAACAAGAGGCGGGAACGCCCCTCACCGAGCCCGCGGGACGTGGCATCGCGCTCACCGTTGCGGGCCGTGCGCTGGTCCAGACGGCAACGGAAATCGCGATTGCCGTCGAACGTGCCGAGTCTCGTTGGCATGACTTTATGAAACAGCCAGCGGGCGAAGTCACACTGACCACTTTTCCGACCGGTGGTGAGATGCTGCTGCCCCAAGTGCTCGCACGACTTGTCGATGTTCCGGGCCTCAGGCTGGTCTGCACTGACCAGGACCCGTTGCTCCCCGACTTTGCCGATCTCACTCCCGATTTCGACATCGTCCTCGCCGATTCGCCGGTCAACTCCCCTTCTTGGCGGGACCGCGGGCTGTTGGTCGTCCCGTTGATGAGTGAGCCGCTGGACGTGGCACTGCCGGAGAGTCATCGGCTGGCCAAAAAAACCAAACTCACTCCGAAGGACCTCGCCGGTGAGATCTGGATCGGTGCACCGGCCGATTTCCCCTATGACCGCATCCTGCAGGAGATCGAGGCCGTAAACGGCGTACCGGCTATCGTCGCACAGCGATTCATGGACAACGGCATCGTCGAAAGTATGGTCGCCGGGGGTCAGGGCATTGCGATCCTTCCGCGTTACACGACCCGCGACCGGGGGAACGGCCTCATCACCCGACCGCTGGCCGGAGTCCGTACCCGCCGGGACATTTCGGCGTTGATGCGGCCAGACCGTGCCGAACGGCCTTCCGTCCAGTTGGTGGTCGAGACGCTCAAGCAGGAGGCGCAGAAGCTGGCCGCGAGCCACACGCAGGCTGCCGGATGAGTGAGCGTCGGAAAGTTCATACCGATCTCAAAATCGCGTCGCCGAAGTGGGGAAGCAAACACTGAGAAAACTGTTCCTGTTGCGCATTTGTTCAGCTGAAGGCCCTGCCGCCTCGTCCCACCTGTCCGTACAGTCCCAAAGGAACGGCAGCTGAGCTATTGGCGACTCGCTAGATGGGGCGTGCTGCGCCAAAACTGTCAGGTCTTAACCTCCACGCACGAATCCCGCTCAACCCGAATGCACCGATTGGAACCCATGCGATCTTCACTCGCGATTAAAATCGTCTCCGCCATTGCCCTCACACTCATCTCTTTGGCGGCGCCGGTCGAGGCCGCAGCACCCACGGGAGAAGTCGAAATCTCGCAACTTCTCGGCGAGCTTCAAACTGCCTCGCCCAGCACCCAACCGTACGATCGTGCGTTGTTCGTGCATTGGATCGACGCCGACGGCGATGGATGTGACACCCGCCAGGAAGTCTTGATCGAAGAGTCCCTGGCCCCCGTCGTAAAGGGCTCGGGCTGCACGGTCGTCAGCGGCAAATGGTATTCGTGGTATGACGGCGCCACATGGACGAACCCTTCTGATGTGGACATCGACCATTTCGTCCCGCTCAGCGAGGCGTGGAAATCAGGTGCCGCGTCGTGGACTCCTGACCGACGCCGCTCGTTCGCGAACGACCTCGGTCTTGACACCGGGCTCGAGGCCGTAACCGACAACGTAAATCAGAGCAAGAGCAACCAGGATCCGTCGACGTGGGTGCCGCCATTGGCCAATGTGGAGTGCCGCTATGTGACAGATTGGGTGCTGATGAAGTATCGGTGGGACCTCACGGTGGACACGACCGAGCTCGCCGCACTCAACGAGAAAATCTCCGGAAGGTGTGCCTCAACCATCGTGACGGTTCCTCCGAAGGGTTAACGCCAGGATCGTGCCATCGGATACGACGCGCACGAAGCGGGACGCGCCGGGGTGGTGCCCTGTAGTCGTCGACAACTGGTTCTGGCTCACTGCTCCTCTTCTCTGCTACGGTCAAAGTGCTCAAGCAACCTTAGAAGGTGTCTTTATAAAGTGTCCGGAGCATCCATACCGAGGCAGCCATTCCTGCCGCAGATGATCGGCCAGGCGTTCAGCCAACTCATGGACGACCTGCACCAGCACCTCGTCGAGACCGGCCACGCGGACTTGCGGCCCACCCACTGCCTGAACGTGTTCCTGTTCATGGATTGCGACGGCACCCGACCCACCACGCTCGCCCGTCGAGCGGGGATGACCCCGCAGGCAATGGGCGAACTCGTGGGCTACCTGGAACAACACGGCTACGTCCGACGCATCCCCGACCCGACCGACGGCCGCGGCCGCGTGGTCGTCTATGCCGATCGCGGGACCCGTGCCGCCGAGATCGCCACCAGTTTCTTCGCCGACATGGAGGCCCGCTGGGGCGTCCGCGTCGGGCCTGGCCGGCTCAAGGACGTCAAGTCCGCCCTCACCGAGATCCTCGGCGACTCCCCGTCCCACGGCGCCGTCACCCCGAAAGTCTCAGCACTATGACCCGGTCGCACGGAACACTCGCCGGCTACTGGGACAGACAAGCGCCGACCTATGACAGGAGGATGGCCGGGGTAGAGCGCCGATTTTTCGCCGACAGTCGAGACTGGGTCTGCGGTCAGGCCCGCGGCGCCACCTTGGAAGTTGGCATCGGGACCGGCGCGAACCTTTCGCACTACCCCCGCGATGTCCAACTGACCGGCATCGATTGGAGCCCCGCCATGCTCCACGTCGCGCGCAGCGAGGCCGACCGGGTCCACCGGGCGGCGACGCTCCACCACGCCGACGCTGCTGCCCTGCCGTTCGCCGCGGAGTCGTTCGACACCGTCGTCAGCACCTTTTCCCTGTGCTGTATCCCCGACGTACGCGTTGCTCTCACCGAGGCGCTCCGCGTCCTGCGGCCTGGCGGAAGCCTGCTGCTGGCCGACCACATCGGCTCGTCCTTCTGGCCACTGCGCGCGCTTCAGCACGCAGTCGACCTGTTCAGCGTCCCCCTGCAGGGCGAGCACTACACCCGGCGACCCGCCGCCATGCTGCGCAAGCTCGGCGTCACGGCCGAGGAGGGCGAGCGGCGGACCATGGGCATGATCGAGCGTGTCCACGTCCGAAAGCCCCACTGACGCGAACGAGCCGACGCAAATCCACATGAGGCAAACGTGGTTCCGGGCGGCGAGGTTGCCGTTCGGCCTTCGGCTGGGAGACTCCTTGCATGACCTCAACACCTGCGCCCGACCTCGCCGTCATTGGTGGAACGGGCTTCTATACCTTTCTGGACGACCCTGAGCACTATGTCGTCGAGACGCCTTACGGCAATCCCTCGGCACCGATCGCCGTCGGCACGGTCGGTACCCGGCGTGTGGCCTTCCTGCCCCGCCATGGAGTCCACCACGAGTTCCCGGCGCACAAGGTCAACTATCGCGCCAATCTCTGGGCGCTCCGCAGTCTCGGTGTCCGCCAGATCCTGGCTCCCTGCGCGGTGGGGGGTCTTAGGCCCGAACGCGGCCCCGGATCGTTCGTCGTCCCTGACCAGATCTTCGACCGCACGACCGATCGCATCCAGACGTTTTATGACGACGGTGCCGTTCACGTGTCGTTCGCCGATCCCTATTGCGGCCGGTTGAGAGGCGCTCTTCTCGAGGGACTTGCTGATGAAGAGCCGCAAGACGGCGGCACGATGGTCGTCATTGACGGTCCGCGGTTCTCGACCCGCGCCGAATCTCGCTGGTACTCCGATCAGGGCTGGTCGATCATCGGTATGACAGGCCATCCCGAAGCGGTCCTCGCCCGCGAACTCGCCCTTTGCTATGCCACCGTCGCCCTCGTCACCGACCTCGATGCTGGCGTCGATGAGGCCAGCGCCGTCAGCCACGCCGAAGTCCTCGAGGTGTTTTCCCGTTACACCGACCGGCTGCGCGGGTTGCTTCGTACGGTCGCAAGAACTGTCGGCAACGACCCCGACTGCTCGTGCACTCATGCCCTCGACGGCCTGAAACTCCCGATCGACCTGCCGTGAGTGGGCGACGATGAAAGTCCTCCTGACCGGTGCGGCCGGATTCATCGGGCTGCACATCGCATCGGCGCTCGCCGAGTCTGGCCACGAGGTTGTCGGTGTTGATGCCTTGTTGGTCCAGGCGCACGGCGAAAACGCCCCAGTGCCGGACGGACTTGCCGTCGCCGACATCCGTACGGCCGATCTGGACCGGCTGCTCAAGGGCATCGACGTCGTATGCCACCAAGCCGCCGTCGTCGGAAACGGCGTGGACGCCCAGGACTTCCCGGACTACGCGACACACAACGACTACGGCACGGCCGTGTTGCTGGCCGCAATGGCGCGCAGCGGGGTAAAGAATCTTGTTCTTGCCTCGTCGATGGTGGTCTATGGCGACGGTCGATATCGCTGCGCGGAGCACGGGATCGTGGCTCCGGCTGTGCGCAAACGCACCGATCTCGATGCCGGCCTCTTCGATCCGCGCTGCTCGGTGTGTGACAACCCGATCGCCTGGCAAGAGATCGCCGAAGACGCGCCGTTCAATCCGCGCACGAGTTATGCCGCCTCGAAGGTCGCCCAGGAGCACTATGCGGGCTCGTGGTGCACTCTCGAATCGGCCCACGCGATCGCCTTGCGCTATCACAATGCCTATGGGCCGGGGATGCCGGCGGACACGCCATATGCCGGCGTAGCGGCCATTTTTAGGTCTGCGCTCGCCCGCGGAGAAGCGCCCCGGGTATTCGAGGACGGCAATCAGACGCGCGACTTCGTCCACGTCACCGACATCGCCCGGGCCAACGTGGCGGCGATCGAACGCGTTGCCGAACATCCCGCCTCGGTGACGGCATACAACGTCGCCTCGGGGCAGCCGTTCACAATCGGCGCTATGGCCGAACAGCTCGCGAAGGCAGCCGGCGGTCCGGCGCCGATCGTGACGGGCGACTACCGCGCCTTCGACGTGCGACACATCGTCGCGTCGCCGCGAGCAGCCGTGGAGGGACTTGGGTTCACCGCAGCGATCGGCCCCGCCGAGGGTATTACTGCCCTCGCGACCGATCCGCTGCGCCGGCGCTGAGCCGCATTCAGCGGATGACGGGCAGCGTGAGCCGTTGGGCAATTGAGCCGGTGGTGATTGTTACGGGGGTCGGCGTCAGCCCAGCGCGGTAGTTGGTGTCGCCGCCGGCGAGGTAGACGGCGATCCGGTGACCCACCGCGAAACGGTGTGCGAAGGCGGGAAGCGTGACATGAATCGGCTTGTTCACATCCGGAACCCGGACCGGGGCGACGAGGCCGTTGATCGGGGTCGCCGTGCCTGCTGCATCGACGTCATAAATCTCGGCGAACACCACGAGCTGGCCGCCAGGTCCGGACGCCTGGGTGAGGGCTGCGGCAGGCGCGGACAACGTGAGGTCGAGTTCTGGTGAGCCGACGACTGTCGTCGCCTTCGCCAGTGGTGCGCCACTCCACGAGGCGTAGGTGCCAGGCAGGTTCACATCCGGATTCGGCTGCGGCGCATCGACCCGGCCGCCGACGGCGTCCAGCGAGCCGACTGAGGTCGGCGCACCCGCGGCGGCGGTGACAAATGACTGGCCTCCCGGCTGGACGTCGTCGGTTGAGACGACGAGATTCTGGCCCGAAAGGTAGAACTTTGTGGCCAGACCCGGCGTGTAGCTACTTGCGGTGCCGACTTGCCCGTCCCAGTCCTGGTAGTAGGCGAACTCGGGTCCGGTGCTCGCAGAGGTGCCTTTCAGGTAGTGGTCAAACCACGCCTGGATCCGGTCGGCTTCATAGGCCGCCCCGGTGACCGAAGGGGTGCCGCCGGAATGCCCGTTGTAGCGCCACATGAGTTTGACCGGAGTGCCCTGGCTCTTGAGGGAGCGGTAGGTCGCCACCGATTCGTTCAGGTTGAACAACGTGTCGACCTCGCCCTGGTCGAGAAGGACCGGGATCTTGATCCGGGACATATAACTCGAGACCGAGGCGTGGCGAAGCGCCGCCACATCACCGGGCTGCAGGTATCCCGTTGTCCCGCCCGCGACGAGTGCCGGGCAGACGAAGTCGGCGAAGTTGGGGCAGCCGATGAGCCGCTGCGGGTCGTTCTGCGCGTATTGCACGCCGTTGAAGATCCCGATCGCCGAGAACGCTGCCGCCCAGGTGAGCTTTGTCGCACCGGGCACGGCGGAGGAGACGCCACTGGTCTGACCGGTGTTGTTGGGCCCGAGGGAATACGACAAGTCATTCCAGGTGATCTGCGGGTTCAGGGCATCCATCCGGGCGTCAACACTGGCGACGGCGAACTGGATTTGGCCTCCGTACGAGCCGCCCCACATGCCGACCCGCGGGTCATTCGTGCGCTTGGCGCCATTGTGGTCTTTGCTGTCGCGTACGACGAAATCGACCGGTGTCGCCGCCGTGGTGTGCGCGGCGGCGGTGAAGCCTATTCCGCCGGAGCCGCCGAGAAAGCTGACGAGCTGGCTTCCCGCCTGACCGTCGAAGTCGGGGTCGTCGAGGGTGATCTTGCAACCGGAGCCGCCGAACCCCAGACCGGAATAGGACAACACGGCGTAACCGAGGGTGGCGTACTTCTGTGCGAATGGTGTTTGATCGGTTGCCGATCCACCGAAGCCGTTCGTCGTCAGGATTGACGGGACCCGGTGCGCGGACGAAGCCGCTGCCGGTTTGTAGAGGTCACCGACAATGTCGCATGTCTTGTTTTTGTCGGCTCCGACATGGACTTTGAAGTGGAGGGATTGCACCGTGTATGCGGGCGCGGCGACGGCGGGCAACCCACCGCAAACGGCGCCAAGGGCAGCGAACGTGCCGAGAGCAGTAAGAACGGCGCAGGAACGCAGACGGGTAGCGGACACAGTGACCTCCCAGGGATGTGTCACTGATCAACGAATTCGCGGCCAAAGTGTTACTTACCCGTAGAAATCGGAAAGGCCGCAGGGCCGGCAACCTCGATCTGGCCATGGGCTCTGGGGCTCGGCGCTTTTAACGGTCGCCGTCGGGCGTCAAAGAAAGACATATACCCTAGGGGGGTATAGTGTTATACGATGAACACCTGAACCGTTGCGTCGTCGATGCCGCCGGAGCAGACCTACAACGCTGAGGAAATACCATGACAAAGCATCAGCAGGCTGGCCCTGAAATAACGACAGCCGAGAGTGAAGCCATCGAGTACACCTGCCCGATGCATCCCGAGATCCGCCAGTCAGGACCGGGCTCCTGTCCGATTTGCGGAATGGCGCTAGAACCCTCGATTGTTGCCGCCAACACCGGCCCCAACCCTGAGCTCGCCTACATGAGCCGCCGATTCTGGATAGGTCTTGCCCTCACGCTGCCTGTCCTCGTGCTCGAAATGGGCGGCCACCTGTTTCCGGCGCTTCATGACGTCATCCCTGCGAAAACTGCAATCTGGACCCAGCTGGTGTTGGCGACGCCAGTGGTGCTGTGGGCCGGGTGGCCGTTCTTCGTCCGGGGCTGGACCTCGCTGCGAACGATGAAACTCAATATGTTCACGCTGATCGCGATGGGGACCGGCGTGGCCTGGCTCTACAGCGTGGTGGCCACGTTGGTGCCGGGCATCTTCCCGGCCGCCTTCACCTCGATGGATGGCACCGTCGACGTCTATTTCGAAGCCGCAGCAGTGATCACCGTGCTCGTGCTGCTCGGCCAGGTGCTGGAGTTACGAGCCCGCGAGCAGACCTCGGGCGCGATCAAGGCGCTACTCGACCTGACACCCAAGACAGCGCGCAGGATAGGTGTCGACGGCCAGGAGGACGAGGTATCGCTGGACGAGGTGCAGATCGGTGACCGGATCCGCGTACGACCCGGGGAGAAGATTCCGGTCGACGGCGAGGTCGAAGACGGACGTTCCTCAGTTGATGAGTCCCTGGTGACAGGCGAATCCATGCCAGTGACCAAGGCAACCGGCGACATGGTGGTCGGCGGCACCGTGAACCAGACGGGCAGCCTGGTCATCCGGGCTGAAAAGATCGGCCGCGAAACCATGTTGGCGAGGATCGTGGCGATGGTTGCTGAAGCCCAGCGTTCGCGGGCTCCAATTCAGGGTCTGGCCGACCGGGTCGCTTCGCTGTTCGTCCCGGCTGTCATCAGTATCGCCATCATTGCTTTCATCATCTGGGCGCTCGTCGGCCCCGACCCCAGGCTCGCTCACGCTCTCGTCGTCGCTGTTTCGGTGCTCATCATTGCCTGCCCGTGTGCGCTCGGCCTTGCCACCCCGATGTCGATCATGGTTGGTGTGGGTCGCGGCGCTGGGCTGGGCGTGCTCATCAAGAACGCTGAAGCGCTTGAGCGATTGGAGAAAGTCGACACGCTCGTTGTCGATAAGACCGGAACGCTTACCCAGGGCCGCCCATCGGTCACGCAGATCGTCACCACCGATGGATTCGACCAGAACGAAACTCTCTGCCTTGCCGCAGCCGTTGAGCGGGCCTCTGAACACTCGCTGGCCCTGGCTATCGTCGAGGCGGCCGACAAGGAGGGGCTGCGGGTCCCGGATGTGGCGGACTTCGATTCGCCCGTCGGAAAGGGTGTGGTCGGCACTGTCGACGGCAAACGTGTGGCGCTCGGGAGTGCGGCTTTCCTCGGCACCGAAGATATCGACGTAAGTCCTTTGGCCGGTCAAGCCGACGAACTCCGACAAGACGGTGCCACAGTTATTTTTGTCGGAGTGAGCGGCCGACTTGCGGCGATCTTTGCGATCGCGGACCCGGTGAAGGAGTCCACCCCTGCGGCGTTGGCTGCCTTGCGGGAAGCAGGCATCCAGCTGGTCATGCTCACCGGCGACAATCGTACGACGGCTGAGGCAGTCGGTCGCCGCCTCGGCATCGACGAAATCGAGGCCGACGTCCTCCCGGACCAGAAGAGCGCAGTCGTTCAAAGGCTTCGCGCTGAAGGCCGGATCGTCGCGATGGCCGGCGACGGAGTCAACGACGCACCCGCCCTGGCGTCCGCCGACGTCGGCATCGCCATGGGAACAGGAACCGACGTCGCCATCGAAAGCGCCGGCGTCACCCTGCTCAAGGGCGACCTGACCGGCATCGTCCGGGCGAGGAAACTTTCCGCAGCCACCATGTCCAACATCAGACAAAATCTGGTCTTCGCATTCATCTACAACGCTGCGGGAATCCCAGTCGCCGCCGGAATCCTCTATCCATTCTTTGGGTTGTTGCTCTCGCCGATAATCGCCGCCGCGGCAATGGCTCTCTCATCGGTCAGCGTGATCGGGAACGCGTTGCGGCTCCGTACGAAAAGCCTGTGACGTCAGGAGTCGCGTTGTGCCGAGCGGAGACTGCTCGATTCAGCGTCCACCGAAACCGGGCAGTCAGGTCAAATGGTCGAAGTCTCCGCGCACCCATGCCATGTGTCGGTCGGCCGAACGCCTGACCACGACGCTCGCGTGGGTGTCGATGGTGCCGCCGAAATTGCCATACAAGCGATCGAAGGGTCGCCGGGTGGAAGCGTTCGCGACTCGGTCGACGACGGCAGCGGACAGCGGGATTTTGTTGGGGAAGCTGCGCATGAAGGACACCCATTTGCCGTCAGGTGCGGGGCCGATGGTGTCCCCTGCGAGGAGGACTCCCTGGCCGTTCGCTCCGGCCGCCCAATGAGCAATTGCACTGCCGGGGAAGTGCCCGCCGACGGTGCTCAGGGTGACGCCGGGGAGGATTTCCAGATCTCCCGACCAGGAACGAATGGCCCGATCATCGCGCTGGATCCAGCCCAAGTCGGCCTCGGCCACCAGAACCGGGGCGCCGCCGAGGGCCTTCGACCAGGACACCTGGGCGCCGAACATGTGCGGGTGGCTGGCCACGATGGCTGCGGCGCCGCCGAGCTCGCGAACCAGTTGTGCGCCCGTCTCGTCGACGAACCCGGTGGGATCCCACAGGAGGTTGCCTTCGGGCGTCTGCACGAGCAGCGACTGCTGGCCGATTCCGACTTTGGGAGAGTTGGTGATGGCGAATAGCCCGGTTTCGACTTTCCGGGCTTCCACCGCATAACCGTCGGCACTCAGCTTTTCGAGCGACGTCCACGCCTGGCCGGAGACAGGGACGTACTGCCGTTCGTCCAAGCAGATCGGGCATTCAGCCGGCGGCTCGGTGGTTTCGGGGTACTCGACGCCACAAGCCTGACAAATCCAAAGGGCCATTTCGGTTCTCGCTTCGCATACGCGTTGGGGCAGCTACCCATCCTATTTTTGCACCGCCGAACGTTTGCGTCCCTTCCAGGCTGACAGGGCAACTGCGCCGATCACTGCGGACACCCACGGGATCAATGGCCTTGCCGCCGGGGAGCTCGCCTCCGCCCACACCTGGATAGCTGCGGACAAATGCTCGGGCAGGCTTGCCGGCAGACCGGCCCCGGAGCGAAGAAGCTGCTCCAGGTAGGTCAACGCTGTCACGGTAGGGCCGACCAGCCAAACGAAGACGACAACCGGAGGCCACGCCAAGACGCGTGACGCGGGACGGTGGCCAATGGTGAAGAGCGCCAGCGCGAGCAGGGCAGCGCCGGTCCATTGGCTGGTCTCGGCGAGCAGCCGGAACAGTCCTTGATCGGCACCAACCGCGCCATTGAACAGGCTGATCAACCACACCGGGGCCAATCCCGCCACTGCGCCGGCAGCGACTCCGAGACCCAGCGTTCCGCTGTTGCCGAGGAGTCCGAGTGCCACACCGGCGGCGGCGGCGACAACGACGAGGAGGCAGAGTCCGTCGAGGACACGGGAGTCGGCTGCAAATAAATCAGTTCTGCCGGCCTCGATTGTGCGCCGCGATTGGATGAGCGTGAGTACGACCGCCACGGCAACGCCGGCAGTGACCGCCGCGGCACGTACCCGTAGTCGACCCTTGGCGGCGCGGGCCAAAAGCCCGGCGACGATTCCGCCGAAACCCGCACCGACCGCGAGAAGCGAAAGGCTTCCGGCGAACAGCGGTACGGCAAGATGCACGACCTTTTGTCCTGAATACAAGCTGTCGACTGGACCGCCCATACCGCCTGCGATCCACGGAAGAAAGCCGACAAGCCACCACACCACACCCGCTATCGGTGTCAGGGCCAACGCGGGGAGTTGCCGCGCGGTCCGTTTCGGGTGGTCAAGTCCGTTGTCACGATTCTGTGGAGGTGCCGTTTGCTCAACACTCATTGGATACTCCTGAGGAAAGATTCGAGTAGCGGTCCGGCAGTCCCGGATCCCGACGCTCCATCCTCGACGAAGACCGCGACGGCGAGATCACCTTGAGTGGCGATCATCCACGCGTGTGTTCGCGGTGGGTTGTCGGTGCCGTACTCGGCCGTTCCTGTCTTGGCAGATACGGGGCCCCCGGGGATGTCTGCAAGGAATCCACCGCTGCCTTCGGTGACGACTGCGCGAATCATCGCGCTAAGTTGTTCCGCCTCACCGTTGGTCAGTTTGGCGGAAACGTTCGGCATTGGCTTGGAAGGGTAGTCGGGCAGCAGTTTGGGAGTGACTCGCTGACCGTGCGCGATCGAGGCAGCGACGGTGGCCATGGAAAGCGGCGAGGCTTCAATGCGGCCTTGACCGATCATCGACGCTGCGTGCGCGGTACCGCTCGCCTTTGTCGGAACCGAACCCAGGAAGGCAGGCAGACCAAGGTCGAAATCCTGACCGAGGCCCAGGGCGGCGGCAGCGTCGGCGAGCTTGGGCTGTGGCGCCAATGCGCGCTTCGCGATCATGGCCGTGTTGCAGGAGTTCGCGATGGCGGAGCGCAGGGGAATGTTTCCAAGTCGGCTGGCCGGATAGGCGTCGTAGTTCTCGAACTGCCTTCCGTCGACGGTCAGCGATTTTGTGCACGGAACAATGCTTTTCTGGGTGAGCCCGGACCGTAAGAATGTCAAGGCTGTCACCACTTTGAACGAGGAGCCAGGTGCATAGCGGCCGAGGGACGCCGTCGCGTACCCCTTGCCGCCGGGTCCGCTTGCCAGGGCCAGGACATCACCCGTGGAGGGTCGGATCGCGACGATCGCACTGGCCGGCTTGACCGAGGTGAGGATGTCGTCGGCGGCGCGCTGGAGTGTGGGGTCGATCGTGGTGCGAAGCGCTTTGCCCGCGCGCGATTCGCTCGTGAACAGAATTCGTTGCTTGGCGCCGGCTTTGCTTGAGATGGCTGTCACCTCCAGCCGGGGCAGCCCGCGAAGTTGGTCGTCGTAGCGTTTCTGAAGGCCGGAGAGCCCGACCATGTCGCCGGCGCGGATTTTCCCTCTGGAGTCTTTGATTATTTCGGCTGTGGCTTCGCCAACAGTTCCGAGGAGGGGTTGGGCGAATTCGCGTGTGGGTGCCAGCGGCAGTTCATCGCGAATCTTTACGGCTCCGGGGATGGCGGTGATCTGGGCATCGTCGATCGGATAACTGGGTCCGGCCCGGAGCACGAGTGCTTCGACGAAGGCCTGCGGGCCGGCAGCCTTGACTCGCTTTTGATAATTGGCGACGTTGATGTCGAGCAGGCGTGCAAGGGATTCGGCCGAGCCGTCGGTCTGATCGGGTTTGGTCTTTGTCTTGTCTATTCCCACCCGGACCACCTCGCGTTCGGTGACCAAGGGCGCGTCGGCCGCGCCGAGTATGTCTGCGCGTGAGGCCGACGTGCTGCGCAGGCTCAATCGTTCGTCCTGACCGAGTTTTGGCGCAACGAGGGCCGGTGTCCAGTCGACCTCCCAACGGTCGCCGTCATGTGTCAGGTGAGCGCGCGTTTTGTAGGCCCACACAGTCTGGTCGAATTTCCAGCTGGTTGAGAGCACAGCCGTGGCTTTGTCGCCGTCTTCGATGACATCGCCCACGGTCACGGCCGGGTGCTCATCGCCCAAACCGTCGATGATCCGGGAAAAGTCCTTTTGCGCCGCTTTGCCTCCGCTCAGCATGGGAACGCCCGAGACATCACCCGCTTCGATGCCGTCGGCAAGGGAACGCGCCGCATCGCCGGGATCTGCCCGGCCGAAGCCACATCCACTGATCACGCTCGACGCAAGGGTGGCAACGGCCACCATCGCGACCAGGGAACCTCTGGATCGGAAAAATGGACTCCACGTTCCTTGGCTCGACTTGCCTGATGCTGTGCTTTGGGCCATCTTCGATTCCTTTCCTGAATCGGCCGGTGTGTCGAAGACTGCGTGGCAATATTAGGCGAGCACTTGCAACCGGGGGATGTCACGAAGTAAACCAGCACGCATTTGCCGAGTCAATGAGCGTATTTTGGCCCAAGCGATACCAAATAACTATCAAAGCAGGTGAGGCCCGCATGGACATGATTCGGCACGCTCAATTCTTTGTCGCCGTCGCCGACGAGCTCCACTTCGGAAATGCAGCCAGAAGACTGGGACTGTCTCAGCCGCCGCTCTCGCAGGGAATACGCAGGCTGGAAGAAGCGTGGAATGTTCGTCTTTTTGAACGCTCGGCCCGTGCAGTATCGCTCACTGCGGCAGGGCACGAACTGCTTCCCCATGCGCGCGATCTGCTCAGCACCGCCGACCGCCTCGACGAGCGCGCACGAGGCTATGAAACGTCAACAGTCCGCGTTCGCGTCGGCGTTGTCCCGCAGATGAGTGCACGACTCGGCGCCTCGATCGTTGCAGCCGTAGCGGCCAGCGGAGAAGGCGAAAGGGTGGATCTATGCACTGCTTCGTCGGCAACACTGATCGAACGGATCACCCGCGGACAACTCGACGTCGCAGTGGTTGTGCACCCGTCCTTGCTCACGAAGGTCCACGCAGGACCCGTGAACCGGATGTCGACCTACGCGCTTGTCCCCCAAGCGCATCCGGCGGCTGACCTTGATGTCTTGCGGTTGCGTGACCTCAGCGGATTGGCGTGGGCGATTCCGCCGCGCGCACATCAACCGTCTGCCTTCGATCTCACGGTCGACGCCTTTGAGCGCTGCGGGATCTCGAGCCGGACGATATCGGCGGCCGACGGTCGGGGGGCCCTGGCCCTCGCCGCAAGCGGACAGGCGATCGGACTCACCATAGACGACACGTTGGAAGCCGTCGGAGTGGTTCGGCGATCTATTGAAGGCGATCCGCTGCCGCTTCGACTACGGACTATTTGTGCCCTCCCTGAGTCGCAGCGACCGCGGACGATAGTACTGGCGGCAGTTGACGACGCGTTGCGTGATTTTGATCAAGGGGCCCGGCGATGAACGGAGTGTCGATCCACGACGACATCCGTACTGTCCTCGCCGGAGCCGGGGTCCAAGGCTGGATGCACGCACGCACACTTGACGGGAATCGCGTTGTGGACGTGGACGCCGACGTGAGCGTGCCGACCGCGTCCCTCTACAAGCTCCCCTTGCTCATTGCGTTTTGTGAAATGGTCGACGCTCGCCTCGTCGACCCCCGCGAACAGGTGCGCCTCACCTCGATGCAACGCACCGCGGGCCCGACCGGAATCTCGACATTATCTGATGACGTTGTCATGTCCTGGCGTGATATTGCCCGCCTCATGATTGCAGTCTCGGACAACGCAGCGGGCGACGCGATATTGGGACTCGTCGGAGTCGAGCGCACCAATCAAACCCTCGCGCGACTCGGCATGAGACAGACGAGGATCATCGGCGGATCAGCCGACTCATTGCGTGGCCTCACCGACGACACCGGCGCCCGGACAATAGCCGAGGCGTTTGAGATCCTGGCCGATCTTGACCGGCCGATTGACCCGTCGGCATACGACCCGGTGCTCAGCAGTTCCACGACGCCCTCGGACATGACTCATCTCATGGCCGAACTCTGGAATGGGCGAGCGCTGTCGGCCGCGCAAAGTCTCTTCGCTCAAGACCTTTTGAACGGCCAGGTATGGACGCACCGAATCGCATCCGGCTTTGCCTATGACGGTGTACGCATTGCGGGAAAGACGGGAACCCTTGGTGCCTTGCGACACGAAGTGGCGATGGTCGAGCTTCCCGATCGCCCCCCGATCGCTGTCGCGGTCTTCACCCTTCCAGCCCGACCCGATGGAAGACTGCCTCGCGCCGACCGTGCCATCGGCGACGCCGCGAGACTTGCCGTGCGCTACCTCCTCGCCACCTGAGCGCATTCGCTGGGACGCGTAAACCACGGGACGTCATCCTGAACGGAGCCTATGGGCCCCGTTCAGGATGACGTTGCGGGCGATGAGGATCCGTGTGGGTTCACCATCTCGTCAACACCAGATGCTGGACCACAAGGGCGAGTACGACCTGCGAGAGAAGCAGCGGCCGCTGCAGGGACCG
>JACMOZ010000162.1 GCA_014377785.1 Aeromicrobium sp.
AACCGCGTGTTCCTGCCTCGTGCGGACATTGCGACAGAGACTCTTGTCGCGGGCCTGATTGATCTCGGCTGGGAAGTCGACGACGTCACTGCCTACCGGACCGTACGGGCCGCGCCACCGCCGGCGCCTACGCGCGAGGCAATCAAGACGGGCAAGTTCGACGCCGTGATGTTCACGTCATCGTCGACAGTTCGCAATCTTGTCGGTATTGCCGGCAAGCCGCACGCGTCGACGATCATCGCATGTATCGGTCCGGCCACTGCCAAGACCGCCGAAGAGCACGGTTTGCGTGTCGATGTGATGGCCGAAACGCCTTCTGTCGATGTGCTTTCCGATGCCCTCGCCGCTTTCGGTGCAACGCGTCGTCTCGCGTTCATCGAAGCCGGGGAGCCGGTGACCAAGCCGTCGCAGCGTCGTCCGTCGTCGCGCGCACGGAAGGCAACCTGACTCATGAGCGAGCGTCAGCGAGCGACCATCAAGGGCCTCATGTCGATGCGTCCTTACCGTTACTTCTTCAAGGGCGCGTCGGCATGAGTGAGCGTCAGTCATGACATTTCCGGCTGACCGTCCTCGCCGTCTGCGTTCTACGCAGGCGGTGCGGCGGTTGGTTGCGGAGACTCACGTTCGGCCGTCGCAGCTCGTGTTGCCGATGTTCATTGCCGAAGGCCTCAGTGAACCCCGTCCGATCTCGAGTATGCCCGGCGTCGTCCAACACACCCGCGAAAGCGCTCGCAGGGCCTATGCCGAAGCCGCTGTCCTCGGCCTTGGCGGAGTCATGCTGTTTGGCGTTCCCGAACACAAAGACGCAACCGGCTCCGGTGCTCTCGATCCGCAGGGCATACTCAACCTGGCTCTCGCGGACGCCCGGGCCGAGGTCGGCGACGACCTTGTGGTCATGTCAGACCTGTGCCTCGACGAATTCACCGACCACGGCCACTGCGGAGTCCTCGATGAGCGCGGCCGCATCGACAATGACGCGACCCTTGAGATCTACGGCCGCATGGGTGTCGCCCAGGCCGAAGCCGGTGCGCACATGGTCGCACCCAGCGGCATGATGGACGGGCAGGTTGCGTTCATACGCTCGGCTCTCGATTCGGCTGGCTGGGCCTCCACGGGAATCTTGGCCTACGCAGCGAAGTATTCTTCTGCCTTCTACGGACCGTTCCGCGAAGCCGTCGACTCCTCGCTCCAGGGCGATCGCAAGACGTATCAGCAGGACCCGGCCAATGCGCGGGAGGCGATCCGCGAGGTTCTTCTCGACATCGAGGAGGGCGCCGACATCGTCATGGTCAAACCGGCGCTGTCATACCTCGACCTTATTGCCGACGTCCGTGCCACGGTGAACGTTCCGGTGGCGGCCTACAACGTGTCAGGCGAACTGGCGATGGTTGAGGCAGCAGCCGCCAACGGCTGGATCGACCGTGAGCGTGCGATCGACGAAATCCTCTTGTCGATCCGCCGCGCCGGAGCCGACATCGTGCTGACCTATTGGGCCACCGAAGTCGCTGCCCGCCTTCGTTAACTCAGTGGGTGAAGTCGTAGACGCAGTTGTCGTAGCTCGCCTTGGCCAAAAAGGGCGAATATTTCAATGCGCACTGGGCTTGGGCCTCAAGATTAGTGAGCGGGGCCGGATCGCTGGGGGGCGTCGTCGTGCCCCCGCCGGTCAATTCGCCGGCGATGCCGCCGACGGTCGTGCCGCCAGTGCTGCCACCTGTTCCTGTATCTCCAGTACCTCCAGTGCTTCCGCCCGAGGAACCGCTGCCCCCGGAGGAACCGGCGTCGGACTTGGACGGGGGCTTGCCGTTCGCCGTGTTCTCATCCTTCTGGGCCTTCCTGCGTTCCGCGGGAGTCAGCGTCTGGTCGTAGGACCTGCTCGTCAGGACCGAGGGCGAGATGTAGCCGTTGGGCGACTGGGTGAAGTCGCCCTGCGCATACCTTTCGGCGATCGCCAGGACGAGGTCCACATAGGAACTGGAGTGGTTGTAGCGGAGCACCGCAGCCGATGCGCCGGACTTGGTGCTCAGATCGCCTTCGCCGGCGCAAAGATAGACGCCGGCAGCAGTCGCCGCGTCGTCAATGTCCTGAGGGTTCTTTTTCTTGTCGCCGTCGGCGTCGACTCGCACGGACTTCCAGGTGCCGGGGATGAATTGCATGGGTCCGACAGCGCGATCGAAGACCGCATCCTTGTCGAGCGAGCCGTTGTCGGTGTCGTTGACCCTGGCGGTGCTGTTGGCGCCGTTGAGAGGGATGCCGTAAATACCGGGAGTGGAGACGCCCTCGGCGTTGACGGAGTTGCCTCCGGTGCGGCCGTGGTTGGATTCGACGCGGCCGATGGCAGCGATAAGGGTCCAAGGCACCTTGCAGGCAGGATCGGCCTTGCCGAGAAGAGTTTCGGCGCGACGGTATGCAAGGACCGAGGCGGCTGGAATGCCGTTGGTCGACAGTGTCGACAAAGCATCCGCTGCACCGGCTCGATCATCGATGCCGGACGGGTTGCCGGACTGGACACTGGCCGGTTGGTCAAACGCTGTGGTGGGAACGTCGGGCACGCCCGGGTCGCCGGCTGAGTCTGCCGCACTTGCCAGTCCTGTACTGGTCAGTGTCGCGCCCCACGCACCCACGAGAATTGCCATCGGTACGAGCGCGCTGGCTTTCTGCCACCGGGTGAGCTTGTGCACTCCCATGAATTGCCCTCCACTGCAGGGCGACCGCACATGCATCGCCTTTAGATAAAACTTGGTTGCAGGTGTAAACGAATGTTCCCGGCCACCAACGAGGGCGGCCGGGAAACCCGGAAATACTCCTCTTACCAATTCAGAAATATCCAACGAGCGGTGAGGCACTTTGTTACGGGGGCTACTGGGCGCGGGTCGGCAGGTTTTTCGTATCGGGGACAATGATTAGTGTGAGCAATGACGATTCTGCAGTGCCGGTGTCTCAGGCGCTGTTCGCGCGCGCCAAAGCCGTCTCCCCCGGCGGGGTGAACTCTCCGGTGCGGGCGTTCCGCGCTGTCGGCGGAACCCCGCGATTCATGGCAAGCGGCAGCGGGGCCTTTCTCACCGACGTCGACGGAAATCGCTATGTCGACCTGGTCTCCTCTTGGGGACCACTGCTTCTCGGCCACGCTCACCCCGAAGTGATCGCGGCGGTCAATGACGCTGTGTCTCGAGGCACCTCGTTCGGTACGCCGAGTGAGCCCGAAGTTTTGCTCGCCGAGGAAATTGTCGCCCGCGCTCCTGCCGAACAGGTCCGGCTCGTGTCGTCGGGAACCGAAGCCACCATGTCCGCGATTCGGCTCGCCCGCGGATTCACCGGTCGGGACCTCATCATCAAATTCGCCGGTTGCTATCACGGCCATGTCGACGCGCTCCTCGCCGAAGCCGGGTCGGGGCTTGTCACGCTCGGACTGCCGGGCACACCCGGAGTCCCCAAGGAAGTCGCTGCCACCACCGTGGTGCTTCCCTACAATGACAGGGCCGCGGTCGAAGCGGCTTTTGCCGAGTATGGCGATCAGGTCGCTTGCCTCATCACCGAAGCCGCGGCTGGAAACATGGGTACTGTCCCTCCTCTTCCGGGCTTCAACGCCTTCCTCGCGCAAATTTGCCGCAAACACAACGCGTTGTTCATCAGCGACGAAGTGATGACTGGTTTCCGGGTGAGCCGTTCGGGCCACTGGGGGCTTGACGGAGCCGTCGAAGGCTGGAAGCCGGACCTGGTGACTTTCGGCAAAGTCATGGGCGGCGGATTTCCCGCGGCGGCCTTTGGCGGTCGCTCGGATATCATGGACCACCTCGCACCGGTCGGACCCGTTTATCAGGCGGGCACTCTCTCGGGCAATCCCGTCGCCACGACGGCCGGTCTTGCCACACTTCGCCTGGCCACCGCCGACGTCTACGCGAAGCCCGACCGTACGGCTGCCCGGATCGGCGCCATGGCGAGCGAGGCACTGGCCGCCGAGGGCGTCGCGCATGTCGTCCAGGGTGCGGGCAATCTCTTCAGCGTCTTCTGGGGTGTCACGGACACGGTCACCGATTTCGCGGGAGCCCAGGCGCAGGAGGCCTGGCGCTATGGTGCGTTCTTTCACGCGATGCTCGACGCGGGCGTCTACCTCCCGCCAAGTGCCTTCGAGTCGTGGTTCGTCTCGGCGGCATTCGACGATCAGGTACTCAACATCATTGCCGGAGCCCTTCCGGCGGCAGCCAAAGCGGCAGCCCGTGCCACTCCCGACAAGCCTCTACCGAATCAGTAAGGCGAAAACTCCATGACCGAAAAGACGATAGTTCACTTGATGCGGCACGGCGAGGTCCACAACCCCGAGGGCGTCCTTTACGGCCGTCTTGCGGACTATCACCTCTCTGACCTCGGGGTGCAAATGGCCGAACGCGTCGCCGAATCGATGACCGGCCACGACGTCACCCACCTGGTCGCCTCCCCGCTCGAACGTGCACAGGAAACGGCGCAACCCTCAGCCAAGGTATTCAAGCTCGATATCACCACCGACCCGCGCGTCATCGAGGCCGGCAACCAGTTCGAAGGAAAGACGTTTGGTGTCGGCGACGGTGCGCTGAAACGGCCGCAGAACTGGTGGCAGCTGCGCAATCCGCTCAAACCCTCGTGGGGTGAGCCGTATGTCGAAATCGCCGCACGTATGCAGGCCGCGATAGCCGATGCACGGGATGCCGCCCGCGGGCACGAAGCGCTCATCGTGTCGCATCAATTGCCGGTCTGGATCGCCCGCATGTCCCTTGAAGACCGCCGCTATTTCCACGACCCGCGCAAACGCCTTTGTTCGTTGGCCAGCCTGACGTCGGTGACGTTCGAAGGCGACCGTTTCGTGTCGCTCTGCTATACCGAACCCGCCGCCGACCTGATCCCCGAAGCGTTGCGAAGGAAGTTCGTCGGCGGAGCATGAAAACTACTCTGCGTCTTTTGACGGCTGTGGGGATCGTCTTGCTCGCAGCCGGCTGTGGCGGTCCCAAAACCGACGGCACACAGGGCGGATACGTCAGCGGCACAGGAGACAACAAGATCGTGCAGATCGCGCCGGCGGAGCGCAAGACGGCTCCGATCATTAGCGGGAAAGACCTTGAGGGCAACCCGATCTCCACGGCCGACTGGGCCGGCAAGACCGTCGTGATCAACCTCTGGGGTTCGTGGTGCCCGCCGTGCCGCAAAGAGTCGCCGGCTCTCGACGCCGTCGCGCGTGCGATGAAGCCCAAGGGCGTCGAGTTCATCGGCATAGCCGTTCGCGAGGACGCGGCGACGACCCTCGCCTTCGATCGCAAGCACGACATCTCTTACCCGAGCATTTCGGACACGAGCGGCGCGCAGGTCCTCGGTTTTGCCAAGAGTCTGCCTTCGGCCGCCATCCCCACGACCTGGATCATCGATGCCAAGGGCCGCGTCGCGGCCCGCATCATCGACGTCGTCACCGAGTCGACGTTGACCGGGCTCATCGAAGACGTGAAGAAGAGCACTTTGTGAGCGATTGGTTCTCCAACACGGCCCTTTCGGGCTCTCTCGTCCTCGCCGTGCCGATTGCGATCCTTGCCGGGCTCGTGTCCTTCTTCTCACCATGCGTCATGCCGTTGCTGCCGGGCTACCTCTCCTACATCACCGGGCTCGCGGTCACTGATCTCGACGGCGGCAAACGCGGTCGTATGCTCGCGGGCTCGACACTTTTCGTTCTCGGTTTCACGGCGGTGTTCGTAAGCCTGGGCGTGGCCTTCGGTTCGATTGGTATGCAACTCGCCGAGCATGCGCGAACGCTGTCGATCATCACTGGTTTTCTGATCATCGTCCTGGGCTTCGCCTTCATCGGCTGGATCCCGCTGATGCAGCGCGAGGTCCGGATCCATTCGGTGCCGGCCATCGGCCTGGCTGCCGCTCCGCTCCTCGGCATCTTCTTCGCAGTGGGCTGGACCCCTTGCATCGGCCCAACCCTCGCCGTCGTCCTCGGTATGAGCATGACGCCGGGTGCAAGCACGGGCCGTGGAGCATTCCTGACGTTTGCCTATTGCCTCGGTCTGGGCATCCCGTTTATCCTCGCGGCCCTCGGCTTTGGCCGCTTCATGCATACGATCGAATGGTTCAAAAAACATCAGCGTGCCGTCTCGCTGGTCGGCGGCGGGCTGTTGATAGTCGTGGGCATCATGCTTGTGACGGGTTCATGGGACTCGCTCGTCAACGAGATGCGCAGTTGGTTCCCCGGATATGAGACCGTCATATGAGCACTGACGCCCCCGCCCTCAGGCCTCGCGAATTCGGTCGCTGGATCTGGCGGCAGCTGACCTCGATGCGTACGGCCCTGTTCCTCCTCCTCCTGCTCGCGCTCGCGGCGGTGCCGGGATCGCTGATTCCGCAGCGGGGCGTCGACCCGCAAAAAGTCGAGGTCTATTTCCTCAATCACACGTCGAGCGCGCCAATCATGGAGAAGTTCGGCCTGTTCTCCATTTATACGTCGCCGTGGTTCAGTTCGATCTATCTTCTTCTGCTCGTCTCGCTCGTCGGCTGCATCATTCCCCGCGTCGGCGTCTACTACCGGGCGCTGCGGGCACGGCCGCCCAAAGCTCCACGCAACTTCGCCCGCCTTGCGGCTTCGGCGACGTTTGAGACCTCCGCCCCCGTCGAGGAGGTGCTGGCCGTGGGCCGCAAGACGATCGGACGCGCCCGCATCGACCAGGTCGACAATGAGGTCCGCGCCGAGCGCGGTTATCTCCGCGAGGCTGGCAACCTGATCTTCCATATTTGTCTCGTCATCGTCCTCGTTGGCGTCGCTACAGGTGCACTGTATGGCTATCGCGGCAGCGCGATCGTTGCCGAGGACGCCGGCTTCTCGAACACCTTGACGCAGTACGACGACTTCAGTTCGGGCGCTCTCTATGACACGGACAACCTCGCGCCGTTCTCGCTGACCCTCGACAAGTTCCGCGCCAGGTTTCAGGTGGATGGGCCGCAGCGCGGCGCGCCGCGATCTTTCAAGGCGACGGGCACGTACGTCCCCAAACCGGGCGAGGCGCAGTTGCCATTCTCGATCACGGTCAACCACCCGCTTGACATCAACGGCACTTCGGTCTTCCTCGTCGGGCAGGGCTATGCGCCGGTCATCAAGGTCACCGACGCGCAGGGCAACGTGGCCTTCGAGGGTGCCGTGCCGTTCCTTCCCAGCGACGCGACCTACACGTCGACCGGCGTCGTCAAGGTGCCGGACGCGAAGCCTTCACAATTGGGCTTTCAGGGGTTCTTCCTGCCCACGGCGGTCTCGGAGGGCAAGAAGGCGCCGGTCTCGATCTATCCCGGCGCGGTCAATCCCTTGCTCGGGCTGTTCGCCTATTCGGGCGACCTCGGACTCGACAAGGGCACGCCTCAGTCGGTGTTCATCCTCAATAAAGACAAGCTGAAGCAGTTCACGAACAAGGACGGCACTCCGCTGCGCCTCAGCCTGTCGCCGGGGCAAATGGTCGATCTCCCGGACGGCGGCAATCTGCAGTTTGTTGGGCTGAAGACGTTTGTGAAATTCCAGTTCAGTTCCTCGCCACTGCTGAAGATCCCGTTGTACGGGATTTCGCTCGGCGTCCTCGGCCTGATGATGTCGCTCACCATCAAACCCCGTCGTACCTGGATTCGTGCCAGCCGCGAGGGCTCAAGTACCGTGGTGGAGATCGCTGTACTGGATCGGGTGTCCCGCGGGGATCTGCCAGTCAATCTCGATGATTTCGTCGAGCGTTTCAAGTCTGCGCTCGCAGAGAAAAAGGACGATGCATGAGCCTCGCCGACTACGCCAACTTCTCGAACTATGCCGTTGCCTCGGCAACCGTCGTCCTTGCCCTGTCCTGGCTTGCTTATCTCGCCGAGTGGGGCTTCGCCCGCCAAGTGGTGCCGAGCAAGGAACTCGTCGGAGCAGGAGCAGCCGCTCCCGTCCAGGGAGAACTTCCCGAACGCAGCCAAGTTGCCGGCGGTATCGGCACGTCTCTCGCCTCGCTCGCCATGGTCGTGCTGCTCGCCGCTGTCGTCGCCCGCGGACTCGCCGCCGAACGTGTGCCGTGGGGCAACATGTACGAATTCTCCTGTATGGCGATCCTTGTCGCCCTTGTCGCCTACCTTGTACTGGTCCGAGCCTGGGACATCAGCTGGCTCGGGCCGATCGTCACAGGCTTTGGCACGATCGTCCTCGGCCTCTCGATGCTGGTCTACGTGCCGGCCGGTCCGCTGGTTCCGGCGCTGCACTCATACTGGCTGTACATCCACGTCGTCGGTGCGATGGTGGCTGGCAGCGCGTTCCTCGTGGGCGCCGCGTCCTCGGCGCTCTACCTCGTCAAGGCGCGCGCCGAGCGCCTCACACCCGTGGGCGAGCGCGTCGGCTACATCTGGCGACTCCCTTCCTCGGCTGCGATGGATCAGATTTCTTTCCGCGTGCATGCTTTTGCATTCCCGATCTGGACGTTTGCCGCCCTGATCGCCGGGCCGATCTGGGCGCAGTATGCGTGGGGTCGTTATTGGGGCTGGGATCCGAAGGAAGTCTGGGCGTTCGTGACTTGGGTCGTCTATGCGGGTTATCTCCATGCACGGGTCACAGCCGGCTGGAAGGGCAAGGCCGCCGCGATCATCGCGATTATCGGCTTCGCCACGTTCATCTTCAACTTCGTGGGCGTCAACATTTACGTACCCGGCCTGCATTCCTACGCCAAATAGCCCCCTGACGGTTTACCACGAGGCCTCGGCAAACTGTCATGTCACGGAGGAAACTTCCCGCGTGGGGTGGCAGTTTCCCACGGTGCGTATGACGTTCTGTCACGATGCCGTTTTTGAGCGGCGTGGCTAGGGTCGATCCATGACTGATATTCAGAGCAAGGCCACCGAACTCAACCGCCTCCACGCCGACACCGAACTGCTGACTGTCGTCAACGTATGGGATGTCATCACCGCCAAGACCGTTTCCGGCGTCGAGGGCACCAAGGCACTGGCCACCGCGAGCCACTCCATCGCGGCATCGCTGGGCTATGAGGACGGCGAAAACATCCCCGTCGACCTGATGATCGAGGTCGTCGGCCGCATTGCCGCGTCGACCGACCTGCCGGTCAGCGCCGACCTCGAAGCCGGTTATGGCGACCCGGGTGAAACTGTCCGCAAGGCGATCGGCGTCGGCATCGTCGGCGCCAACCTCGAAGACCAGATGAAGCCCCTCTCCGAAGCTGTCGCCGCCGTTGAGGCCGCGCTCAAGGCTGGTCAGGCCGAAGGAATCGATTTCGCTCTCAATGCCCGCACCGATGCCTTCCTCAAAGCCGGCGACCGTCCTCACGGCGACGTGCTGGCCGACGCAATCGCACGTGGAAAAGCCTTCCTGGACGCAGGTGCACCAGTGGTGTTCGTACCCGGCAAGGTCAGCGAAAGCGATGTCGAGGCATTCGTCGCGGCCTGGGGGCCGCAAAAACTTAACCTCATCGGTGCCCCAGGATCCGTGCCGCTCGCACGCTTGCAGGAACTCGGTGTCGCCCGCGTCTCATATGGCCCGATGAGTCAATCGGTCGCGCTCATGGCGCTGCAGGATCTGGTCGTCGACATCGAATCAGGCGGCGCGTTGCCCGACAATTTCCGCGCCATGAATTAGTCGTGTCGCAGTCAGCCTGATCATCGCGACGATGCAGACAGCGATTTTCCTCGGCATCGTGTTGTCGGCTGGGATGCCAACTAGCCCACAACGTCATAGGAAACGAGCGTCGGGAGCCGCAAAATTAATGACGTAACGCCGAATGGGGCTAGAGGCCCCGGAGATAGTCGGGGTCGTCGTCGGGCCCTTTGGCCGAGGGGCGGGGCCTTGCGGGAGGGGCGCTCGGACCGGGAGGTGTCGCCTTCTGGCCGAAGAAGATCCAGAGCAGCGGACCGACAGGCACCACGAGCAAGGCGACGAACCAGATCGATTTCGGAATGAACCTGGTCTTGTGCCCGGGTGTGGCGATCAGATCGAAAAGGGCATAGACGAAAATGGCGGTTCCGACGACGATGACCAGCGCTTTGCCCATAGGTCTACGTTACCTGCCGTATCAACTGTGAGCACCGCAATGGTGACAAAGTAGGCTGCCACCATGAAGCCTTTCGTGACCTATACGCTCGCCCGTCTTGGGCTTTTCGTCGCGTCGTACGCCGTCGTGTGGCTTGTGGCCTCGATCTGGCTGGACTTCTCGGCCATCGCCAACCTGTGGGTCTTGCTCGTCGCGCTCCTCGTCTCGGCGGTCGCCGCGATGTTCCTGCTTGGAGGCCTGCGCCAGAAGCTCGCGCAGAGCGTGCAAGACCGGGCCAGTCGTATGACGCAGCGGATCGAGGAATCGCGCAGTGCCGAAGACGTCGACTGAAAATCGCGCCTGGATCGACGAGGCGATTCGTCGCGTCGATGCCGACGCCAACCGCAGCGCCGACACCCACTTACACGTGTTGCCGATCCCGGTCCCGGGCATCGAGCTTTATCTCAAGGACGAGTCCGTCCACCCCACCGGCAGCCTCAAGCACCGGCTCGCCCGTTCGTTGTTCCTGTATGCCCTGTGTAACGGCTGGGTGGGGCCGAACACGACAATCATCGAAGCCTCCAGCGGTTCGACGGCCGTCAGCGAGGCCTACTTCGCGCGGCTGATCGGATTGGCGTTCGTCGCGGTGATGCCGGCATCGACAAGTGCCGAAAAGATCGCCCTCATCGAGTTCTATGGCGGCAAGAGCCACCTCGTCGAGGACCCCGGCCAGGTTTACGACGAGGCGCGACGGCTCGAGTCCGAGTGCAACGGGCACTACATGGACCAATTCACCTTTGCCGAGCGCGCCACCGACTGGCGGGGCAACAACAACATCGCCGAATCGATCTTCGACCAGATGAAGGCCGAACTCCACCCGATCCCGTCCTGGGTGGTCATCAGCGCCGGCACCGGCGGTACGTCGGCGACAATCGGCCGCTTCGTGCGCTATCGCCGGTTCCCGACGCGGGTCGCCGTCGCCGATCCGGAGAATTCGGCGTTTTACGGCGGCTGGGAATCCGACCGCTCCGACTTCACGACCTGTGTGCCGTCGCGGATCGAAGGCATCGGTCGGATGCGGGTAGAACCGTCCTTCGTCGGCGGCGTCATCGACGAGATGCTGCAGGTGCCGGACGCTGCATCAATCGCGGCGATGCGGTGGGTCTCGACGATTCTTGGTCGGGCCGTCGGCGGATCGACCGGAACCAACATTTGGGCCTCGCTGCAGATCATCGACCGTATGCGCGCCGCCGGCGAGACCGGCAGCGTCGTGACACTGCTCTGTGACGGCGGCGAGCGCTATCTCGGCACCTATTACAACGACGACTGGCTCATCGAGAATGACCTCGACATCGCGCCACACCTGAAGACGCTCGAGGAATTCGCCAAGACCGGCATCTTCACCCCTTAGGGTCGACGAGTCGCTCACTCGCGGTGGCGAGTCGCTCACTTGGTGTGAGGAGTCATTCAGGAATGACGATTGCGTAGCTCAGTGACTCGCCGGTGCCAGTACGTGACTCCTCGGCAAGGGTGAGTGACTCGTCGGCGCTAGGCTCAACTGCCGATGACGAGGCCGATCGTCAGGCCGACGGCGTACAGCAATTCGGTCAGGCCCGTATCGCGAAGGACCGGAACCAGTGCCATACCTTTTGCTCCGCGTGCCACCGTGACGTAGGCGCGCGCGGCGAGAGGCAGGGAAACCAGTCCGAGCAAGGCCCACGGGGTGAACGTCCCGGCCCAGGCCAGCGAGCCCAGAGAAATGAGAAACAGAACCAGCAGGAACTGGCGGGTCCGCGCATCGCCAAGGACGACGGCGAGGGTGCGTTTGCCGGTCTCGATGTCGGTGGGAATATCGCGCAGGTTGTTGGCCACGAGGATCGAACAGGCCAGGGATCCGATGCCAAGGGCCGCGGCAAGGCTCAGCCAGGTGAACGTCTCGGTCTGGACATATGTAGTGCCGAGCACCGCGACGAGGCCGAAGAACACGAAGACACTGACCTCGCCGAGGGCGCGATAACCATAAGGGCTCGGGCCGCCGGTGTAGGTCCATGCCGCCAAGATCGCGGCGATTCCGACCAAGACCAACCACCATGAAGCCGTCGCGGCGAGCGCGAGTCCGAGCAACCCGCCGAGTCCGAGGAAGCCGAACGCGGCGAGTTTTACCGCTTTGGGCGACGCGAGGCCGGAGCCGACCAGTCGCAGCGGGCCGACCCGGTTGTCGTCCGTGCCCTTGATTCCGTCGGAGTAGTCGTTGGCGTAATTCACGCCGATTTGCAGTGCCAGCGAGACGCCGAGCGCGAGGAGCGCCTTCCACCAGACGAAGGAGTGGGCGTACGCTGCCGCGCCGCTGCCGGCGAGAACCGGGGCTATGGCTGCGGGGAGGGTTCGTGGGCGGGCGCCCTCGACCCACTGTGCAAGGGTGGCGCGATCGGTCGAAGTCACGAGAGATAAGTGTGCCACCTGAGCCATCGGTTGCAACGCCCAGCCTGTCAAGTTAGTGTTGACAACATGAGCAGCCAGCCACGCGACCGCGCATTTCCCGGAGCGCTCCTCGCCATTGCCGTGATGTTCGCGGCCTTCGCGGTCTCGACGCAAACCATCTGGCTCCGCCTCATTTCGCTCGCCAGCCTCGTCCTGGTCATAGCGGCCGCGGCCTACCAACTGACGCGAAAAAACCATTGTGATGAATGACAACCTCGAACTCGCCCAGTTGCTCGCCCACGCGATCGCGGTCATGGATCCGACCATCGAAAAACGGATCGATTCCGATCCGCGAGCCAGCCTCGACCTCGTGCTGATCGCCTCCCAAGCGCATACCGAAACAGGCAAGATTCTGGGCTCTGCCGTCTCCTCTGCACGGGCGGCGGGATGGAGTTGGGAAGCCGTTGGCAAGGCGTTGGGTATGTCCCGGCAGGCCGCCCAACAACGTTTCGGGCAAAAAGCCGAACCCGCCGAGGCCTCACCCGAACGGCAACGACTGGTCGGATTGACTCTCACCAACGAAATTGATGTCCTCAACGAGATGGGTCGCAAAGGCTGGCACTCGGTCGGCTACGGACCGCTTTTTCATGACCTCGAGAAGACCGATATCCAATGGGAGCACCGCCGGGTGTTTGTGGGCAGCCGCAAGTCCAAGGATCCGGACTCTCATGGTTGGGAACGCATCGGCACTATGTGGTTCCCGTGGCACTACTACAAAAGATCGCTCGAACTTCGGGCCGAGGACGAGGAGTAGCCGTTGAACGCGACATTGCGTCCTGTTGCCGGTGACACCGACGAACTGATCGACTTGCTGCGCCCGTGGGTCGTCGACGGCGGCGAACCGCTCGTCATCCGGACATCGGGAAGCAGCGGCCGGCCCAAGGACGTGATGCTGTCCCACGCCGCGGTTCTGGCCTCGGCGACGGCGACTCATGATCGCCTCGGTGGTCCCGGCCAATGGCTGCTCGCGTTGCCCGCCACCGGTGTCGCGGGTCTGCAGGTTCTGGTGCGTTCGATCCTTGCCGGCGAAGAACCGACGCTTGCGGCAGACCATTCCTCGCTGGGAGAGGCCCTTGCCGCCATGACCGGTCCGCGGCAATACGCCTCGCTCGTTCCCACCCAGCTGCACCGGATGGCGGCTGCGGGCGAACTCTCGATCCTGGCGGGCCTCGATGCGCTCCTGGTCGGCGGCGCCTCAGTCAATCCGACCCTGATGGCCCTGGCCCGCGACGCCGGAATCACCGTGGTGCGGACTTATGGCATGAGTGAAACCTGTGGAGGTTGCGTCTATGACGGCGTGCCGCTCGATGGTGTACGCATACAGATCGACGAGGATCGGCAGATCCATCTAGCTGGACCCATGCTCTTCGACGGTTATGGCGACTCGCGCGAAGGCGCACCGGTCGACGGCTGGTTTGCCACTTCGGACCTCGGCGAATTCGATCCCGACGGCCGCCTTCGCGTCCTCGGCCGCAACGACGACGTCGTCATCAGTGGAGGCGCCAACGTGTCACTTCCGGCGGTGACCGATGCGCTGCGCGGCATACCGGGCATCCACGACGCCTTCGCGATCGCCGTCGATGATGCCGAATGGGGCCAGCGCGTCGTCGGTTGCCTCGTTGGCGAGGCCGCGCCCGAGGCGGTTCGTTCCGCGGTCGAAGCCGCCGGGCTGCCGCGAACGTGGGTGCCCCGTCAACTGTTGGTGGTCGACGCCCTCCCGTTGCTGGACGGTGGCAAGGTCGATCGTCTCGTGCTGCGCGCGCTCGCCGAAGAGTAAGTCAGACCGCGGCGCTGATGGCGTCGATGATCGCTTTGTCTCCGCTGACGGCTTCCCATTGCTTGCCGATGGTGCGGTCGTCGTCGATCGCGGCGGTGAGGAGAGCGGCGACGTCTGCTCGCGGGATCTGGCCGCGGCCGATGTCTTGGCCGAGAGCGAGGCTGCCGGTGGGTTCGTCGTCGGTGAGGGCGCCTGGTCGGATGATCGTCCAGTCGAGTTCGCTTGCCCGGAGCGCGGCATCGGCATCTCGTTTGGCTTCGACGTAGGCGGTCCATACATCGCCGGCGTCGGCCGCGAGGGGCTTGTCGACCGACATTGCCGAGATCTGCACGAAGCGACTGATGCCGGCAGCCTTTGCGCCGGCGATCGACTTGACCGAGCCTTCGAAGTCAACGGTCCGCTTGCGCTCGATGTTGCCGTCGGCACCACCGCCCGCCGCGAAGACCACGACATCGCTGCCGGCAAACGCGGCACCGAAGTCGGTATCGGTCGAGTTCTCGATGTCGAGGGCGCCGACTTGAGCGCCGAGAGCCTCGAGCTCAGCGCCATGGTCGGTGTTGCGGACCAGCGCGAGAGGCGTATGACCTGCTGCCTTCAGCGCCGGAATGAGTTGGCGGGCGATCTTGCCGTTGCCGCCGACGATTGCGATCTGTGCCATGAGTTGCCCCCTGGGGAGTTGGCTTGCGAAGTAGGTATAAGCCACGGTAACTGCTCCCGCAAACTAGCGTTATTGTCGAGGCGTGCAGGTCTTCTCGATTCCAATGGTGACGCGATTCCGCGGCATCACCGTCCGTGAAGGCCTCGTGTTCGAGGGAGCGGCCGGCTGGTCCGAATTCAGTCCGTTCCTCGACTATGACCTGATCGAATCGGCGCCCTGGCTGGTAGCTGCCATTGACTCCGCCGAACACGAATGGCCGACCCCTTTGCGCAATGTCATTCCGGTGAACTGCACCGTCCCCGCCGTTGGGCCCGAAGCCGCAGCCCAAGTCGTCCGGGCGAGCCACGGTTGCCGCACCGCCAAGATCAAGGTCGCCGATCCGGGTCAGAGTCTTGCCGACGACATCGCCAGGGTTGAGGCTGTGCGCGACGCACTGGGCCCTGGCGGCAAGATTCGCATCGACGTCAACGGGCTGTGGTCAGTCGATGAGGCCATCGCCGCGATCGCCGTGCTCGACCGCATGGCCGGGGGCCTCGAATACGTTGAGCAGCCGTGCCGCTCGGTCGAAGAACTTGCCGCCGTGCGCCGCAAGGTCAACGTGCCGATCGCCGCCGACGAATCGATTCGACGGGCGGCCGATCCGATGCGTGTCGTCGAACTCGATGCCGCCGATATTGCCGTCCTCAAGGTTCAACCGCTCGGCGGCGTCCACGCCTGCCTGCGCATAGCCGAACAGATCGGCATCCCGGTCGTCGTCTCCAGCGCGCTCGAAACGTCGATCGGTCTTGCCGCCGGCCTTGCCCTCGCCGCGGCGCTGCCCGAATTGCCCTATGCCTGCGGACTCGCGACGACCTCGTTGTTGACCGCTGACGTCGTGGCCCATTCTCTTGTGCCGGTCGACGGAGCGTTGCCGGTCGGCCGCACCGTCATCGACCCCGGACGTCTTGCCGCCGTTGCAGCCGATGACGAGACCACGGCCCGGTGGACTGCGCGCTTCGACAAGATACGCAAAGATCTGAAGTTGTGAGCTCCACCAGAACCGCCCGCAGCCTAATCATCGAGTTGTTGAATCTGGACGTGCGCGAAGCCGTGCTGTCTCCGGGCTCGCGCTCTGGCCCTCTCGCTCTCGCGCTCGCTGCCGCTGACGAGGCGGGACTGATCCGGTTACACGTCCGGATCGACGAACGTGAAGCCGGCTTCCTTGCACTCGGCCTCGCGAAGGCCTCGCGCCGGGTGGTTCCGGCCTTCACGACGTCGGGGACCGCGGTCGCCAACCTGCATCCGGCGATGCTCGAGGCGCAGCACGCGTGCGTGCCACTTCTCGCCATCACCGCCGATCGGCCGGCCCGGCTGCGGGGGACCGGCGCCAACCAGACGACCGACCAACGCCGAATTTTCCCGGGAATCGCCTACGCCGACAGCGTGAAGGGACTCGCGGAAGCGCTGTCGCCGGGCGGCCCGGCCCACCTCAACCTCGAGCTCGACGAGCCGTTGCTCGAAGCGATCGAGTGGGACTTCCCGCAGACCTCGGTGGTCGGGTCAGCACGCGCCGAGGTCGAACCCGAAGCCCTAGCCTTCGGCCCCCGCACCGTAGTCATGGCCGGCGACGACGCGCGGCAACCCCCACGCATCCTGGCGCGCGATGCCGGTTGGCCGCTTCTTGCCGAACCCAGCTCGGGCTCGCGCAATGGCGAGGGCGCGGTCGTCGCCTACCGCCTGCTCCTTGCCCATTCGCCGCTCGCCGGACAAATCGAACGCGTCGTCAGCTTCGGCCACTCGACGCTTTCGCGACCGGTCACGAGCCTCCTCGGCCGCGCGGACATCGAGATCATCCACGTCGGCTCCCAGGGGACGTTTCCGCACCCGGCGGGTCCGAACGTCCGGTTCGTCGACGCGGTCGCGGCCGAGGGGTCAGACGATCGTTCCTGGCTCGAGTCCTGGCTCGATGCCGACCGCCTGGCAGGCGCTGCGATCGACGCCGTACTTCGGGCGCATAGTCTCGACGGCACAACTCCGTACGACGTCGCACGCACGATTTCGGAGTCGGTGCCGCCCGAAGGGCTGCTGTTTGTCGGCTCGTCGAACCCGATCCGGGACCTCGACCTCGTTGCGCGCCCCTACACCGTGGGCGAGCGCCGGCTCATCATCGCCAATCGTGGCCTCGCCGGCATAGACGGAGTCCTGTCAACCGCGATCGGCGCTGCCCTTGCCCGTAATTCGAGTCGGGCCATCGCCTATGTCGGCGACCTCACATTCCTGCACGGCAGCAACGGACTGCTCATCGGTCCGGGTGAACCGCGTCCCGACCTCACCATCGTGGTGGCCTCCGATGACGGTGGCAGCATCTTCTCGACGCTGGAGCAGGGTGCGCCGGAGTTCGCCGCCACCTTCGAGCGGGTCTTTGCCGCGCCGACCGGGGCCGACATCGGTGACCTCTGCCGGGGTTATGGCATCCCGCACAGGGTCGTCGCCCCCTCGGCGCTGGCTGTCGCTCTCGAAGAGTCTGCCACCGGCATACGCGTGATCGAGGTGCCGCTTGAACGAGGCAGCAGGCGTGTTCTCGCCGAGGAACTCTCCACCGCCGTGCGAGACGTATTGGCCGCCCGATAAAAACTCATCGAACCTTGTTATCGAACACGTGTTCGACTAGACTTGATGTATGGATTCCGCACCGACGATCGAGGCCCTCAGGGTTGCTTCGCGTGTGCTGGACTGTGGGTCTGATCGTGATGCGGTCAAGGCGATCCAGAGGGCACAGGATGCCCTTGATGCGGTGAAGGCTGAGCGGCTTGCTTCGTTGCAGACGTCGAGGGATTTTGAGCTTGATGGTGCTTCGACGTTGTCGACGTGGGTTCGCAATGAGTTGCGGTTAAGCGCAAAGGAAGCTTCGACCTTGGTCAGTGCTGCCGCCACCTGTGCACATTTGCCGGCGGTTGCCGAGGCGGCTGCGGCCGGTCAGATTCGTGCGGCTCATGTTGCGACGTTCACCTACGGACTCAAACACATTGGTTACAAAGTGGTCACCGACTCAGAGTCGTGGTTGTTGGATGTGGCGAAAACGTGTGAGCCCAACGAATTGTTCAGGGTCATCCGTGCGCTGCGTGATGCGATCTATCCCGAGGAGCTCGACAAGGACTGGGCCAAGGGCATGGACAAGCAAGACATCCAGGTCAACGCCGTCCCCCAGGGCTTCCACGAACCGGGGTCAAGGCCAGCCACATCCGCCTAACCGCCCACAACGTTAGACAACGACGCCACCAACGACTCGCCAGAACATAAACGACAGACCTCAGGACATAAAAAGCCGGCAGGCAGTTTTCCTCACTTAATAACGCATTTCCGTTGCGCGGACTGCATACCCGAAGTACGTTGTGACTCACCTCACCTCTCAAGAGAGTTCGGCATGCCTGCAGAGAAGTTCGATTACGTCATCGTCGGTTCCGGTAGCGCGGGCGGTGCCATCGCCGCGAGACTGAGCGAAGACCCCTCGGTCAGCGTGCTGCTGCTCGAAGCCGGCGGCGAAGACGACGCCGACGAGATCAAGATCCCGGCCGCATTCCCGGCACTTTTCAAGACCAAATGGGACTGGAGCTACCAGACCGTCGGCCAGAAGACGCTGAACGGCAGGCGTGCAGATTGGCCCCGTATGAAGGCACTCGGCGGCTGCTCGTCGATGAACGCGATGATCTACATCCGTGGTAACCCGGCAGATTATGACGAATGGCGTGACGCCTACGGAGCGACCGGCTGGGGATATGACGACGTCTTGCCCTATTTTCGCAAGGCCGAGGGCAACACCCGCCTCTCCGACGAATACCACGGCACGGACGGCCCCCTGCATGTGGAGGACCGCCGCTACACCCATGAACTCAGCCACGCCTGGGTCGAGTCGTCCGTCGACTCCGGCATCAAACGCAATGACGACTTCAACGGCGCCGAACAGGAAGGCGTCGGCCTCTACCAAGTGACCTGCAAAAAGGGGCGCCGCTGGTCGGTCGCCGACGCCTACATCCGGCCGGCCATGACGCGTAAGAACCTCACCGTGCGCACCAACTCGTTTGCGACGAAGATCCTGCTCGAGGGCAACCGCGCCGTAGGCATCGCCTACCGGCAGGGCGGTCAAGACAAGACGGCCCACGCCGACGCCGAAGTCATCATCAGCGGCGGCGCGGTCAACAGTCCGCAACTGCTCATGCTCTCGGGCATCGGGCCAGGCGCCCACCTGCGCGAATTCGACATCGACGTAGCCGTCGAGTCGCCGGGAGTCGGCCAGAACCTCCAGGACCATCCCGCAGCGGGACTCCTGCTCTACACGAAGGGCACGACCGACCTGGCCCAGTTCCAGACCGTCGGCAGTCTGCTGAAGTGGAAGGTGTCCGGCCGCGGGCCGCTGGTCTCCAACATCGGCGAGGCGGGCGCGTTTTTCAAGAGCCGCGAAGAGCTCGCCGCGCCTGATCTCCAGATCCACATGGCGCCGTCGGGGTTCTACGACAACGGGTTCAGGGAACCGGTGCGCCATTCGGTCACGATCGCGACGACCCTCGTCAACGTCCAGAGCAGAGGCTCTCTCAAGTTGCGTTCGGCCGATCCCACCTGGCACCCCGAGATCGATCCCGCCTATTTCGAGGACCAGGCCGACCTTGACGCCATGATCGCCGGTTATCGCCGCGCGATCGAGACTGTCGGCGCGGACCCAATCGCCCGGTTCATCGCCGCGCCGTGGATACCCGCGAGCCTGAACCCGACCGATGGCGAGATCGTAGCTGCGATCGGCCAGCTCGCGCAGACGCTCTACCACCCGGTGGGCACCTGCTCGATGGGCACGGCCGACGATTCTGTCGTCGACCCCGAACTCAAAGTCAACGGCGTCGAAGGCCTGCGGGTTGCCGATGCTTCTGTCATGCCTCGCGTTCCGCGCGGCAACACCAACGCGCCGACCATCATGATCGGCGAAAAGGCCGCCGACCTCATCAAGGGAGCATCATGACCGCCACGATCGCCACCGCCACCGCGACGTTCGAGTCGCTCAATCCCGCCAACGGCGACGTCGTCGGGATCCATCCGGTCGCCTCTGCGGCTGACGTTGAGGCAGCCGTAGCGCGCGCCCACGAAGCGGCAGCCTGGTGGGGCGCCCTCACCTTCGCCCAACGGGCCGAATACCTCAGCACCTGGAAGAGCGTCATCACCCGACGGATTGCGCAACTGGCTCACCTCGTCCATCAGGAGACCGGCAAGCCGCACGGGGATGCCCAACTTGAGATCGTGCTTGCCATCGACCCCCTCGCGTGGGCGGCCAAGCACGCCAACAAGGTGCTCGGCCCACGCAAGGTCAGTTCCGGACTGCTGATGGCCAACCAAGCCTCGACGGTCGAATACCAACCGCTCGGCGTCATCGGTGTCATCGGACCCTGGAATTATCCGATCTTCACGCCAATGGGCTCCATCGCGTATGCGCTCGCCGCCGGCAACGCCGTCGTGTTCAAACCCAGCGAATACACTCCCGCTGTCGGACAATGGCTCGCGAACACGTTTGCCGAAGTCGTGCCCGGTCATCCGGTGTTCCAGGTCGTCACGGGTCTCGGCGAAACCGGTGCCGCCCTCTGCAAGTCCGGCGTCAACAAGTTGGCGTTCACCGGCTCGGGGGCGACCGGCAAGAAGGTCATGGCCGCCTGCGCGGAGAACCTCACACCCGTCCTCATCGAGGCCGGCGGTAAGGATGCGTTCATCGTCGACCAGGACGCCGACATCAAAGCCGCTGCCGACGCGGCGCTCTGGGGGTCAATGTCCAATGCCGGCCAGACCTGCATCGGCGTAGAGCGCGTCTATGTGCACGAAAGGGTCTTCGACTCGTTCGTCGCCGAAATCACCGACAAGGCCAAGTTGTTGCGCGCCGGTGTCGACGACGGCGCCCAGATCGGCCCGATCACCATGCCTTCGCAGTTGGGCATCATCAAAAGCCATATCGACGATGCAATCGCCAAGGGTGCCAACGTGGTGATCGGAGGTTCCGACGCAGTCGGCGAGCGGTTCGTCCAGCCGACGATCCTCACTCATGTCCCCGAAACCTCGACGGCCATCACCCAGGAGACGTTCGGCCCGACGATCACAATCAACCCGGTCACAGACATGGACGAGGCCATCAGGCTCACCAATGCGACGCGTTATGGCTTGGCCGGCACCGTCTTTGCCAAGAAGGACGGGGTCGCCATCGCTCGTCGCATCAGGTCCGGCATGACATCGGTCAACGCGGTGATCGCCTTCGCAGGCGTGCCGTCGCTGCCCTTCGGGGGAGTGGGCGAGTCCGGCTTCGGCCGAATCCACGGCCCCGACGGGCTGAAGGAATTCACCTTCGCGAAGTCGATCACGCGGCAGAAGTTCCGACCGGTCATGCTTCTGACGTCGTTCACGCGAGAAGCCAAAACCGACACCAAACTCGCATCCCTCATCACGATGATGCACGGCGGCAAGAAGACTCTTCCCAAAAAACACCCCCGCTGACCGCGGATTACCACGAGGCCTCGGCAAACAGCCATCCCACGCGGGAAGTTTCCCACGGGGTATGGCTGTTTGCCGCGTGGGATGCGGGTCAGTCCCTTGGAAAGAGCGCGTCTCGTACGGGGATGAACTTCGCATTGGACTCGGCGAGTTCGTCTTCGGGTATGGAGTCTGCGACGATTCCGCAACCGGCGAACAACCGCACGACCTTGCCGTCATTCTCGATCTGTGCCGCGCGAAGACCGATTCCCCATTCTCCATCGCCTGAGGCGCCGATCCAGCCGACCGGACCGGCATAACGCCCCCGATCCATTTGTTCGAGTTCGGCAATGAGCCGCACCGCCGTGGAGGTGGGCGTTCCGCCGACCGCCGCCGTTGGATGCAGCGACGCCGCCAACGTCAGGACCGAAGCGTCGTCGTTGATGACACCGGTGACATCGGTGGCCAAATGCATGACGTTGGGCAGATGCAACACGAATGGCGACTCCGGCACGTTCATCGATGTGCAGTGCGGGGCCAGGGCCTCGGCGACCGAACGCACCGCATACTCGTGTTCTTCGAGGTCTTTGCTCGACCGTGCCAATGAGCCGGCAAGGGCAAGATCGTGGCCATCGTCACCGGTCCGCCGGATGGTGCCGGCGAGGACGCGCGAGGTGATGGGCCCGCGTTCGAGCCGGACCAGCATTTCAGGAGTCGAGCCGAAGAACCCGTCGATGTGGAAAGTCCAGCAACTGGGGTAGTCGGTGGCGAGTCGCGCGAGCGGCCACCGCACATCCAGGGGCTCGCTCAGATTGGCCTCGAGGTCGCGGGCAAGGACGATCTTGTCGAGTTCGCCGGCCGCGATGCGGGCGACCCCCTGCGCGACCAGTTGTTGCCAATCGGCGCTGTTGACCGAACCGTCGCTGAACGTCGTATCCACCGGGGCGGTCGCAGCGTCGGCGATGGCAAGACCGGGGAGGGTCGTGAACCCGGTGCCGATTGTCGTCATCCAGCTGACGCCGTCTTTTCGACCGACGATGACCTCGGGTACGACCAGGATGCTGTCGATCGACTCGTCGGCGAAGGTGAAGGAACCGAAGGCGACGAGTCCGCTGCCGGGGCGATTGACCTCATCACGGACGACCGAAGCGCCGGCGAGATCGGCCCACCAGGCGGCAGCAGTCTGGAAACGCTGATTACCAGAGGCCGAAAAACTTGCGCTCCGCCCCCACGCCACGATGCCGTCGCCACCGTGCACCCAGGCGAGGGCATCGGCTCGGGGGAGAAGTTCGAGCAACGAGCCGGGATCATCGATCGGAATGGTCCGGACAAGCAGAGGCCGCGAAGCCTCCTCGACTGCAGGGTTGCTCACAGCGACCAACTCTACTCGTGGGAAAGTAATCGGGTGAGCCGAGCCAGTCTGGATAAAAAGCCGCAAGACGTCGCGAAGATGTTCGACGAGGTCGCCAAGCGGTATGACATCACCAACGACGTTCTGTCCTTGGGTCAGGATCGCCGTTGGCGCGGCAAGGTCGTCGAGATGGTCGCTCCGCAGCCCGGCGAACGCATTCTCGATCTCGCAGCCGGCACCGGGACGTCGAGCGAACCGTTTGCCAAGGCAGGAGCGATCGTCGTCCCGTGTGATTTCTCCCAGGGAATGCTCAATGTCGGCAAGGCCGATCGACCGGACCTTGCCTTCACCGCCGGTGACGGGATGAAACTGCCGTTCGGCGACGAGTCCTTCGACGCCGTGACGATTTCATTCGGCCTTCGCAACTTCGTTAACACCGCGACGGGCCTGCGAGAGATGCTCCGCGTTACCAAGACCGGCGGTCGCCTTGTCGTGTGTGAGTTCAGCCAACCCACCTGGGCGCCGTTCCGCACTCTCTACTCGAACTACCTGATGAAGGCATTGCCGTCGATCGCCACGAAGGTGTCCTCCGATCCCGAAAGCTATGTCTATCTTGCCGAGTCGATTCAGGATTGGCCCGACCAGCGAGCGCTCGCCGAGATCATCGTCGACGCTGGCTGGGGCCGCGTCGAGTGGAAGAACCTCTCCGGCGGCATCGTCGCACTGCACCACTCGGTCAAGCGCTGAATATACTTACGCTTCCGTTGCGTAAATCGCCTGCCCAGCGGGGATGGGGAGCTGGGCAATCATGCCCAGGATCGTGCACTACGCGAGCCCGCCCCCGCTGGTAGCGTTCCTTGTAGCGGTTCTAGACTTGTGGACGTTGTCATGCTCGTGAAAATTTTCACGAAGTCAGCAGAAAAGCAGGAAGGGGTTCTACGGTGAATGCCTACACGCCAATCCTGATTCTGGGAGCCGTCGCCGCCGCGTTCGCCGTAGGCAGCGTCGCCATCGCACCCTTCACCGGTCCCCGCCGCTATAACCGCGCCAAACTTGACCGTTACGAATCGGGTATCCAGCCGAGCCCGTTGCCCGAGGGCGGCGGCAAGGTCTCGGTTCGTTACTTCATCATCGCGATGCTCTTTATCGTTTTCGACATTGAAATTGTTTTCCTCTATCCGTTCGCCGTGGCCTTTGACCAGCTCGGCTGGTTCGGAATCATTGAGATGTTTCTTTTTATGGCGACGGTCTTCGTCGCTTATGCCTATGTATGGCGCCGCGGCGGACTGGAATGGGACTGATCTTATGGGCCTAGAAGAAAAACTTCCCAGCGGAGTTCTGTTGTCGACGGTCGAAGGACTGGCCGGCTATTTCCGCAAAGCGTCGTTCTGGCCGGCAACGTTCGGCCTTGCCTGCTGCGCGATCGAAATGATGACATTCGGCGCACCGCGTTATGACTCGGCCCGTTTCGGTATGGAGGTCTTCCGGCCGTCACCGCGTCAGGCCGACCTGATGATCGTCGCCGGCCGCGTGAGTCAGAAGATGGCCCCGGTCCTCCGCCAGATCTACGACCAGATGGCCGAACCCAAATACGTTTTGGCGATGGGCGTCTGTGCAAGTTCGGGCGGCATGTTCAACAACTACGCGATCCTCCAGGGCGTTGACCACGTCGTCCCGGTCGACATGTATCTCCCCGGTTGCCCGCCGCGCCCCGAAATGCTCATCGACGCCGTACTCAAACTGCACAACAAGATCCAGCACACAAAGCTTGGCGTCAACCGTCTCGACGAGATCGCCGAACTCGAAGAGGCCGCACTGCTGGCCACGCCGACGTCGGCGATGAAGGGCCTGCTTCGATGAGCAAGGACAATACGCAGGACTCGAGCTCAGAAGCAGTGAACGAAGTAGTCAAGAGCGACGCGACGCAGCTGGAAATCGTCGACGTCCGCGAAGGAATGTTCGGCGTTTCGGGTTCGGGCGACACCTCCGGTTATGGCGGACTGACCAAGCCGATCATCATGCCCGGGGCGTCCCCAAAGCCTTATGGCGGCTGGTTCGACGACATGTCCGACCAGCTCGCGACGGTCCTCCCCGACGCTCAAGCCATCGAAAAGGTTGTCGTCGACCGCGGTGAGATCACCTTTTACATCCGTCGGGCCAGCATTCTCGACGTCGTGGCACAACTGCGCAACGACGCCAAACTCCGCTTTGAGTTCTGCAGCGGCGTCTCTGGCGTCCACTACCCGCACGAAACCGGGCGTGAACTCCACGCCGTCTATCACTTGCTCTCGATGACCCACAACCGGCGGATCCGCCTCGAGGTCACCGCACCCGACAACGATCCGCACATCCCCAGCGTCGTCAGCATCTATCCGACCGCCGATTGGCACGAGCGCGAAACCTATGACTTTTTCGGCATCATCTTCGACGGCCATCCGGCACTTACCCGCATCTTGATGCCTGACGACTGGCCTGGCCACCCGCAACGCAAGGATTACCCGCTCGGCGGCATTCCCGTCGAATACAAGGGAGCAACCATTCCGCCACCGGACCAGCGGAGGTCATACAACTAATGACTGATCCGTACGCAAGCAGCACTGAGTCAACCGACGGTCAGGTCTACACCGTGACCGGTCAGGACTGGGACTCGATCGGCGCCGGCGGCATGGGCGACCGCATTGTCATCAACATGGGCCCGCAGCACCCGTCAACACATGGCGTGCTCCGACTGGTTCTGGAGATCGACGGCGAAATGGTGACCGAGGCCCGTTGTGGCATCGGCTACCTCCACACCGGCATCGAAAAAAACATGGAGTTCCGCACCTGGACACAGGGTGTGACGTTCTGCACCCGCATGGACTACGTCGCCCCGTTCTCCAACGAAGCGGCCTATGTCATGGCAGTCGAACGTCTCCTGGGTATCGAGGAAGACATTCCCGAGAAGGCGCAGACCATCCGCGTCCTCATGCTCGAACTTAACCGCATCTCGTCACACCTGGTCGCCGTCGCGAGCGGAGGTATGGAGCTCGGCGCGTTGACAGTGATGACGTGTGGCTTCCGTGACCGGGAGATCATCCTCGACCTGTTCGAGGCGATCAGCGGACTGCGGATGAACCACGCCTACTTCCGTCCCGGCGGCGTGGCCCAGGATTTGCCGGCCGGTGCGATCACCCAGTTGCGCGAAGCCATTGCGCTGCTGCGGAAGCGTTTTCCCGAGTATGCGGCACTGTGCAACGCCAACCCGATCTTCATGGGCAGGCTCAAGGGCGTCGGCCACCTCGACCTCGCTGGTTGCCTGGCGCTTGGACTCACTGGTCCGCCGTTGCGCGCCACCGGATATGACTGGGATCTGCGCAAAAAAGAACCCTACTGGGGTTATGAAACCTATGACTTCGATGTCATCACCCGCGACGAACCCGATGCATACGGCCGCTTCCGGGTGCGCCTCGACGAGATGTGGGAATCGCTCAAAATCGTCGAACAAGCCACCGAACGCCTCGCAGGTATGGAGGGTCAGCCGGTCATGGTCGCGGACAAGAAGATCGCGTGGCCGGCCCAGCTCTCCGTCGGTGCCGACGGTCAGGGCAACTCCGCCGAACACATCCAGAAGATCATGGGGGAGTCGATGGAAGCGCTCATTCACCACTTCAAGATCGTGACCGAGGGCTTCCGCGTCCCGGCCGGCCAGGCCTACGCGAGCATCGAATCGCCTCGCGGTGAGATTTCCTGCCACGCGGTGTCCGACGGCGGCACCCGGCCTTACCGGGCGCATTTCCGCGATCCGTCATTCGTCAATCTTCAAGGTGTTTCGGTCATGGCCGAAGGCGGCTTCATCGCTGACGTGATCGTGGCCATTGCCAGCATCGACCCGGTTTTGGGGGGAGTAGACAGATGAGTGGTCAGGACAGTTCGTTGCCACCTTCGACGATTGCGGAGCTTCATGAGCTTGCGTCGCGCTATCCGCAAGCGCGCTCGGCGTTGCTGCCGATGTTGCACCTGATCCAGTCCTCCGTCGGCTGTGTGACCAATGAAGGCATCGAGTTGTGTGCTCAAATCCTCGACATCAGCGCCGCCGAAGTCTCTGGCGTCTCGACGTTCTACACGATGTATAAGCGCCGCCCGGTCGGCGACTATCACGTCGGGGTCTGCACCAACACGCTGTGCGCGGTGATGGGCGGTGACCTTATTTTCGACCGGCTCAAGGACCACCTCGAGGTCGGCAACGACGAGACTACCGAGGACGGCAAGATCTCCCTCGAACACATCGAATGCAATGCGGCCTGCGACTACGCGCCCGTGATGATGGTCAATTGGGAGTTCTTCGACAACCAGACGCCCGAGTCCGCGGTCGATGTCGTCGACGATCTGCGTGCGGGTAAAAAGGTATGCGCGAGCCGAGGCGCCACGATTGCCACCTGGCGTGAAGCAGAACGCGTACTCGCCGGTTTCGAAGACGGCCGCGCCGATGAGGGCCCGGCCGCGGGTGAGGCCTCGCTGGCCGGTCTCAGGATCGCCAAGGACAAAGGCTGGGCCGCGCCTGATTTTGAGACGCCTCGTTCCTCGGTCTCTCCACCCTCGACGGACTCGAAAACTGAGGCCGTCCAAAAGGCTGACACGTCCAGAGCCGAGTCCGAGACTGTGGATGAGGAGTCCAAAAAGTGACAGACACCCTTACTCCCGTCCTCACCTCCGACTGGGGCAACGAACGCGCCTGGACGCGTGCGGCCTACGAAAAGACCGGCGGTTACGAGGCGCTCACGAAGGCGCTCGCGATGGAACCGGACGACCTGATAGCGCATGTCAAGGATTCGGGACTTCGCGGACGCGGCGGCGCCGGCTTTCCGACCGGCATGAAGTGGAGCTTCATCCCGCAAGGTGACGGTAAGTCGCATTACCTCGTGGTCAACGCCGATGAGTCCGAACCGGGCACCTGTAAAGACACGCCGCTCATGATGGCAACCCCGCATACTCTCATCGAGGGCGTCGTCATCGCGTGCTACGCGATCCGCGCCGAAAAGGCTTTCATCTACGTGCGCGGCGAAGTCCTCCACGTTGTCCGCCGCCTTCGTGCCGCCGTCCGTGAGGCATATGAAGCTGGTTATCTCGGTCAGGACATTAAGGGCAGCGGCATCAATTGCGACCTGGTGATCCACGCCGGCGCCGGCGCCTACATCTGCGGCGAAGAAACCGCGCTTCTCGATTCGCTCGAAGGCCGTCGCGGCCAACCGCGACTGCGCCCGCCGTTCCCGGCCGTCGAAGGTCTCTACGCCTGCCCGACTGTCATCAACAACGTCGAATCCATCGCCTCGGTGCCGTCCATCATCAACGGCGGCGTCGATTGGTTCGCCTCGATGGGCACCGAAAAGTCCAAGGGCATGACTATCTATTCGCTGTCCGGACACGTCAAGTCCCCGGGCCAATATGAGGCGCCGCTCGGCATCACGTTGCGCCAATTGCTCGGCTTGGGCGGCGGCCTGCGCGACGGGGCCGAACTCAAGTTCTGGACCCCCGGCGGATCCTCGACGCCGATCCTGACCACCGAACACCTCGACATCCCGCTCGACTACGAAGGTGTCGGCGCGGCCGGCTCGATGCTTGGCACCAAGGCCCTGCAGATCTTCGACCAGTCGACCTCGGTGGTTCGTGCGGTCCTTCGCTGGACCGAGTTCTACAAACATGAGTCCTGCGGCAAGTGCACGCCGTGCCGCGAAGGCACTTGGTGGCTCGTCCAGACGCTCGACCGACTCGACAAGGGCGAAGGACGCGAAGGCGATATCGAATTGCTCGTCGACTTGTGCGAAAACATCCTCGGTCGCGCCTTTTGTGCGCTGGGTGATGGCGCGACAAGCCCTATCACTTCGGCCATCAAACATTTCCGCTCCGAGTTCGAGGCCGGTATGCATACGCCCTCATGGGAACTGTTCCCGCCCGCAGCCTCAACGCTGTTCGACAAAGCCACCGCGGGAGTTGCCATATGACCGTCACCGATGCATCGTCCTCGTCGGTTGAGCCTGTTGAAACCCCCGTCGAGCTCGTCACCCTCACGATCGACGATGTGGACGTCAGCGTTCCCAAGGGCACGCTCATCATCCGTGCCGCCGAACTCCTCGGCGTCGTGATCCCGCGCTTCTGCGACCATCCTCTGCTCGAACCCGTCGGGGCGTGCCGCCAGTGCCTCGTCGAAATCACCGACGCCGGCAACGGACGCGGATTCCCCAAGCCGCAGGCCTCCTGCACGATCCAGGCCGCTGCCGGCATGGTCGTCAAGACTCAGGTGACGTCGCCGGTGGCCGAAAAGGCCCAAAACGGCAACCTGGAATTCCTTCTCATCAACCACCCGCTGGACTGCCCGGTGTGCGACAAGGGCGGTGAGTGCCCGTTGCAGAACCAGTCGATGAGCCACGGTTACGGCGAATCGCGCTATGTCGAGACCAAACGCACCTACCCCAAACCGATCAAGGTCTCCGAGCAAATCCTGCTCGACCGCGAACGGTGCGTTCTGTGCGCCCGATGCACCCGCTTCTCCGAACAGATCGCCGGCGACCCGTTCATCGAAATGATCGATCGCGGTGCCTACCAACAAGTTGGCATCTACGAAGAAGAACCGTTTTCTTCCTATTTTTCGGGCAATACGATCCAGATCTGTCCGGTCGGCGCACTGACAAGTGCCGACTACCGCTTCCGGTCCCGCCCCTATGACCTCATTTCGACGCCGGCCATTGCCGAGCACGATTCCTGTGGTTCGGCAATCCGCGTCGATCACCGGCGTGGCAAGGTCATGCGCCGCCTCGCCGGCGACGATCCCGAGGTCAACGAAGAGTGGATCACCGACAAAGACCGTTTCGGGTTCACGTATGCGACGCAAGCCGATCGACTGACCCGACCGATGGTCCGCAACGCCGAGACGGGTGAACTCGAGCCCGTCTCCTGGCCTGCCGCACTCGCGGCTGCCGCCGCAGGCCTGGCCAAGGCCGAAGGCAAAGTCGGTGTCCTCACCGGTGGCCGGCTGACGGCCGAAGACGCCTACGCCTATTCCAAGTTTGCCCGCGTCACTCTCAAGACCAACGACATCGACTTCCGGGCCCGTGCCCACTCACAAGAAGAAGCCGATTTCCTGGCGGCCCATGTGGCCGCGACGTCGTTGACCGTCACATTCGCCGATCTTGAAAAAGCCAAGACCGTCGTCCTCGTCGGGTTTGAACCCGAAGACGAAGCCGGCGTCGTGTTCCTACGCCTGCGCAAAGCATCGCGCAGCGGGGTCAAGGTCCGCGCCATCGCCACGCATATGACCCGCAGCCTCACCAAAATGGGCGGCGAACTCATCCAGATCACGCCGGGCGGCGAACCTGCCGCCCTGGCCGCCCTCGACCTCGACAAAGACACGATAGTTCTCGCCGGGGAGCGTCTGGCCTCCATACCGGGTGCCTTCAGTGCCGCCCTCAAGGCAACGTCGGTCTCCCAGGCCCGGCTCGCGTGGATTCCGCGCCGTGCGGGGGACCGCGGTGCAGTCGAAACCGGTTGCCTGCCGACACTGCTCCCCGGAGCTCGTCCGCTCGCCGATGCGAGCGCGCGCGCCGACCTCGCCGCCGCGTGGGGCGTCAAGACGATAGTGGCCAAGAAGGGCCGTGACACCTCGGGCATCCTCGCCGCAACGCTGCAACGTTCTGGGCAAGGCGCCATCGAGGCCCTCGTCATTGGTGGCGTCGAACTCGATGACCTTCCCGATCCCGCTCAGGCTCGTGCCGCACTCAAGGCAGCCCGCTTCGTACTGAGCCTCGAAGTCCGCGAAAGCGCCGTCACCGCGATGGCGGACGTGGTTCTCCCTGTTGCCCCGGTTGTCGAAAAGCCCGGCTCCTTCGTCAACTGGGAAGGGCGCATGCGTTCCTTCGATGCGGTCCTCAACGAACCCAATTCGCTTACCGACATCCGCGTTCTCGCCGGCATCGCCGAGGAACTTGGAGCGCCGATCGGGTTCCGCAGCGTCGACCAGGCCCGCAAGGACATAACCGAGGTCGGTCCGTGGGACGGCGAACGCGCGGCGGCCCCTGAGGTCGCTGCCGAACCCGTCACCGTCAAGAAGGGCGATGTTCTGCTCGACTCATGGCGACTGCTCATCGACGACGGTCGCGGCCAGGACGGTCAGGCCGAATACAAACGCACAGCACGTCCCGCGGTCGTCCGCGCCAACGCCGCAACGCTCGAAGCGGCAGGCGCCAAACACGGTGGCAGCGTCACACTCAGCACGGCGAGCGGCACCGTCACCTTTGTGGCCGAGGTCGCCGAACTCCCCGATGGCGTCGTCTGGGCGCCGGGCAATTCCGGCGGTCAATCGTTGCGAGTCGCCCTCGCGGCCGGCTACGGCGACGCCGTGACGCTGCAAGGGGTTGAGAAATGAGCAGCTTGTTTGGTCACGAACCGTTTTGGGTGATTTTGCTCAAGGCAGTGCTGATCTTCGTCGTGCTCGTCGTTTACACGTTGTTCAACATCTGGTTCGAACGCCGAGTCGTCGCCAAGATGCAGCAACGCATCGGCCCCAACGTCAACGGACCGTTCGGCCTGCTGCAGAGTCTCGCCGACGGCGTGAAACTTGCCCTCAAAGAAGACATAGTCGTCAAAGCGGCCGACAAGATGGTCTACATTCTGGCCCCGATCCTCGCGACGGTCCCCGCGTTCCTCGCCTGGGCGGTGGTCCCCTTCGGGCCCACCGTCAATATTCCGTTCACGGACACGAAGACGCCGTTGCAACTAACTGATCTCCCGATCGCCGTTCTCTACATCCTCGCGGTGACGTCGATCGGCATCTACGGCATCGTGCTCGCCGGCTGGTCTTCGGGATCGATCTATTCGCTTCTCGGCGGCATGCGTTCAAGCGCCCAGATGATTTCTTATGAAGTCTCCATGGGCCTTAGTTTTGTCTCGGTCTTCATGTATGCCGGCTCGATGTCGACGTCGGAGATCGTCGCCGCCCAAACCAACACGTGGTTCTTCCTGCCACTGTTTCCATCCTTCGTGATCTATGTGATCTCGATGGTCGGCGAGACCAACCGCGCACCATTCGACCTTCCCGAAGCCGAGGGCGAACTCGTCGGTGGCTTCCATACCGAATATTCCTCGCTCAAATTCGCTCTGTTCTTCCTCGCCGAGTACGTCAACATGGTGACGGTCTCAGCGCTCGCGACGACGTTGTTCCTTGGCGGTTGGCGCGCACCGTTCGGCATCGCTCAGGTCTGGGAAGGCGCCAACACCGGTTATTGGCCGGTGTTGTGGTTCCTGGGTAAGACGCTGGGCTTCATCTTCATGTTCGTCTGGCTGCGCGGCACCCTTCCTCGTCTGCGCTACGACCAGTTCATGACGTTCGGCTGGAAGATTCTGATACCGGCTTCGCTCGCCTGGGTTGTTGCTGTCGCGCTGATCCGCAAACTGCGCAACGAAGACATGGTCAACATGCAGGTCCTGAGTTACCTCGCGATCGCGGCGGGCATCGTGCTGATCGCCAGCTTCTTCATTCCGGAGAAGAAAAAACGGCTCGAGTCCGAACCACCACAACAGTTCGACGCCTTCGCCGGCGGTTACCCCGTACCCCCGATGCCCGGCCAGGTCACTACCGCAAAGACTGACGAGAAGGCGGACGACAGTGCCCAATAAGCCAGTGCCCAATAAGCCAGTGTCTGAGAAAACAGGGTCGGGCGCACCCACAAGCAGTCCGCTCCGTGAAGCGCTGTGGGACCCGATCGCCGGTTTCGGCGTCACATTCCGCACGATGTTCCGCAAAACGGTGACGGAGCAGTACCCGTTCGAAACGAAGGTGACCGCACCCCGGTTCCACGGCCGTCACCAGCTCAATCGTTGGCCCGACGGTCTCGAAAAATGCATCGGTTGTGAATTGTGTGCGTGGGCCTGCCCCGCTGATGCTATTTACGTCGAGGGCGCCGAGAACACCGAAGGCGGCCGTTTCAGCCCCGGCGAACGCTACGGCAGGGTTTACCAGATCAACTACTTGCGCTGCATACTCTGTGGACTGTGCATCGAGGCTTGCCCGACCCGCGCGCTCACCATGACCAATGAGTTTGAACTCGCCGACACCAGCCGCGAAGCCCTCATTTACGAGAAGTCCGACCTGCTCGCGCCGCTGTTGCCCGGCATGGTCCAGCCGCCGCACGAAATGATGATCAGCGACGACCAACACGACTACTACAAGGGCAAGTCCCTTCCAATCGTGGAGACGACCTCGGGGACCGCCTCGTGATTACGTTCTGGATTCTGGCTCCGATCATGGTGATCGCGGCGCTCGGACTGATCTTCGCCCGCAAGGCCGTCCATGCGGCGCTCATGCTCGCCGTCGTGATGATCTTGCTTGCAGCCCTGTACGCCGTTCAGGGCGCGCCGTTCCTATTCGCGGTGCAGATCATCGTCTACACCGGCGCGATCATGATGCTTTTCCTGTTTGTGATGATGCTCGTCGGCGTCGACATCTCAGACTCCGCCATCGAGACAATCAAGGGCCAGCGACTCGCGGCCACCGTCGTCGGGCTGCTGTTCGGTATCACCGCCGTCACCGCCATCGGCCAGACCGTTTCGGGCGCAGTGACCGGGCTCAGAGCCGCCAACTCCAACGGCAACCCTTACGGCCTCGCAGAACTCTTGTTCGGCAAGTATGTTCTCGCCTTCGAGTTCACCAGCGCACTTCTCATCACCGCCGCCCTCGGTGCCATGGTGCTCGCCCATCGCGAACGGTTCAACGTGCGGTCGACGCAGGGCCAGCTCGCTGCCCAGCGCATGCGCGAATATGCCGAAACCGGCCGCCATCCCGGACCATTGCCGAGTCCTGGCGTTTATGCCCGCCACAACGCCGTGGACACGCCGGCCCTGTTGCCCGACGGCAGCCCGTCCGAACTCTCGATTTCGGCCACTATCGCCTCGCGCGGTCAGGTTCGTGAGGGGTTCGACGAGGACGTCGAACAAATCGTCAAACAACTCGAAGAGGGAGAGGGCGAGTCGAAATGACCGAATACATCACCTTGTCCCTGATCCTGTTCACGATCGGTGCCACCGGCGTGCTCGTTCGCCGCAACGCGATCGTCGTCTTCATGTGCATCGAACTCATGCTCAACGCGACCAACCTCGCGTTTGTAAGTTTCGCCCGCCAGCACGGCAATCTCGATGGTCAGATCGCGGCGTTCTTCGTCATGGTTGTCGCCGCTGCCGAAGTTGTGGTCGGACTGGCCATCATCGTGTCCATTTATCGCACGCGTCGTTCGGCTTCGGTCGACGAGGCGAGCCTGCTGAAGTTCTAAGGGAAACTCATGTTTGAACTGATGTGGCTCCCGATCGCCATACCACTGCTGAGTGCGGCCTTGCTGCTCGTCTGCGGCAAGGCCGGTGACCGCCACGGACACCTGGTCGCGACGGCCGCATCGACCGCGTCGTTCGTGTTCGGTGTCGTGCTGTTCATCGGCCTGCTCGGGCGCGACGAGGGCGACCGCTCGATCACGACGACGCTCTACACCTGGATCAATGCCGGCACATTCCGCGTCGACATGTCGTTCACCTATGACCAGTTGGCGGCGCTTTTCGTGCTGCTGGTTACCGGCGTCGGCACACTGATCCACGTCTATTCGATTGGCTACATGGAGCACGACGACCGCCGCCGCCGCTTCTTTGCCTATCTCAACCTTTTCATAGCGGCGATGCTCACACTCGTACTCGCCGCCGACTACCTCGTCCTTTTCCTCGGCTGGGAAGGCGTGGGTCTGGCGTCATACCTGCTTATCGGTTTCTGGCAACACAAGGAGACCGCCGCGGCCGCTGCCAAGAAGGCCTTTGTCGTCAACCGTGTCGGTGACCTCGGTATGGCGCTGGCGATCATGCTGATGTTCGCCCAGTTCGGCACGGCGTCGATTTCGGGTGTCAACGCTACGGTGGGCGGGGCATCGGGCAGCGTTGCCACCGCCCTTGGCCTGCTGCTCCTGCTCGGCGCCTGTGCCAAGTCCGCCCAAGTACCCCTGCAAAGCTGGCTGCTCGACGCGATGGAGGGTCCGACCCCGGTCTCGGCCCTCATCCACGCCGCCACCATGGTCACCGCCGGTGTTTATCTCGTCGTCCGATCCAGTGGAATCTTCGACGCCTCCGAAGCCGCACGCAATGCTGTCATCGCCGTCGGCCTCGTCACGTTGCTGTTCGGTGCCTACATCGGTTGCGCCAAGGACGACATCAAGAAGGCGCTCGCCGGCTCGACGATGAGCCAGATCGGCTACATGATGCTCGCCGCAGGTCTCGGCCCGGCCGGCTATGCCTTTGCAATTTTCCACCTCATCACCCACGGCTTCTTCAAGGCCAATATGTTCCTCGGCGCCGGTTCGCTCATGCACGGCATGAACGACGAGGTCAACATGCGCCACTACGGCGCGCTCCGCAAAGCCATGCCGGTGACGTTCCTGACGTTCGCCCTCGGTTATCTCGCGATCATCGGATTCCCGGGCTTCTCCGGCTTCTTCTCCAAGGACAAGATCATCGAGACCGCCTTCGGCCACAACATCTGGATCGGCCTCGGCGCGCTGCTGGGCGCCGGTGTCACTGCGTTCTACATGACGCGGCTCATGATCATGACGTTCATCAGCGAAAAGCGCTGGGTCAATGACGCTCAGCCGCACGAATCGCCCAAGGTTATGACCTGGCCGCTCATTGCGCTCGGTGCGTTGTCCGTCCTGGGCGGTGCGCTCGCCATCGGCGGCTGGATCGGGGAGTGGCTCGCACCGGTCGTCGGTGAAGCCCCGCACGAGGAGTTGCCGATTCCGGCCCTTCTCATCACGCTCATGGTGTTCGTCGTCGTTGTCGTCGGCGTTGTCACAGCCTGGGCCCTCTATCTGCGTGAACCCATCGCGGCGGAGACACCGGCCGACAGTTCGGTGTCGTTCTTCACCCGAGCCGGTCGCCGTGACCTCTACGGCGATGCGTTCAACGATTCGGTCATCGTCCGGCCGATGCGTTATCTCACCCGTTCGCTCGTCTACCTCGATGCGACGGTCGTCGACGGAGCCGTCACCGGCATCGCCGATAGGCTCGGTGACAGTTCGAGTCAACTACGCAAGATCCAGAACGGCTTCGTGCGTTCTTACGCTCTCAGCATCTTCGGCGGGGCACTCCTCGTCGTCCTCGCACTCCTGGCGGTGAACTTCGCATGATCCTGACGATCCTTGCCGCGACTCCGATCGTCGGCGCCCTCCTCCTCGTGGTGCTTCCGCGGACCGATATGGCCAAATACGTCGCTCTGGGCGTCTCACTCATCACGTTGGCGTTGTCAGTTCTGATGATGGCCAAATACGACGTCAATGGCGCCGGTTATCAATTGGTCGAAAAACACGAGTGGATCAAGCCCTTCGGCGCTTGGTATTCCCTTGGCGTCAACGGCATCGGCGTCACGCTGATCCTGCTGACCACGATCCTCACGCCGATCATCATGCTGGCCGCTTTCGGCGACAGGCTGCCCAGTGCCAAGGACTTCAACGCCTATTTCGCCTGGATGCTCGGGCTTGAGGGCCTCGCGATTGGCGTCTTCGCTGCAACCGACGTTTTCCTCTTCTACATTCTGTTCGAGGCAACGCTCATACCGCTGTATTTCCTGATCGGCGCGTTCGGGGGTCCCAATCGGGGCTATGCGGCCGTCAAGTTCCTCATCTACAACCTCGTCGGCGGACTGCTCATGCTCGCCGCCATTGTCGGCCTGTATGTCGTCTCCTCGCGCGCGGGCAATCCGACCTTCCTGCTCGACGAACTGCAGAACATCGACATGAGCACGAACACCGAACGGCTCCTGTTCCTCGGTTTCTTCATAGCCTTCGCGATTAAGGCGCCGATGTGGCCGCTGCACACGTGGCTGCCCGATGCCGCGGCCTCCGGAACCCCGGCGACGTCGGTGTTCATGGTCAGCGTGATCGACAAGATCGGCACGTTCGGCATGATCCGCTTCTGCCTGGGCCTGTTCCCGGGGGCGTCGGACTGGGCCAGCCCGGTCGTCATCACACTCGCGGTCATCAGCATTCTCTATGGCGCGCTGCTCGCGATCGGCCAGGACGACATCCGCCGGTTGATCGCGTTCACCTCGGTGTCACACTTCGGGTTCATCGTTCTGGGCATCTTCGTGTTCACCACCACGTCTGCAGCCGGCTCGACGCTCTACATGTTCAACCACGGTCTGTCCACAGCGGTGTTGTTCCTCGTCACCGGCATGCTGATCGCACGTCGAGGATCGGCCCGAATCTCCGACTTCGGCGGTGTCCAGAAGATCGCGCCGATCCTGGCAGGCATCTTCCTGCTCGCCGGCCTGTCGAGCCTCTCTTTGCCCGGACTCGCACCCTTCGTGTCGGAGTTCATGGTCCTGACGGGCACGTTCTCTCGCTCGATCTGGGCCGCGTCGTTCGCGGTGCTGGGTATGGTGCTCGCTGCGCTCTACATCCTGATCATGTACCAAAAGACGATGACAGGTCCGCTGCGCGAGGACAATCTTGGCGTCCATGACCTTGATACGCGCGAGATCGTAGCCCTGTCGCCAGCGGTTTTGCTTATCGTCGGCCTGGGCTTCTTTCCGCAACCTATGCTCAACGTCATCAATCCGGCGGTGACCGAAATCATCAATTATGTCGGGGTCGATGACCCGCCGGCCAAGACGCCGGCCGCAGTCGCTTCTGAAGGGGCAAACGAATGATCGGCCTCGCCGCTCCTCCCGCCATCGGTGCGCCGCAGATCGAGTACTCGCTGCTCGCGCCGCTGTTCATCGTCGCCGGTGTCGCCACGCTCGGTGTCCTGATCGAGGCCTTCTGGCCGCGCAAGACCCGTTTTACGGTCCAGGCCACAGTTGCGGTCGTTGGCCTGCTCGCCGCCTTCGGCGACATCATCTGGGTCGGCACCTCACTCGACATCGTCAAGGGCGATCTTGTCGCCCGCGGTCAGATCGCCGCCGAAGGTGCCCTCTCAATCGACGGCCCCGCAGTCTTTACTTGGGGCCTGCTCGTCGTTTTCGGCCTCCTGAGCATTTTGCTGTTCGCCGAACGTCGGCTTGACGGCGGTCTCAGTTCGTTCACCGGCCGTGCCGCCGATGCCCCGGGATCGGCCGGCGAAGCCGAAGCCATCGCCAAGAACATCGAGCACACCGAGATCTTCCCACTGGCGCTGTTTTCGCTTTCGGGCATGATGCTCTTCGCCTCGGCCAATGATCTCCTGACGATGTTCGTCGCCCTCGAAGTCTTGTCGCTGCCTCTCTATTTGCTGTGCGGACTCGCCCGTCGACGCCGTTTGCTGAGCCAGGAAGCGGCCCTCAAGTATTTCCTCCTCGGTGCCTTCTCTTCGGTGTTCTTCCTTTATGGCGTTGCCCTCGCCTACGGGTATTCGGGCAGTTTCCAGCTCAGCGACATCAACGTCGCCGTCACCAACAGGATCGGCGGCGAAAACATGCTGCTGGCGGCCACCGGACTCATCGCGGTCGGCCTGTTGTTCAAGATCGGCGCGGTGCCATTCCACGCCTGGACGCCTGATGTCTATCAAGGCGCACCGACACCGGTGACGGCCTTCATGGCCGCCGGCACCAAGGCCGCCGCCTTCGTTGCCCTCATGCGCATCTTCTTCGTCGCCTTCGGCGGATCATCGTGGGACTGGCGGCCGATGATCTGGGTGATCGCGCTGTTGACCATGCTCGTCGGTTCGATTGTGTCGATCGCCCAGACTGATGTGAAGCGGATGCTCGCCTATTCCTCGGTCGCCCATGCGGGATTCATTCTGGTGGGCTTCGTCGGCGCCTACATCGGTGTCAAGGGCACGGACACGATCACCTCGATTACGGGCGTGCTGTTCTATCTCATCGCTTATGGCCTTGCCTCGATCGGCGCCTTCGCTGTCGTCATGCTCGTCCGTGACGGCGGCGGTGAGGCTACACATTTGTCGCGCTGGGCCGGCCTGGGCAAGGTCTCGCCCTACATAGCTGGCGCCTTCGCGCTGTTCATGTTGTCGTTCGCGGGCATACCCATGACCGCCGGTTTCATCGGCAAATGGAGCGTCTTCAGCGCCGCCTGGGCCGGCGGTAACTGGTCCCTCGTTGTCATCGCCGTGTTGATCAGCGCGATCGCTGCCTACTTCTATATTCGCGTCATCGTGCTGATGTTCTTCACCGATCCGGTCGGGGACGGCCCAACGGTTGCCATACCGAGCGCACTGACTACGGTTGTCATAGCATTCGCCGCTGTAGCTACGCTCGTGCTCGGTGTCGTTCCGGGTCCGTTGCTCGAGCTCGCTCAGCATGCGGGCGCTTTTGTGCGCTGACCTACGAATCGGAGAAAATCGCCCGTGTCCGCCTTGAGTTTGGATGTGTCCTTCGCGGACCCCGCCTTGGAATCGCGGGTGCGCGCCGGGGTCGAAGCGATCGAGAAGCAATTGGCTATCGCGGCCGACACTCCGGAGAAGTTCGTCGCCGAGGCCGCCGCGCATCTGATGAATGCCGGCGGCAAGCGCTTCCGGCCGCTGGTCGTACTCCTGGCCGCCGAGTTCGGCGATCCGCACCACCCCGACGTGGTGCCGTCGGCGGTCGTTGTCGAGTTGACTCATCTGGCCACGCTTTATCACGATGATGTGATGGACGAGGCTCCGCTTCGCCGGGGGGCGCAGAGTGCCAATGCGCGCTGGGACAACTCGGTCGCGATTCTCGTTGGCGACTACCTTTTTGCCCAAGCCTCGCAGATCGTTGCAGATCTGGGCCCCGATGCCGTACGCATCCAGGCGCAGACGTTTTCACGACTCGTCCAGGGCCAGATCCGCGAAACCCTCGGGCCTGACGCCGAGGATGATGCGCTCGCCCATTATCTTTCCGTTGTCGCCGACAAGACCGGCTCGCTGATCTCGACGGCGGCTTTGTTCGGTGCCAAGATGTCCGGTGCCCCGGTCGACATCCAGGCGGTGTTGACCGAATTCGGCGAACGCATCGGTGCGGCCTTCCAGCTCCGCGATGACATCATCGACATCGCGAGCGACACCGGTGACTCGGGCAAGACTCCCGGCACGGATCTTCGTGAAGGTGTCCCGACGTTGCCGGTCCTGATTGCCCTGCGGTCGAGTGATCCGGCCGATGTTCGGTTGCGGTCCCTGTTGTCCAAGCCCCTCGTCGACGACGCCGAACACGCCGAGGCACTGACGCTCCTACGCGTCCACCCGGCGATGGACGAAGCGCGGGCCTATGTCCGCGCCGAATCCAATGCCGCCCGCGCCTTGCTGGACACGCTCCCTGAGCAACCGGCCCGTGCCGCCCTCGAAGCACTCTGCGACGCCGTCGCCACCCGCCTCTCCTGACCCAAGTTTCCCACCCTCGCGGTTTACCACGAGGCCTCGGGAAACTGCCACATCACGTGGGAAGTTTCCCCCGGGGCATGGCAGTTTGCACCGCCCTCGTGGTAAACCACGGCGGGGTCAGAGAGCGAGGGACTCGGCGGACTGGCGAAGGGTTCGGCGATGATTGGCGACCGCTTCGGTGGTGAAGATGACGAGCGCCAGCCAGACCAGGACGAAACCGACCCAGCGCGCCGACGTCATCTGTTCGTGGAAGACGAACAGGCCGAGAATGAACTGCACGATCGGCCCGAGGTATTGGAGCAGCCCGATCGTCGTCAGTGACAACCGTGTCGCCGCGCCGCCGAACATCAGCAGCGGGATCGCGGTGATGACACCGGTCAGGACAAGCAAGAGGACATTCCGAAGACCGTCGTGGCCGAAGGTCAGCGAGCCGTGGAACTGCAGAGCGACCAGAAAGATGAGGGCGACCGGCGCCAGCAGCGCGGTCTCCATGGTGAGGCCTTCGACCGCCCCGAGATTGGCCTTCTTCTTGAGGAACCCATACGCCCCGAAGGAAAAGGCGAGGCCGAGGGCGATGATCGGCAACCGGCCGTAGTCGACAGTGAGGATGGCGACGGCCACAAAACCAACGAAGACGGCAACCCACTGCACTCGCCGAAGGCGTTCGCCCAGAACGAAGACGCCGAGAAGCATCGTGACGAGCGGATTGATGAAGTAGCCGAGTGACGTCTCGATGACGTGATCGTGGGTGACGCCATAAATGAAAACACCCCAGTTGATCGCGACGGCGATGGAGGCCGCCCCGAGGATCAGCAGCAGTCGCCGGTCGCTCCAGATGCTGCGGAAGCGTGCCCATTTGGAGGTGACTGTCAGCAACAAGGCGACGAACAGGAGAGACCACACGACGCGGTGCGCCAGGATCTCGATCGAACCCGCGGGCTCGAGCAGCGGCCAATACAACGGGAAAAATCCCCAACACAGATAAGCGCCCGCACCCAGTGCCACGCCGACCCGCGACTCTTTCACCATGCTGAGCGTACGCGTGCCCGGGAGCATTAAACCCCGTGGGGGAGTATGGAGGTATGAGTGACATTCCACGCTGGTTCAGCGATACAAAAGAGGGCCACTCGCAGTGGTACATCGAGCGGTTTCGGACGATGGCTCGTGAGGGCACCGACCTCGCCGGAGAGGCCAGACTGATCGACGCCATCGTGGCTCGTGGCTCGCGCATCCTCGATGCCGGTTGCGGACCTGGCCGGGTCGGAGGGGAACTCTTCAAACGCGGCCATGACGTGGTGGGCGTCGACGTGGACCCCGAACTCATCGCCGCGGCAAACGAGGACCAGCCGGGACCGACGTGGCTGGTGGGAAATCTTGTCCATCTCGACCTCGCCAATGGGGCCCAGAGCGAGAAGTTCGATGCGGCCGTGATGGCCGGCAACGTCATGACCTTCCTCGCCGAAGGGACTGAAACCGACGTCCTTCGCCGACTCAGCGGCCATGTGCGCCCCGACGGTCAGATCGTCATCGGTTTCGGTCTCAATCGCGGTTACGCGCTCGAGAAGTTCGACGCCGATATTGCGTCGGCCGGACTCCTGATCGATCAGCGCTTCGCCACGTGGGATTTGCGCCCGTTCACCGCGGACTCGAACTTCAGCGTGACGATTTTACGCGCCTCCTGAAACTCGCCGCTGACAATCGCCGGGCGAAACACGTGAGGCGAGTGCCCCATCAGAGGTCGCTACTTCCCTAGACTGCACCCATGCGCGAATACCTGAGCGATTACGCTGCCGTCGGCGTTATCACTCTGGTGGGCATCGCCTTGGCGACCGCGATGCTCTCCGTCAACCGGTTCATGCGCCCGAGCGTCCCGTCGCGGGCCAAGTCGCTGACCTATGAATCCGGCGTCGATCCGGTCGGCAGCGGCTGGGCGCAAGCCAATGCGCGTTATTACGTCTATGCCTTCCTCTATGTGATTTTCGCCGTTGATGCGGTGTTCCTGTTCCCGTGGGCGGTTGTTTTCGCGGCGATCGGCTGGGCTGCCGCGATCGAGATGGCCATCTTCATCGGATTCATCGCGATCGGCCTCGTGTATGCGTGGCGCATGGGAGTGCTGTCGTGGACCAAATAACCGGTAGCGCAGTAGATCTGCACATGCCTACTGTTGGCCCGCCTACCCTGGGATTGGGTTCATCGCTGGCTCCGAAGCCGGCACGCTATCTCCTCAATTGGGGCCGGCGTTATTCGTTGTGGGTCTTCAACTTCGGCCTCGCGTGTTGCGCGATTGAGTTCATCGCCACGTCGATGTCACGGCACGACTTCATCCGGCTCGGCGTGATTCCGTTCGCGCCCGGCCCACGTCAGGCCGACCTCATGGTCATCTCCGGCACGGTCACCGACAAAATGGCGCCGGCGATCAAGCGCCTCTATGACCAGATGCCCGAACCCAAATACGTCATAAGCTTCGGCTCCTGTGCCAACTCCGGCGGCCCCTACTGGGACTCCTATTCGGTGACCAAGGGCGTAGACCAGATCATCCCGGTCGACGTGTATGTCCCCGGTTGCCCGCCGCGGCCGGAGGCCCTCCTCCACGGCATAGTCAAGCTGCAGGAGAAGATCGCCGGCGAAAACCTCGCCGAGCGTTATGCGCCGAAACCCCGCTCGGCCACCTCGTTGTTGAGCCCGAAGATCGAGCCCGGGACGGCACGGTGAGTCTTGAGGACAATCCCTTCGGCCCGCCGCACCATGTCGTCGAAGCGGCACAGTGGCACGACGCCATCCGCGGTTGGCGCGATGACGGCTACACGTTCTTCGACTGGTTGTCGGCGGTCGATGAACACCCCGAAGGCTTCCGACTCGTGGTGCATCTGGCGCGACTCCCGGTCTCATCGGGCAGAGGACTTGATCACCTGCTCGTGGCGACCTACATCGACCGTGACGATGCCCGGATCACGTCGATCACCGACGTGTTCGCCGGCGCGGCCTGGCACGAACGTGAAACCCACGAAATGTTCGGCATCGATTTCGGGAGCGAACTCGAACCACTGCTACTCCCCGAAGAGTTCGAGGGACATCCGCTTCGCAAGGAGTTCGTCCTCGTCTCCCGAGTCGCCAAGTCCTGGCCCGGTGCCAAGGAACCCGGTGAGAGTGACGCCGATTCGACGCATTCACCGAGTCGGCGCCGGATGAAGCCGCCGGGAGTCCCCGAACCCGGCGATTGGGGTCCGACCTCCGCTGGGAGTGACGTTTCGCCGGAGACACGCCGGGAAACCCCTGCTGAACGTCACGCTCAGCGGAAAGGGGAGTCTGATGACTGACTTCCTCGAGATCCTCTTGCGCTGCCTCCTGGTGACCGGCGCCTTCCTCACCCTTCCGCTCCTCGTGGGCCAGATGGAACACAAGACGATGGCACACATGCAGAGCCGCGTCGGCCCGATGTATGCCGGCGGCTTTCACGGTTGGGCGCAACTTGTCGCCGACGGCGTGAAGTTCATCCAGAAGGAAGACATCATCCCGGCGGCGGCCGATCGTCGCGTTTTCGCGCTCGCGCCGGCGGTGGCCCTCGTGCCTTACCTCGTCGCGAT
>JACMOZ010000163.1 GCA_014377785.1 Aeromicrobium sp.
CCTTGGAGTGGCGTGCCATCGCCACAGTGTCCTGGTCATTCTGGCCGCGCTTCATCACCATGTTGCTCTTGCTCGGACCGACGCCAACCTCATGGGCAACGTCGATGCCATGCAAGACCTTCGCAACGGGGAAGTTCACGTCGTTCATGGCCTTGAAGGTTGCGTCGTCCAGCGAGTCGAGCGAGACGGTCACCCGTTTCAACCCAGCGTCTTTCAACGACTGTGCTTTGACGGCAAGCATCGATCCGTTGGTCGTCAGTGCAATGTCGATTTCACGGCCGTCCGGCGTCTGCAGTGCGGCGAGCATGCCCACCAGCTTCTCGAGCCCCTTGCGCAGCAGCGGTTCGCCACCGGTGAGGCGGATCTTCTCAACCCCGTGTGCGACGGCGATCCTGGCGAGCCGGGTTATCTCCTCGAAGGACAGCAGCTCGGCGCGCTCCATGAAGGTGAAGTCCCTGCCAAAGATCTCTTTCGGCATGCAATAAACGCAGCGAAAGTTGCACCGATCGGTGACCGAAATACGCAGGTCGCGAAGTTGACGGTTCCGAGGGTCAGTCACCACACCGATCGGCGTTTCAATCTTAAGCGGGATTTCTGACATGTCACGGAAATAGTGAGTCGTGGATTTGAGCTCTTCGGGGTCCCTCATAACTTCACACTATGCTGGCTCCTGAGGTAACGCGAGGCTTGCCCGGATTTTGAGTGGCGATTCCACCGGCTTCCCAACGCTCGCGTACTCACGACCACAAGGCCCACCTCGAACCGCTGCACTAGTCTTTTTAAATATGTCGTCGATCCCGAATCCGCTCGAACAGCTTTCGCTCAAGCAATTGAGAAAACGATCGAGTATGAAATGGAAGGCGTATCCCGAGGACGTGCTGCCCTTGTGGGTGGCCGAAATGGATGTCATGCCCGCCGAACCCATCGTCCGGGCGATCAAGGACGCCGTCGATCTGGGTGACACCGGCTATCCCTCGGGCACGGCGTATGCCGAAGCGCTGCAAGTCTTCGCGCACGAGCGCTGGGGTTGGGACGACCTCGCGGTCGAGCGGACGGCAATCGTGCCCGACGTCATGATGGGCATCGTCGAGGTGTTACGACTGATCAGCGGTCCGGGCGATGCAGTCGTCGTCAACTGCCCGGTTTATCCGCCGTTCTATTCGTTCGTCGAGCACATGGACCGGCGCATCGTCGAGGCCCCGCTGGGAGATGACCGGCGCCTCGATCTCGAGGTACTCGGTTCCGCGTTCGAGGAAGCGACGGCCGGCGGGCGATCGGCCGCCTATCTGTTGTGCAGTCCCCACAATCCGACCGGCACCGTCCATACGCTCGAAGAACTCACAGCGATCGCCACTCTGGCCAACGATCACGGGGTGCGCGTCGTGGCCGATGAGATCCACGCGCCGATCATCATGCCTGGCGAAGCGTTCGTTCCCTACCTCAGCGTTCCAGGCGGAGAGAATGCCTTCTCCCTCATGTCTGCCTCGAAGGCCTGGAATCTCGCTGGGCTCAAGGCGGCACTTGCCATCGCCGGTCCCGAGGCTGCCAAGGACTTGGCCCGTATGCCCGAAGAGGTCAGTCATGGCCCCAGTTATCTCGGGCTGATCTCCCACACGGCAGCCCTGCGCGAAGGCGGACCGTGGCTCGACGCAGTGCATGAGGGCCTCGACTTCAATCGCCACCTTCTCGCGTCATTGCTGGCCGAGAACCTGCCGGAGATCGGCTATCAGTTACCCCAAGCCACGTTCCTGGCCTGGCTCGACTGCCGCGCCCTCGGCCTCGACAGCGGTGAGGGTGACACCTCCGGGCGAGGGCTCGTGACGTTGAATGCGGGGCCGGCTGCAGTATTCCTGGAAAAGGGCCGGGTCGCCCTCAACACGGGGCTCGCCTTCGGCACCGGCGGGGCCGGCCACGTCCGCCTCAACATGGCAACGTCAGCCGAAATCATCACCGAAGCCGTTCGACGTATGGTGCGGGCCCTTGACTGACCCGTATCCGGTCGTGCTGCGAGAGTTCACTCCCGCCGATGCACCTTTTCTCCTCGGATGGATCGCCGGACCGGGCGAGCTCCTGACGTGGGCCGGCCCGACTTTTAACTGGCCCCTCGACGATCGCCAGCTGCAGGCATACGTCGATGAAACAGCCAAGGGTGCCCGTCGGACCTGGACTGCCGCCGATCCGACAACCTATGAGCCCCTGGGTCATGCCTCACTCCGACTGAGCGGCGACGGGACCGCGCGACTGGGCCGTGTCCTCGTCGCCCCTCAAGCTCGCGGCCGTGGCATCGCTTCGATGATGCTCCCCGAAATCCTCGCGCACGCCTTCGGTCCGCTCGGATTGTTGAGTCTGAACTTGGGCGTGTATGAGCACAACGCCGGCGCCCTCGGCATCTACGAACGACTCGGCTTCACGACCTATGAGGTGTTGAAGGACGTCGAGCATGTCGATGGGGTTCCGTGGACTGCCCTGCAGATGAGATTGTCGTCGAAAGACTGGCGATGACCGATGATGGGTTCATGACCATCAGCGCGGCGCAAGCAGACTCCTTTTACACGGAGGTCCTCCAGAACGACGAAGTCTGGACGATCCAGGACCCGGAGGGAATTCCCTCGCCGCTGAATGCCGAAGGTGTTCGGGCGATGCCGTTCTGGTCACTGCGAGATCGCGCAGAGGACGCGGTCTCCAATACATCGGCCTATACCGACTTCAACATCGTCGCCGTACCGCTGCAGGAGTGGCGATCGGCGTGGCTGGCCGGAATGCGCGACGACGGGATGCTGGTCGGAATCAACTGGACCGGCGGCAATGCGACCGGTGACGACCTCGACCCAGAGGAAGTAGAGCGCAGCCTCGATTCCCGCGAGTTCTCCTGAGCTAAGTGCGTCCGCGTCGATCGGCACGACACGACCGCTTATCGGCGGCGCGAATGCTTTGGTGGTTTCGGGCATTGCACGAAGTTCCAGAGCAAAACCGAACTGGTTGGCGGCCGCCGAAGCAGAAACTTGGTGGCCCAGATTAAGCGAAAAATCCACAGATTTGAGCGGAGTTCCCGGATATTTGGGAGGTACTGTACCCCCATGACGCCCACGCTCGAGGTCGACGACTATCTGGCCGCGATACTTCCAGAACGGCAGCCCGCGCTGGAGGCCCTGCGCGAAGCCTGCCTCAAGTTCCTGCCCGGTTTCAGCGAGAGCCTTCGCTACGGTGTCCCCTCGTACGAGCGCGACGATCAAGTCGAAATCGCATTTGCCAGCCAGGAGAAATATATCTCCCTCTATGTGTTGCGCACCGATGTCACCAACGTCCACCAGCCGCGACTCGAAGGCCTCAGCCTCGGCGAGGGATGCATCCGCTATCAACACCCGGCCGAAATCGACATGGACGTGGTCCATTCCATCCTTAAAATGAACGCTTTGGCCTCCGGCGAGATCTGTTAGTTCCCACAGGTCAGCCGGTCCGACCGGTAGGGTTTGAGCGTGAGCGCAACGCCCAATCGTATCTTTCTGTCCCGACTGATCGGGCAGGAAGTTTTCGACCCCGCCGGCGATCAGGTCGGCAAGCTTCGCGACATCGTTGTTGCGGTCCGTTCGGCCAAGCAGCGTCCTCGCGTACTCGGTGTCGTCGTCGAAGTTCTGGGCCGCCGCCGAGTGTTCCTGCCGATGACCCGGGTGACTTCACTCGATTCGGGACAAATCATCACGACCGGCGTGCTCAACGTTCGCCGCTTCGAGAAGCGCAGCACCGAAACATTGGTCCTCCACGAACTCCTCGACCGCACCGTTTCGCTCCCCGATGGCATCAGTGGCACCGTGTATGACGTCGCGATGGAACAGGACCCCCGCAAAGACTGGGCAATCAGCCAGGTGGCCGTCCACGAAACCGGCAAGCGTTTCGGCCGCCGCGGGCCCAATCACGTCGTGGCCTGGCAAGACGTCAATGGCCTGACGTCGGAGGAAGCGAGCCAGGGCGCGACCCATCTTCTCGCCACGATGGACGAAATGCGACCCGCCGACCTTGCGAATGCTTTGCGAGACCTCACCCACAAACGTCGTATGGAGATCGTTGCCGAACTCGGTGACGAGCGCCTCGCCGACGTCCTCGAAGAACTCCCCGAGAAGTCTCAGGTCGAAATCCTCGGCGTCCTCGACCCCGAACGCGCCGCCGACGTCCACGAAGAAATGAATCCCGATGACGCGGCCGACCTCATCGGCGAACTACCTGCGGGCACCGCCGAACAACTTCTCGCCCTGATGGAGCCCGAAGACGCCGAAGACGTCCGCCGGTTGCTCATTTATGAGGAGCGCACGGCCGGCGGCATGATGACCACCGAACCCGTCATCCTTCCGCCCGATGCCACTCTTGCCGAGGCTTTGGCCCGTGTCCGCGAACCCGAACTCAGCCCTGCCCTCGCCGCGATGGTTTATGTCTGCCGCCCGCCGGTCGAGACCCCGACCGGCCGATTCCTCGGCGTCGTGCATTTTCAGGCGCTCCTGCGCGATCCACCCTCGACTCTCGTCGGTGGGATCGTCGACAACGACATCGACTGGCCCCGTCCCGATTCCTCGCTCGAACAGGTCGCCAGCCTGCTGGCCGCCTACGACCTCGTGGCCTTGCCCGTCGTGGACGAAAACTCCCACCTTGTCGGCGTGGTGACCATCGACGACGTCCTCGACCACTTGCTGCCCGAAGACTGGCGCGAGAGCGATGCAGAAGGAGCCGTTCATGGCTGAACGGCCTCGCCTCGACCAGCCTCGCGCCCTCCCCCGAAGCTTTGTCGCCCGCAATCTCGGTCGCCGTACCCGCGAACCCGATCCGGAGCGCTTCGGCCGGTTCGCCGAAAAGTTCGCGCGGTTCATGGGGACGGCGCGGTTCCTTACCTACATGACAGTGTTCGTCCTTGTCTGGATCGTGTGGAATGTGCCTTTCGGCCCGGAACGATCGCGTTGGGACGAATATCCCTTCATCTTCCTGACCTTGATCCTGTCGCTGCAGGCCTCGTATGCGGCGCCGCTCATACTGCTCGCGCAAAACCGTCAGGAAGCGCGCGACCGCGTCACGCAGGAACAAGACCGGGACGCCAACACCCAAAGCCACGCCGACATGGAGTTTTTGGCGCGCGAAGTCGCCAGCTTGAGGCTCGGACTGGGCGAAGTCGCGACACGCGATTTCCTCCGCTCAGAATTGCGCGGATTGCTCGGCGATCTCGAGGAGAAGTCCGCCGAGTCCGAATCGGACCAGTTGCACTGACCAGGCACACCCGCTGGGCCTCGATCGACCACGTACCATGAGCACATGGCAGTCGTGACCGAAGAACAAATCCTCGAAGCACTCAAAAGCGTCAATGATCCCGAGATCAAACGTCCCATCACCGAGCTCGGCATGGTCGATGGCATCACGATCGATGGCAACGACATCACCGTTCGGCTGTTGCTGACCGTTTCGGGTTGCCCGCTCAAGGACACCCTCAACCGTGACATCACCGCCGCCGTGGCAACCGTCGCACCGGCCAGTGTCGTCAAGGTCGACATGGGCGTCATGACCGATGAACAGCGCAAGAGCATGCAAGAGATGCTTCGTGGCGGCCGTACCGAACGCGACATCCCCTTCGCCCAACCCGGCTCACTCACCAAGGTCTATGCGATCGCCTCCGGCAAGGGCGGCGTCGGCAAGTCCACGGTGACCGTCAACCTCGCACTCGCGATGGCCCAAAGCGGACTCAAGGTCGGCATCATCGATGCCGACATCTATGGCCACTCGATCCCCGACATGCTCGGCGAGGGAGACGCCCGCCCCACGCAGGTCGAAGACATGATCATGCCGGTCCCAGTCAAGGGCATGAAGGTCATCAGCGTCGGCATGCTCAAGCCCCGCAAGGACCAGGTCGTCGCCTGGCGCGGACCGATGCTCGACCGTGCACTCGTCCAGATGCTCAGCGACGTCTACTGGGGCGACCTCGACGTACTGCTCCTTGACCTCCCGCCGGGCACCGGCGACATCGCCATCAGTCTCGGCCAGCACCTACCGAACGCCGAAGTCATAGTCGTGACGACTCCGCAGGCGGCGGCCGCGACCGTCGCCGAGCGAGCCGGCACGATGGCCTCGATGATGCACCAGCGTGTCGTGGGCGTCATCGAAAACATGTCCTACCTGCAGCTCCCCGGCAGCGACGAACGCCACGAAATCTTCGGTTCCGGCGGTGCCGAAAAAGTGGCCACCGCACTCAGTGTGAAGTTCGGTTACGAGGTGCCGGTCCTCGCCCAGATCCCGCTCGACCAGCAACTGCGCATCGGCGGCGACGATGGCATCCCGATAATCGAGTCAGAACCCGATTCGATCGCTGCCAAGGAGCTCCAGGGCGTTGCCGACAAGCTCAGCGGCCGTTCGCGTGGACTTGCCGGAATGCAGCTCGGTCTCGCACCGGCCGGCCGGCTCTAGGTTCAGCCATGTTCGGCATGGGCTGGCCCGAATTGTTCGTCATCGGGGTCGTCGCCATGCTCGTTTTCGGTCCGGACAAACTTCCCGACTTGGCCCGTCAGGCCGGCCGCTTCGTCCGCACGATCAAGCAGATGGCCGAAAACGCCAAGGACGATCTCGGTCGCGAAATGGGTCAGGACTTCTCCGGATTCAATCTGCGCGACCTCGATCCGCGTGAAGTTGTGCGCCGCAGTCTCCTCGACGACGACGAGCCTGCCAAGAATCAAGCGGCTCGAAAGGCTATCACCCAAAAGCCACTCGGACTCGGTGAAACCCCACCGTTTGACAGCGAATCCACCTGAACAATCCACCTGAACAATGCGCCTGAACTACTGCCCAGAGGGAGCAACGATGACCGCCTCGCCCATGCCCACGCAGCCTGCTCAACAGTTGACGCTCGGCGTCATAGGAACGTCCAGCAAGCCGGACGAAAAGCGGCTCCCGATCCACCCCAGGCACCTCGACCGAATCGATCCCGAGCGGCGCAAGTCGATAATCCTCGAACAGGGTTATGGCGACGCCTTCGGCTTTTCGGACCAGCACCTGGATTCCCTCGTTGGTCGCATTTGCCCGCGCGGACAACTCATCGCCGAGGCCGATGTGATCCTGCTGCCCAAACCTCAGGCCGAAGATCTCGCCGATTTGCGTGACGGTCAGGTGCTGTGGGGTTGGCCGCACTGCGTCCAGGACCGCGCGCTCACTCAACACGCCATCGACAAACGCCTCACGCTGATCGCGTTCGAGGCCATGAACCATTGGGCCAGCGACAACAGCTTCGGTTTGCACGTCTTTCACATGAACAATGAACTCGCCGGCTACTGCTCGGTGCTGCACGCACTCCAGCTGGCCGGCACGTCCGGCGACTACGGTCGGCAGCTCAGCGCTGTCGTCATCGGTTTCGGGGCGACTGCCCGCGGCGCCGTCACCGCCCTCAACGCCCACGGGATCCATGACGTCAAGGTCCTGACCCACCGCGGAATCGCTGCGGTGGGCTCCCCCATCCACTCGGTGCGAATCGTCCAATTCGATAACGACGACAACACCCCCTTCCTCAGCCAAGTCATCACCAATCGCGGACGAGTACCGCTTGCGCCGTTCCTCGCCGAGAACGACATCGTCGTCAACTGCACGCTGCAGGACCCCAATGCCCCGCTGACCTATCTGCGCACCGAGGACCTCGGCGCGTTCCGGCCCGGCAGCCTCATCGTCGATGTGTCGTGCGACGAAGGTATGGGGTTCAGCTGGGCACGACCGACGTCATTTGCCGAACCGATGTTCGAGGTGGGTGACCACATCCGATATTACGCCGTCGACCACAGTCCCTCCTACCTTTGGGACTCGGCGACGTGGGAAATCAGCGAAGCACTCATACCGTTCATCCCCACCGTGATGGACGGGCCGCCGGCCTGGGATCTGGACGAACCGATCCGCCGCGCGATCGAAATCCGCAACGGCCACATCCAGAACCTGGACATCGTGGAGTTCCAGAATCGATCGGCCGCCTACCCTCACGACTGAGCCCGCACGAATGGCGCTGATTGTGTGCCCGGCTAAGTAGCCGGGGAGATCCAGGTCGTCATACGGTCGAGGCCGTTGCCGATGCGCTGCGCGGGTCCCCCGTCGGGTCCGCGGGTAGGCAACTCGGCGAGAGCGGCGGCAATGTGTTTGCTCCCAGCATCGGTGACGATGGTGAAGACGACCCCGTCGTAGTCCCACGTCACGATCGTGGGAATGCCGTCGCGGACCCAGACGTCGGCGTTATTGATGGTGCGATTGTCGAAGCCGAGCAAGCCTTCGGTGTCGAGCACACCGTTCTGCTCGAAGAGTTTGAGCTTGTGCGTCGCGCTCGCATACGTCAACGCGATGGTCTGGCCGTTGTCGCGCCATTCGGCATCGATCCGATGCAAATCAACGGCGAGCGTGGCACGGCACGGCCAGCCGGAGTGGTCGAGATCACTCATCGCCGCGGGACTCAGCGAGGACTTGGCCTGGATCGTCGTGGCTCCGAAGAAATCAGCGGCGTAGTGGTTCGAGGTCGGCGTGACGCTGTCGCCGACTTGTTCGCGAACCCCGCCAACGCCATAGGCGACGACGGCAACCGTGAGAGACGCGCCGATGATGGCGACGCCGAAACGCGCCGGCCTCGAGTGACGCAACCGCGACCACAACGAATCCCGCGAGATATTGGCGCGCGGCAATCCGTTGAGGGCGGCGAGGAATTCCGGCGACAGTGCCGGGCCCGACACTGTGCTCATCCGCGACTTAAGTGCTTCTTGCTGGCGTACCGCATGACGGCACTCGTCGCAGCCCTCGAGGTGCGCGCATGCCGCTTTCAAGGATTTTGAGGACAATTGTCCATCCACGAAGGCAGCAACATCGACACCTAGATGAGCCACGCTTTATGCCCCCAAGGGCCCGAAGACGCGCGTGCGGCCCTTGTGGGGAGCGCGGTGGGCGAGCGCTTCGCGCAATTGCGTACGGCCGCGGTGGATGCGTGAACGCACAGTGCCGAGTTTGATACCGAGAACGGAAGAGATCTCCTCGTAGGAAAGTCCTTCGACGTCACACAGGACAACGGCCACACGGAACTCTTCGGAAAGTGTCGCCAGTGCCGCTTCGATGTCGGGGTCGAAGTTGGCGTCATGGACTGCAAATTCGGGCAGAATCTCGGTGCTGTGCACCCGGTCTTCTTGACCTTCGCCGAAGGCGTCCATCCGGATTCTGGACTTGCGGCGCATACGGTCGAGAAAGAGATTCGTCGTGATGCGGTGCAACCAGCCCTCGAAATTGCCTGCGACATAGGTGTCGAGCGACTTGAACACCCGGATGAAAACGTCTTGAGTCAGGTCTTCGGCGTCCTGGCGATTGCCGGTCAGGCGGTAGGCAAGCCGGTAGACGCGCGCGGAGTGGTCCGCAACGATGTCATCCCAGTTGAGCGTTGCCTGTTCCACTATTTCTTCCTTCATGCTGACGATCGTCCACCCTCTTACTGAGAGAACGCCTAAAACTGCCTGACCGTTCCCAAGAAACCACTACCGGTGGCACTAGTCTTGAGCTACCGACCACAAGGAGTTTGCCATCACCAGTGCAGCCAGCCTCGCCTACGCAGAGGAATACCTGAGCGAAGACGAGCACATCGCCGCCGCCCGCGAACGTGCCAGGCAGGTCGGAGTCACGCCGATCGGCAATGGCGCAGGTTCGGCATTGCACTTCCTGGCTTCGGTACTGCAGGCCAAATCAATCGTCGAAGTGGGCACCGGGACCGGCGTTTCAGGACTCTGGCTTTTGCGCGGTATGACCGAAGGCGGCGTCCTGACATCGGTCGACCTCGAGGCAGAGCACCAGCGACTGGCACGTGTTGTGTTCACCGACTCCGGTTTCGCCCCACAACGATTCCGCCTGATCGCCGGTTCTGCACTCGACGTGTTGCCCCGACTGACCGACGCGGGCTATGACTTGGTGTTCCTTGACGGCGACAAAGTCGAATACAGCGAATACTTCGACGAGGCCGTCCGCCTCGTCCGCCCCGGCGGCATCATAGTTTTCGACAACGCGCTATGGCACGACCGTGTCGCCGATCCCTCACAACGCGATCCCGAGACTTCGGCAATCCGAGAAATGATCAAGAAGGTTTCCGACGACGATCGGCTGCTCAGTATCCTGCTGCCAGTAGGCGACGGACTCCTCGCCGCCCAACTCATCGGCTAATCCGCAAGCACCTAGTCTCCGAGATTTGGCCGATTTTGCACGTGGAATCGGCCAAATCCGGAAATTTTAGGTGCTTCAGCGGCCAAATCTCGGTGAGAGACTGCTTAGTCCTCAGCGCCGTGCTCGAAATGCGACGACGAGCGAAATCCGGCTGGCCCGCGTACGACGCCGACGATTTCGCAGGCTTCGATCGAGATCGGCGCGCTGCCGATCAGTTTCGATCCCGCAGAACCAGCGGCAATCTTCTCAAAGCTCTCTTGGAACGCGGCGCGGGCTTTGTCGGACACGAAAACGTATGAGCCCTCAAACCACTCGCCTTTACGGGCCCGCCAAGTTTTGATCCGCAGGCCCTCAAGGCCGGCGAATTTGGCGAACGATTCTTCCTCGACATATGCCCGCAAAGCCTTGAGAGTGCCCTTTGGGGCGTCGGCGAGAGACCAACGCACTGTCAAGCCATACATCAGACCGCTTTGAGCGCGTCGCCTAGCGTGGCCGCTTCATTGTTGTTGAGTTCGACAACAAGTCTTCCGCCGCCTTCGAGCGGGACGCGCATCACGATGCAGCGTCCTTCTTTGGTGACCTCCATCGGGCCGTCGCCGGTCCGTGGTTTCATGGCCGCCATGGGTTCCCCTCTCGTCTGTGTGCGTCCCGTGATCGTCGATCGCGACGCGTGGAACTATTATCGCCTATGCACCGTCAGCCCGACGAACGCAGTCCCACAGGGAGCTATATGAGCGACTCGAACAGCGCGGCCGTGACCTACGGCGTGAGCGACGGTATTGCCACGATCACGCTCAACCGGCCCGACGCGATGAACAGTCTCAACCTCGAAACCAAGATCGCCTTGCGCGATGCCGTGCATGCGGCGGCGGCCGACAGCGGGGCCCGCTGTGTGGTCCTCACCGGCACCGGTCGCGCGTTCTGCGTCGGTCAGGACCTCAAGGAACACGTCGCGGACCTGAAATCCAACAATGCGGGCCCGCTGTCCAACACAGTTGCCGAGCATTACAACCCGACAGTCACGGCGATCGCGACGATGCCCAAACCGGTGATCGCGGCCCTCAACGGTGTTGCCGCCGGAGCCGGCGCTTCACTCGCTTTCGCCTCCGATTTCCGGATCCTCAAGGACACGGCAAGCTTCAATCTCGCTTTCGCCGGCATCGCGTTGTCTTGCGACACGGGCGCTTCCTGGACATTGCAACGTTTGGTCGGCCTCGGCAAAGCCACCGAACTGCTCCTTCTCCCTCGCACGATCCCATCCGACGAGGCGCTGACCCTCGGACTCGCCACAGTTGTCGCGCCGACGGACGAGTTCGATGCAACAGTCGCCACCCTCGCCCGTAAACTCGCCGACGGTCCGACCCTGGCGTACGCCTCGATTAAGCGGTCAATCGCCTACTCCGCGACCCACGACTTGCCTGCTTCACTCGAACAGGAAGCCCAAAAGATGGCACTGACCGGCGCGTCCGCAGATCACCTTGTCGCCGTCGAAGCATTCCTGGCCAAGGAGAAGCCCCAATTCGAGGGTCGCTGAATGCCCCAGCAACCCTTGCGATTCGGGCGGCGTACGTTTGCGCCCAATGATTTCGCCCTGATGGCGATCATCAACCGCACACCCGATTCGTTTTATGACTCCGGCGCGACGTATGACCTCGACGACGCGCTGCGCAGACTCGATGAGGCGGTCGCTGCCGGCGCCGACATCGTCGATGTGGGCGGAGTAAAGGCTGGCTACGGCCCGGTCGTTGACGCCGAGGAGGAATTGCGCCGTACAGCCGACTTCGTCGCCGAGGCGCGCAGCAGGCATCCGCAACTCATCATCAGCATCGACACGTGGCGAGCCGGGGTCGCCGACAAACTCTGTTCACTCGGCGCCGATCTCATCAACGACACCTGGGCCGGCCATGATCCCGAGTTAACGGCAGTCGCCGCCGCGCACGGCGCCGGGCTCGTTTGCAGTCACAGCGGCGGCCTCGGTCCGCGCACCGACCCGCACCGAGTCGCCTACGACGATGTGGTTGCCGATGTCATCGATACCGTGACCGGCCTTGCCGACAAGGCGTTGGCGGCCGGCGTACGCCGAGACGGCATCCTGATCGATCCGACCCACGACTTCGGCAAGAACACCCGGCACAGCCTCGAACTCACCCGCCGCCTTGGCGAACTGGTCGACACCGGTTGGCCCGTGCTCGTGGCGGTGTCCAACAAGGATTTCGTCGGCGAGACTCTCGATCGGGACAAGGATCACCGTTTGCCCGGAACGCTGGCGTCGACCGCCATTTCGGCATGGCTCGGCGCGCGGGTCTTCCGCGCCCACAATGTCGCCGAAACACGGCAGACCCTCGACATGGTGGCGTCGATCCAGGGCAACCGCCCACCCGCGATCGCACGTCGCGGACTGGCCTAGCTTGGCATTCGACGGTGGCTTACGCACCACTCAAGCGTCGACGGTGGTGCGTAAGTCACCGCCGAAGACTCAATCCAGTGATTTGAACAAGGCGAGGGCCTCAGACACGCTGTCGGTCACGTGGATCATGTCCAGGTCCTTCGGGCCGATCTTGCCGTCGGCGAGCATCGTGTTCCGCAACCAGTCGACGAGGCCACCCCAATAGTCCCTTCCGATCAATACGATGGGGAACGAGGTGACCTTGCCGGTCTGCGCCAGCGTGATGGCCTCGAACAATTCGTCCATCGTGCCGAAACCGCCCGGAAGCACTATAAAGCCCTGTGCATACTTGACGAACATCGTCTTGCGTACGAAGAAATAGCGGAAATTGATGCCGATGTCGACCCATTTGTTCATGCCTTGCTCGAACGGCAATTCGATGCCGAGTCCGACCGAGACGCCACCGGCCTTGACCGCGCCCTTGTTGGCCGCCTCCATGACGCCCGGTCCGCCGCCGGTGATGACGGCGTAGCCCGCCCGGACGAGGGCCATGCCGACTTCGACCCCCTTCCCATACATCGGGTCGTCCTTCTTGGTGCGCGCCGAACCGAAGACGCTGACCGCGGGGCCGAGTTCGGCGAGTCCCCCGAAACCTTCCACGAATTCAGCCTGAATCCGCAACACGCGCCAAGGATCGGTATGCACCCAACCACCGGTGCCGCGAGAGTCGAGCAATCGTTGGTCGGTCGTGCTCTTATCGACCTGGTCGCGGCGGAGTCGGATCGGACCCTTTTGCGATTCGCGAGGCTTCGTCATAGTCAGCAGGCTAACCGAATCGTCAAGGGGATTGACCTCAACTAGAATCGAACTTCTAAAGTTGCAAAGCAGCCGAAAAAAACTGGGCTCAAGAGAAACACATCGAAAGAGGAATCCCGTGAGTATGGATGGCGCCGCGTGGATGTCGCTGCACCGCGCGATGAACATGCAGAACGGTTCGCAAAAGCTGACCCGGGAGACCCTGAAGCGCATCGCAGGCTTCGCCAAACCGCACAAACGCCGGCTGATTCAGTTCCTGATCCTGAGCGTCGTCACGGCGTTTTTGGCAGTTGCCACCCCCGTGTTGGCCGGCAGCGTCGTCAACGCCATCGTCGACGGCGCCCCTCAAAGCACCGTGTTCAAGATCGCCGGACTCATAGCCCTGATCGCTTTGGCAGATGCCGGTTTCGGCATCCTGACCCGCTGGTTGTCGTCGACGATCGGCGAAGGACTGATCGTCGACCTACGCACGACCGTTTTCGATCACGTGCAGCGGATGCCCATCGCCTTCTTCACCCGCACCCGCACGGGCGCACTTGTCAGCCGGCTCAACAATGACGTCCTCGGCGCCCAACGCGCCTTCAGCGACACGCTCTCCGGAGTCGTCAGCAATTTCGTCACCCTCGCCTTGACTCTTGTCGTGATGCTCAGCATCTCCTGGCAAATCACTGCCGTCGCCCTCATCCTGTTGCCGATCTTCGTCATACCGGCACGCCGGATGGGTGGTCGTCTCGCCGACCTGCGGCGGGAAGGCGCCAACCACAACGCGGTCATGAGCACCCGGATGACCGAACGCTTCTCCGCGCCGGGAGCCACCCTTATCAAGCTGTATGGCCGCCCCGATGCCGAATCGGCCGAGTTCGCCGCACGGGCCCGGCGCGTGCGCGACATCGGCGTCAAATCCGCGATGCTCCAATCGGTCTTCGTCACCGCCCTGACCACCGTGTCCGCACTCGCGCTGGCGGTCGTCTATGGCCTCGGCGGTTTCTATGCGCTGCGCGGTTCACTCGATCCCGGCGACGTCGTGGCGCTCGCCCTGCTCCTCACCCGTCTGTATGCCCCGCTGACCGCGCTGGCCAGCGCCCGCGTAGAGATCATGAGTGCGGTTGTGAGTTTTGAGAGGGTCTTCGAGGTGCTCGACCTCAAGCCGCTCATCGCCGAGAAGGCCGACGCGGTCGACGTGCCCGCCGGCCCGGTCTCGGTTGAGTTCGAGAACGTGACCTTTGCCTACCCCTCGGCCGATAAGGTCTCGCTGGCTTCACTCGAGGAAGTCGCGATGCTCGATAACCGCGGCGGCGTCGCTGTCCTGCACGGCATCTCCTTTCGGGTCGAGCCCGGCCAGATGGTCGCCCTCGTCGGCACCTCCGGCGCTGGCAAGTCCACGATCGCGAGCCTCGTCCCCCGCTTGTATGACGTCGACGACGGCGCGGTCCGCCTCAACGGGGTCGACGTCCGCGATCTCACCATGAAGTCCATGCGCGAAACGCTTGGCATGGCCACGCAGGACGGTCATCTCTTCCACGAGTCCGTCCGCGACAACCTCCTGCTGGCACGACCAGAAGCCACCGAAACCGAACTCTGGGAGTCGCTGCACGACGCCCGTCTCGACGAACTCGTCGGCACCTTGTCCGAAGGTCTCGATACCGTGGTGGGCGAACGCGGCTACCGGCTCTCCGGCGGCGAACGCCAGCGGCTGACGATTGCCCGGTTGTTGTTGGCGAGGCCCCGCGTCGTGATCCTCGACGAGGCAACAGCCCATCTCGACTCCACGTCCGAAGCCGCGGTCCAAGAAGCCCTGGCGATTGCCCTCGAAGGCAGGACCTCAGTGGTCATCGCCCACCGACTGTCAACGGTCCGGGCAGCCGACCTTATCCTCGTGGTCGAGGAAGGTCAGATCATCGAACGCGGCACGCATACCGAATTGCTCGCACTCGGCGGTCGTTATGAAGAGCTTTACCGGACCCAGTTCGATCAGGGGAAATCTGAAGCGGCAACGCAGCCGATGTCCTAGACCCGCAATCGGGAGATCGCCTTCGATCACGGCCCGGATTCGTCAGTTGGTCAATTTCAGTCCGACGATGCTGCCAACGATCCCGATCAGAAACAAGAATTTGATTGCGGATATCGGCTCGTCACCGACCGCCATTGCATACGCGACGGTCAGCACTGCACCGATACCGACCCAGACTGCGTAGGCCGTGCCAACGGGCAGCTCGCGCATCGCGTAGGCAAGCCCGGCCATGCTCAAGGAAAGTGCGCAGACGAAGATCGCTGACGGGCCCAGCCGACTGAAACCTTCGGATTTTCCCAGCGCGGTCGCCCAGACTGCCTCGAGAACACCGGAAAGAACAAGAACAGTCCAAGACATGTGAGTCTCCTCAAAGGGCCGTTTTGTCGCACACCGGGTACGGCACCGCTCATCCGAAAGCCAGCGTCAGGCTCTTCGATCATTATTTCACAAGTTGGCTTTCACCAACTTTGCCCACAGTTCAGTTCGTCAGCCAGGCCACGAGCTGCGCTTCGACCTGAATCAGGTGGTCGACGGGCACATGTTCTTCGGCCTTGTGGGCGAGCAGCGGATCACCGGGACCGAAATTGACTGCCGGTATGCCCAGTTGAGTGAACTGCGCGACGTCTGTCCAGCCGAGTTTGGGCTTCACCTCGCCGCCGACAGCCTCCACAAAAGCGGCTGCGGCCGGGACACCGAGGCCGGGCATCGCGCCGGGCGCCGAGTCCGTCAGTTCAACCTCGAAGCCGTTGAAGACCGCGAGGACGTGTTCGATTGCCTGCTCTTCGCTGCGGTCCGGCGCGAATCTGTAGTTGACGCTCACCCGTGCCTCGTCGGGGATGACATTGCCGGCGACGCCACCGCTGATCCCGACGGCGTTGAGGCCCTCACGGTAGGTCAGGCCGTCGATCTCGACCCAGCGCGGCGCGTAACCGACGAGCCGCTGCAGAATCGGCGCCACCGCGTGGATGGCGTTACGGCCGTTCCACGACCGCGCCGAATGGGCCCGCTCGCCCTTGACAATGACGTCGACGCGCAACGTACCTTGGCAACCCGCCTCGATGGCAGCGTTCGAAGGCTCCATCAGGATGGCGAAGTCGCCAGCAAGGAGTTCGGGCTTTTCGCGCGCGATCCGGCCGAGGCCGTTGAATTCGTGGTCGATCTCTTCGCCATCATAGAAGACAAAGGTGATGTCACGATTGGGTTCGGTGACGTGGGCCGCCAGCCGCAAGGCGACAGCCACGCCGCCCTTCATGTCGCACGAGCCGAGGCCATACAGCATGTCGTCCGCGAGGTGGGAGGGCAGATTGTCATTGAGCGGGACCGTGTCTAGATGACCGGCGATGACAACACGCTGATTCCGCCCCAAATCGGTGCGAGCGATGATCGTATTGCCGTCGCGCTCGACCTTGAGGTGGGCTAACTTCACCAATTGAGCCTCGACCGCATCGGCGATTGTCTGCTCGCCAAGACTCACCGATTCGATGTCGACGAGGGCAGCCGTCAACGCGACGACGTCCTTCTTCAGGTTCAACGCGACCATGGGGCCCCCAATCTGTCTCGCAGCCTAGCGAGGAATTGGGTTGTCGACCCGCCAATTCAGCCCAAAGTCGCAAAAACACAAAACTCGTTTCCTTCGGGATCGGCCATCACGGTCCAGCTGATCTCCTCATCCTGGGCACGCAAAATCGTGGCGCCCGTGTCCACGAGGTCGTCAACGGTCGCCTCCCCTACGAGCGTCACGTCCCAATGAATCCTGTTCTTGATCGTTTTGGGCTCGGGGACTGAGATGAACACGATCGAATCGAACGGGCACCCCTCGATGCCCTCGAGCGAGTAGAAATCCCGATCGCTGCCGCGCAATGGTGCACCGAACGCCTCGGCCCACCACGAGCCGATTAAACCGGCATCGGCGGCGTCGACACCGAGTTCGTAGAGGCGATAGGCGTCGTCCCAGCTCGGCTCAATCTCGCTATGCCGTCGCGCCGGCGGCCGGTCCCGCTCAAACAGGCAGAACTCGCCGCCTTCGGGGTCGGCCATCACGGTCCAGTCGAACGGCCCCCAGTCCGGGAGCAGCCGCGCACCCATGGCCTCGTATTCGGCGACCGAACGTCCGTTGACGTCGAGGTGTACGCGGTGTTTGACGGTTTTGGCTTCGGCGACGCGATTGATCCAAATCGACTGGGCCTTTTCGTTGCCGAGGAGTCTCATGTCCCCGTCGTCGAGGGCCTCACCGTGCAGGCCGAGGGCAGCGCCCCAGAAAGTGCCAAGAAGGACGGGGTCCTGCGCGTCGAAGCAGAGATCCTTGAAGGAGATGAGAGCCATGCCTCAGGATAGGTCCGACACGGTAAGTTTGAACCCATGACTTCTGTGAATCCTGCGGGCGCATTCGCCTATGGTGTGGCCACCGTGACTGACGAGGCCAAGGTCCTCGATGTCTGGTATCCGTCACCCCGTTTGGGCGCCGCCCCCGGGCGCAACCTCGAGCCCGATGAGCTCACCGCCCTGAGCGGTCACGACAAGGTTCGCCAGGTTCGCCAGGTTGTCGTCCATACTGTCATCGACGACATGCAGGCCCCGCCGACCGATACCTATGACGCCTACCTGCGTCTGCACTTGTTGTCCCACCGGCTGGTCAAGCCCCACGGACAGAACCTGGACGGCCTCTTCGGTCTGCTCAACAACGTCGTCTGGACATCGATCGGCCCGTGTGCGGTCGAGGGCTTCGAGCACACCCGCGCCCGTGCCCGCGCCGCCGGCCTCCACGTCGAGGTCACGAGCATCGACAAGTTCCCGCGCATGACCGACTACGTCGTCCCCGCCGGTGTGCGCATCGCCGACGCCGACCGCGTCCGACTCGGCGCGTACCTCTCCAACGGCACCACCGTCATGCACGAAGGCTTCGTCAACTTCAATGCGGGCACCCTCGGCACGGCCATGGTCGAAGGTCGGATTTCAGCCGGTGTCGTCGTAGGCAACGGTTCCGATGTCGGTGGAGGCGCGTCGATTATGGGCACGCTTTCAGGGGGCGGAAAGGAAGTCGTCAGCATCGGCGAAAACTGTTTGCTCGGCGCCAACTCCGGTGTTGGCATCTCGCTTGGCAACGGTTGCGTTGTCGCGGCGGGTTGCTATGTCACCGCGGGCACCAAGGTCACGCTGCCCGACGGCTCGGCCGTCAAGGCCGCCGAACTCTCAGGGCAGAACGGCCTCCAGTTCTGGACGAACAGCCAGACCGGTGCCATCGAAGCGCGCCCGCGCGCAGACCGCGGCCGCATCGAACTCAATTCCGCTCTGCACGCCAACTGATGCGGCTGCGCTGGTTGCTGGTTTTCGGACTCGTCGCCTCGGCGACCCTCGTGACGACCGTCCTTCGCGATCGTTCACCGGTGCGAAGCGAATATTGCACCGCCAAAGTCGGCACGACGCAGGCTCAGGTCGATCTCGAGCAGGCCCAGTGGTCGTCCTTGATGGCCGCGATCGGCCTCCGGCGCGGGCTTCCACCGCGCGCCACAACAATTGCCATCGCGACTGCCTTCCAAGAGTCGAAGGTGCACAACATCGATTACGGCGACCGCGATTCGGTCGGGCTGTTCCAACAACGTCCCTCACAAGGCTGGGGCACGGTCGAACAGATCCTCGATCCGCATTATTCGATCGGCAAGTTCTTCGATGGACTCGTCAAGGTCAAGGGATATGCAGGTATGGAGATCACTGCGGCCGCCCAAAAGGTGCAACGCTCGGCGTATCCGGGGGCATATGCCCAGCACGAGAACGATGCCCGTGCCCTTGCCTCGGCGCTCACGGGATACAGCCAGGCGTCTTTCAGTTGCCAACTGAACCCGACCCAGGGCGGCAACATCGACAATGTGGACCGCAGCGTGCAGGCCGCGTTTGGCAAAATCGCGGTGTCGGGCAGCAAGGACGCACTCGCCTATCCGATGAGCGGTTCTCCGGCCAATCAAAAGGCGCGCGGATGGGCGCTGGCCCAATACCTCGTCGCGAATGCTGCCCAACTAAAAATCACTGGGATTTCGTTTGACGGCCGAACCTGGACGGCCGTCGACTCTCCTGCCGGTTGGGTCAAGGATTCGAAGTCCGATGCGAATACCGTACGAGCACGAATGAACTAGTCAGGGTGAACGCCAGCCAGCATCGCGTCGTCGGCTGACACCACCCCGCGATCTGGGCGCTTTCCGGGGGTTACGGGCCGGCAAACCCGTGTTTTCCGCCCACATCCTGAAGTTGCGACAAGGACTAAGCCAGGCGCTCCACAGCGGCATCGATGCGCTCGTCAGTGGCGGTGAACGCGACCCGCACATACTTTGCACCCTTAGCGCCGTAGAAGTCGCCGGGAGCCGCAAGAATACCGCGGGCGGCCAGCCAGTCGATGGTGTCGCGGCAGGGCTCGCCACGGGTGGCCCAGAGATAGAGCGCACCTTCGGAGTGCTCAATCGTGAATCCAGCGCCCTCGAGTGCTTTGTGCAGCCACACGCGGCGTCGCGCATAGATTTTGCGTTGTTCCTTGACGTGGATGTCATCGGCGAGCACGGCAGACATGGCCGCCTGAACCGGCGCCGGGAGCATGAATCCCAGGTGTTTGCGGACGGCGAGGAGTTCGTCGATGACTGACTGGTCGCCCGCGACAAAGGCAGCACGGTAGCCGGCGAGGTTCGACCGTTTCGACAGCGAGTGGACCGTCAACAGTCCTTCGAACGTGCCGCCGCATACGTCGGGATGAAGAATCGAATAAGGCGTGTCTTCCCAAGCATATTCGAGATAGCACTCGTCGGAAACGAGAAGGACTCCGCGTTCGCGGGCCCAGTCGACCATCTTCTTGAGATGGTCGATGCCGAGGATGCGGCCGGTCGGGTTTGACGGCGAATTGATGAAAACGAGCTTCGGTGCGACCGGCCCGAAACCGATAGTCGAATCACTCGCGATGACGTCGCAACCCGCGTAGCGCGCGCCGACCTCATAGGTCGGATAGGCGAGTTCGGGGATGCCTATCGTGTCGCCTTTGCCGAAGCCGAGTTGGAGCGGCAGATTGGCGATGAGTTCCTTGGAGCCAACTGTTGGCAGCACCGCTGAGGCGGCGAGCCCAGTGATCCCGAAACGGCGTTCAAGCCAGTCGACTGCCGCCTGGCGCAATGACTCCGGGCCATAGACCGTAGGATAGCCGGGCGAATTCGCGGCCGCAGCCAGGGCTTCGCGGGCAAGCTGCGGAGTCGGATCGACCGGCGTGCCGATCGACAAGTCCACGATGCCACCAACATGCGCGGCGGCGACGGCCTTGGCGGCGGCGAGTGTGTCCCAGGGGAACTCGGGAAAACGCGCTGAAACCGCGGAGACCGTGGACAAGTTACGGCTGAATCTGTGGAGGAAGCGCCTCGATGAGCGGGTGATCCTTGTCGATCACACCGAGTTTAGCGGCGCCACCGGGCGAGCCGATATCATCGAAAAAGTGGACGTTTGCGTCGTAATATTCTTTCCACTCACCGGGTGTGTCGTCTTCGTAGAAGATCGCTTCGACCGGGCAGACCGGCTCGCAGGCACCACAGTCAACGCATTCGTCGGGCTGGATATAGAGCATCCGGTTGCCTTCATAAATACAGTCGACTGGGCATTCGTCGACACAGGCGCGGTCCTTGAGGTCCACACACGGCTGGGCGATGACGTAGGTCACGAACGTGCTCCTTTGAAGATGTACCTCCAGTATCCCGCCCGTGGAAAACAAACCACGAGTCAGGTCCAACCAGTGGACATGGGAAGGTGCCTCTTATGACGATCGATCCCAACAACATCGGCAAGCGAATGGTGGTGAGGTATGTCGTCGCCGGCTTCGGCCCCAGCGGTGGCCCGGCCATGACCGATGTCGTCGGACGGGTGCTTGCCCTTGACGCTCGTCACGTGACCGTCGAAAAGCGCGACGGCTCGACCGTTGACGTTGACCTCGCTGCGGTCGTCGCCGCCAAAATCGTGCCCCCCTCCCCCGTACGCAGTCGCCGCGCACAGGCGATCAGCGCCGAAAACCTCACCCGGATCACGTCTCGCGGTTGGCCGGCCGCCGTCTCCGAAGCGCTCGGAGAGTGGGAGCTGCGGGCCGCCAGCGGCTTCACCGGTCGTGCGAACTCGGTCGCCGTCCACGGTGATCCCGGCATGCCGTTTGCCGAAGCGATCGCACGAGTCGTGTCGTTCTATGCGGATCAGCAGCTACCGCCTCTGGCCCAGGTTATCGTCGGGTCAGCCGGCGAGAAACTCTTCCGCGATGCGGGCTGGTCGCCAGTCGAAGGCCGACCCGGCGGCGCGATCGTGCAGGTCGCCGAACTCGCCGACTCGGCTGAAATTGAGCCCGGCTCTGTCGGCGACGCCGTCGTCGACGTCCACGTCACGGACGAATGGCTCACGCGTTATCGCCGTGTCGATGAAGACCCCATCGCTGCCCGCGCGGTGCTCGAAGGTCCGGCAACTGTTGGTTTTCTCTCGATCGCCAATCCAATAACCGGCAGTCCAATCGTCGCTATCGGCCGGGTTGTCGTCACAGGCGAATGGGCCGGGCTGTCCTGCGTCGAAGTCGCCCCGGAGGCTCGCCGGCAAGGGCTCGCCACTCGCATCGTCGAGGCGAGCATCATATGGGCGCGTGGAAATGGCGCGGACAAGGCCTACCTGCAAACAATGACCGACAACGATGCGGCCATCGCCCTTTATGCGCCATACGGTTTCCGGACCCACCACGCCTACCTTTATCTGACACCGGCCTTTATCTGACGCCGCCTTTTATCTGACATCGCACGGTCGCCAGTTGTTCATCGCACGCACGTACGTTGTCGATGTCCGTTCAGTTATCGACTGAAAAGAGTTATCGATGAAAACGACGAAGCGCTCCCTGGCCACCAAGGCGACAGTTAGCCTGGCGACGAAATGACGACCTATTGCCGGGACTGCATGGGCGTCAAGCACAGACTGGTCCGATTCTTTGTTCGGGCGCTGAGTGCCCCGGGACGGTCAGTACGGCGCGTGTAGGTCGGCGAACATCGGGTGAGGATCGACGGATCTTGAGGGTTTTGGATAGTCAGGGCGACCCAATTCGCGCAAGATTCGTGCTGCTTTCGCGGTCGGATTGGGTTGTCAGACCCTTGTTATAGCGTGTGAGCATGTTCGAAAACGTGGCCGCCGAGGAGCTCTTGAAGGCTGTCCGTATGCACGATTTCGACCCTCACGATGACCCGATGGACGGTGACCGGATCGACGCGATCAAGGCCTGTGAGCAGGTCGTTCGTGCCGCACAAGCAATGCAAGCTCAACAGATCGCCGCCCTCGACACGTCGCGTGCTTCACACCTCACCTTGGGTCACGGTGACCACTCCTTGTCGGTCATTGGTGAACTCGGGATGGCCCGCAATATTTCACCCTCAGCGGCCTGTAACCACTATGGTTTCGCGGTAGGGCTGGCCCGGATGCCCCACGTCGCCGCGGTGTTCACCGCCGGTGGCATTTCCGAACAAGCAGCCCGCCTGGTGGTTCGTGAGTCGACCGGCTTGGACCGTGAACAAGTCACTCGGCTCGACACGTTGCTCGATGGACTCATTGTGGGGCTCACCCCGCGTAAGGCCGGCGACCTGGCCCGACATTATGCGATCGGCATCGACGCCGATGCTGCGTTCAAACGTGCCAAGGCCAACCGGTCCGACCGGTTCGTGTCCTACTTTCCCGACACCGACGGCGTCGCTGTCCTCCAGGTCCGCGGCCCGGCCGAGCAACTCCTGGCGGCCTACAACTCCCTCGGCAAGGCCGCGCGTACGGCCCGGGCTGCCGGCGACAACCGAACGACGGGCCAGGTGATGTGTGATGAGTTCGCCCAACGCGTCACCGGACTCAAGACCGCCAACAGTGCGGGCGTCGAAATCGGTTTGATCATGACCCTCGGCAATCTCCTGGACATCGACGACAACCCCGTCACCCTTCCCGGCTTCGGCCCCATCCCGGCTGCACTGGCCCGCCGGATCATCTGTTCGGGTGGCCAAACCTGGATACGACGATTGTTCACCGACCCCATCGACCACTCCTTGACCGATTGCGACCAACGGCGCCGCCGCTTCGACGGCACGCTCGCCAAAATCATTACCAAACGCGACCGCCGTTGTCGGCAACCCGGTTGCGACTCACCAATCCGCCACCTCGACCACATTCTGGCCTTCAACAATGGTGGTCTCACGACGAAGGTGAACGGCCAGGGCCTCTGCGGCCGATCCCACACGATCAAACACCTCCCGGGGTGGCGAGTCACCACCGAAGGCAGCCAAATCGACTGGACAACCCCCACCGGACATTCATACCGATCGAAACGACCAGCCCTCATCGAATACGTCACCTCAGGACCCGGCCACCTACGCCAATAAGAGTTGCGTCGAACTTGCTCCACAGCCCACTACAACTATTCCGCGGCAGAGTCCTTCTTTTCTGGCTTCTTCTCGCAGCGGACGTCATCGGTGGCCCGATAACTCGCGGTGTCCCTCTCGGTCTTAACGTTCTTGCCACCCTGGTAGAAGTAGCGGAAGACGTCGACGTCGAAGCCCGTCGAAGGCGATTGCGCAACGCATCGGTCCGTCGGGTCGTAAACCACGGCCGGTTCACGGATATTGCGCCTCGCCGACAAACCCGCCTTGATGTCATAGACCTTCGTACTCCACATTTCGACGGTCGTCGAACCCTGGGCGCGCCCCGCGCTCTTTTGAACATTGGCGCGGATCAGCACCCCGTATTTCGTGTCATTGCGGAACTTCAGGTCGAGGCTGCCCCAATAAACCGTCGCCTCGCGGCCCACCGGATAGCGGCTGATGTAGAGGTCGTGCGGGTGATGTTCCACATCGGTCAGGCCGGCAAAGAACGCCGCGTTGTATGTCGTCGTCACGACCTGGGAGACGCCGCCGCCCTGCTCTTCGCGGAACACGCCACCGTTGATGACCGTGCCGACCACGAAACCGTTGGCTGCGGTCCGTTCGCCGACGGTGTCGTTGAAGCTGAACGTCTCGCCCGGCTTGACGATGGTGCCGTCAAGATTCGCGGCAGCCTGGCCTTGGTTGGTGTCACGATAAGCCGCCGGTGCAAAATAGGTCGTGAACGCGCCGACCTTGGTCTTGATGCCGAGTTTCTTGATATCGGCGGACGTCGTTTCGGGCTCGACCGCTTTGGCCTCGATTGTGAGAACGCGGTCCTTGCCGGTCTTGGACAGCACCGGGATGAGGGTCGTCGCCAATTCCTCCGGCTGCAGGCCGACGCCCACTTTGCCCGGAACGATTACCGGTTTGTTGTTCTCAATCCTGACAGTGGCATCGACGGCTTTCTTGCCTATGCCGGTCGTCGAATCGGTCAGGGGTTTGGCTAATTTTTTGGGATCGATCGACGGTTTGAGAGCGCCGTCCTTAACCTGGACAACCAGTGCGGGCGCATAGGCACTCGGCGGCAACGGCACGTCCTTGTCGCCGACGCGAAGAGTGACCGGGCCAGCCACAGCAGGCTTGGCGAATTCGTCCATGGATTTGGTCAGACCGGCCGCATCGACCGCAGGCTCGACGATGACGGTCGGAACGTCGATCGGCTTGTCCGTGACGAGGTAGGCGGTCTTCATGGCCTCGATGGTGGCGTCCCGGTCGACGACCAGTCCTGCCTTCGGCTGGCGCGCAACCGGTTTGGCATTCTTGAAAGTGATTTTGGCTTCGATGACGTCGACATTGATGGCTTCGCCGAGTGAGTCGAGGGCATCGGAGACTTTGGCCCGGTCGACATCAACGGCCGGCGCGTAGTTATGCTCGCCGAAAAGCAATCCCGCCATGCTGCGCGGGTTCCAGCTTCGCTTGCCGCCGGCCTCGTCGACGCTGCGCTGAACGTCGAAAGACAAACCGATGGCGGCTGGTTTGAAGTCACTCGAGATCGAATCTCGATGCAGAGTGATCGGGTCATCGAGTTTTGGCGTCAAAACCTTGTCCAGTTTGTCCTTGGCTGCCGAGGGGCTCATACCGCCGACGTCTACGCCCGCAATCGTGGCGTTTGCCGGCATCCGTGAACCGGTCAGAAGATAGCCCGCGACATACACCAAGGCGAGCACGACGATTGCGGCCAGCACCGACCGGCGGAGCCACCGCCGGCGGGGCTTGGCAGAATCGGAGGAGGTGAACGGAAGCTTCATAAGTTGTCAGCCTTGAGGATTGTCTTCTCGCTCGCTTCTGAGCGGATGATAGTGCCGTAATGCGAACGGTAGTAAAGGAGCGGATCGTCGATCTCGTCTTTCACACCAGCCGAAGTCACGGCGCCGACGATGATCGCGTGGTCCCCACCGTCGTGGACCGCTGTCGTGGTGCACTCGAGCCAGGCAAGCGAATTACCCAGCAGCGCGACACCCGAAGATCCACGTGTGAAGCCACAATCGGACAACTGGTCTTCGAGTGGCCGGCCGCGATTGGCGAACCATGCCGAGACTTCCCGGCCCTCCTCTGCCAGTATCGAGACTCCCCAGATGCGGCTCTGCAGGACTGCGTCGTGGAAACGACTCGTTTTGTGCGAGCAGACCAGGACGAGAGGCGGGTCGAGTGAAACCGATGTGAATGCGCTGGCGGTCATGGCGTGATCGACGCCGTCGAGGATCGTCGTGACCACCGTAACGCCACTGGCAAAACGGCCCAAAGCGCCACGAAATACGGCGTTGTCAACAGTCGAAGTCACACGACAATCCTAGGGTGTGCGCGGACTGCGTATGACCGCGAGGGCAAGGACGCCAAGGCCACCGAGCATGAAGCTAAGGCCCAGCCAGTCCTCTGCGAGGAGATAACTGCCGCCCGGTGAGAACATCGGCACGGTCAAGCCGACAGCCCAGCCGAAGCCGAAAAACGCGGTGCCAAGCCGCACCCAGGGATCGATTGCGCGTGCGATCGCGTAGGGGCCGGCCAGCGCGAGAAGCAATCCCCACGGCACATCGATGCCGCTGATCAGCGTCGTATGCCGGTGCGCGATGGTCGCGGTGAAGCAGACATACAGCCCCAGGAAAAATAACGTGGCTTGTTTGAACCTCACTGGCGGCGGTTCACAGGCCGGCGAACAGGTCTTCTTCGAAACCGGACGGGCCGGCGGGGCCGGGACGTCCCTTGACGAGGCGATAGAACTCAGTGCCCCACACCTTGCTGCCGATGTTGTTGGACAACGCGAAGAACGGGCCGTCGACCGCGACTTGCGTGGCGTGCGCGCGCAGGGCATCCATCTTGCGGTCGACGAATTCGCCGCCGTCGATCGCGGAGCTCAGGTCGCTGTCCGGCACCGCGAACGGCGGCAGGTTGTCCGGGTCCATGCCTTCAAAGCTTGTCGAGTCGCCCGATTCGCGCAACTGGCGGATACCGGCGGCCATGCGGGAAGCCGACATCGCGCTCCAATAGACCTTGGGCACGTCCCAGGCATCGCCCAGATCGTGGCGGTATGACGGCGCCGCCGCGAGCGCGACGGCATAGGTAGTGACGCGGTGCGCCTGCACATGGTCGGGGTGGCCGTAACCACCGAACTGGTCATACGTGATGACGACCTGGGGCTTCTCGGTGCGGATGATCTCGACGAGGATGTTCGCCGCGTCGGTGAGGTCGGAGTGCCAGAACGTGTCGGGCCGGGTGTTGTCTGCGGCGGTCGCATGGCCGTCATCGCCCCATTTCATCCCCGAGTCGCGGAAGTGGCCGAAGCCGCCGAGGAAGCGGTGGTCGGTCACACCGAGAATTCTCATAGCTTCGGCCAGTTCGCCGACGCGGTGCTTGCCGAGTCCGTCTTCGTTGGCCGAGGCGAGGTGGACCAGTCCGGGAACGAGGACTTCGCCCTCTTCACCGGCGGTGCAGGTGACCAGGGTGACCTTGGCACCGTCTTCGACGTATTTGGCCATTGTCGCTCCGGTGCCGATGGTTTCGTCATCGGGATGGGCGTGGACGAGCAACATACGGCGATCGTTCAAGGTCATGAGCCAAGGTTACGGGGTGTCGGAATACCTCTCAGCCGACGTGTACACGTGGTCGTTTTTCGGGATCGGGTTTGGCTTCGCGGAGGAATTCGCGGGTCATCGTTGCAACCTCGTCGTCTCCGACGAACAGGAACCGGATGAAGTTGATGAATGGGTTGCCTTCAGCCCAACTGAAGTAGGCGTGCGGAATGGTTCCGGTGCCGTCGCGGATCTCTATCAGCAGCGCTGCGATGGTGCTTTGCGAGCGGTGAACGGCTCGACGCAATCATCTGGACGGCGGACGCCGAGTGGGGTTCATCGACACAGATTCGCCAGATCCGTTGACTGCCGACCTTTTATGGGGTGATTGGATCGGACGTATGACCGTCTCGTATCCCCGGCTCGCCGCCCGCACTCTGCGCTTCACTCTCGGCATACCCCGAAACATCTGGGTCAATCCGCCCGGCAGCAAGGTCTACTTCATCCGCACGCCCGACGGCGTCACCCGGACCGGGAAATTGTGGGAGTACGACGTCGCGACCGGCACCGAATCGGTGGTCGTCGATCCCGAAACCCTGCTCGGCGAGGACGGCGAACGACTCTCAGCCGAAGAGCGCTCGCGTCGCGAACGCAGCCGAGAGTCCGCCGCCGGTCTCGTGAGTTTCGCCCCCGACCGTGATGGTCGCTGGGCGACATTCGCTTTGTCCGGTCAGCTGTGGGCCGTGCACCTCACCGGTCACGCCGTCACTGCGTTGCCGAGCGTCGGCGCCGTCATCGATCCGCGTATGGACCCGACGGGACGCACCATTGCGTATGCCTCGGGAGGCGCGCTCCGCGTCATCGGCGTGACCGGCAAGGACGAGCGTCCGCTGGTCGAACCCGAAGGCAACGAAGTATGGGGTCGGGCCGAATTCATCGCGGCCGAGGAAATGTATCGGCACCGCGGCTTCTGGTGGGCGCCGGACGGCCAGTCGTTGCTGGTTGAACGCTACGACGACTCCCCCGTGCAGACGTGGTACATCGCCGATCCTGAGAATCCCGAACGTGAACCCGTAGCCCAACGTTATCCGTCCTCCGGCACCCCCAACGCGCTCGTGACGTTGTGGCACATCACCCTCGATGCTGTCCGGACCGAGATCGTATGGGATCGGGAACGGTTCGAATACCTCGGAAGTGTGACGTGGTCGAAGCACGGCGATCCGCTCCTGCAGGTGTTGAGCCGAAGCCAGAAAGACGTGCAGATTCTCGGCGTGGATGTCGCCACCGGCGCAACCCGCATACTGCGTGAACTCCACGACGAGGCGTGGGTCGAACTCACCTCGCCGCCGCGATTCGCGACCGATGGCCGACTCGTCAGTGTCGAGGACAACGGCGGCTCCCGCCGGTTGATGGTCGACGGTGAACCCTTCAGCGACGCGTCGTGGCAGATTCGCGGTGTGGTGAGCGTTGAAGATGACTGCGTGATTGCTACAGCCTCGAGCGAACCGACCGAGGTGCAGGTCGTACGCTTCGGCTTCGACGGTGAGGCCGTGCCGATCACCGAAGGCTCCGCCGTGCATAGCGCTGTGACCGGGGGCCCGACTGTCGTGATCAGCCGTTCGGGCCTCGACTCCGCCGCGCCGACGATCGCGGTCCACGGCGACAACTCGGCAGTCGGCGAGTTGACCGTGGCGAGTGAGCCTGCGCCGTTCCAGCCCTTCGTGACTTTCCTGAATGCCGGCGAACATGCCTTGCGAACGGCCGTCCTTTTCCCGCAAGGGCATGTGCCCGGATCAGATAAATTGCCCGTGCTCATGAACCCCTATGGTGGACCGCACGCCCAACAGGTGGTTGCCTCGGCGCGAATGTTCCTCGAATCTCAATGGCTCGCCGATCAGGGTTTTTGTGTTGTCGTAGCCGATGGGCGCGGTACGCCGGGGCGCGGCAGCGCGTGGGAACGTACGGTTCTCGACGATCTGGCCTCGATCACATTGGACGATCAGGTTGCCGCGCTCAATGCGGTTGCCGAGATTTATCCCGATGACGTCGACACTTCCCGCGTTGGCATCACCGGCTGGTCATATGGCGGCTATCTCGCGGCGCTTGCCGTCCTGCAACGGCCCGATGTTTTCCATGCGGCAGTCGCGGGCGCGCCGGTGACCGAATGGCGGCTCTACGACACGTGTTACACCGAGCGCTATCTTGGCGATCCGAACACGCAGCCCGAGATTTATGACCGCAATTCGCTCATCCCGCTCGCACCGAAACTGGAACGGCCGCTTTTGCTCATTCACGGCCTCGCCGATGACAATGTCGTTGCCGCGCACACGTTGCGGTTGTCCACGGCGTTGTTGGCAGCCGGCCGGCCGCATACGGTCTTGCCTTTGTCGGGCGTCACACACATGGCGTCTCAGGAAGTTGTCGCCGAAAACCTCAAACTGTTGCAGGTCAAGTTCCTCAAGGATGCGCTGGCGGTCTAGCCACCCTTCCGCCACAGGAGCCGGTGATTTAGGCACCACCGTCTTCGGCGGCCGGTGAGTTAGGCACCACCCACCGCGACCCTGTGGTGCGTAAGTCACCGCACCCGGCCGGGTGAGGTGCGTAAGTCACTGACGAATCCGGTATGACGCAAGCGGTGACCGTCCCTCGTGCGGCGTCGTGCGGCATGGGACACACTTGAGGTATGAGCGAGTTCAGTCCCGAGGCACCTCCTTTGACAGGGATCCGGCTCATGGCCCAGGACTGGCGACGACTGACCTTCGTGCATTGGGCCGTCGACCCCGCTGTCGTCGCCCCGCTGCTCCCGCCACGAACGAGTCCGGACGTGCTGGACGGCGTGACCTACGTCGGACTCATTCCCTTCGAGATGCGTCGTGCCGGCTTTGGTCGCGGGCCCGCCATTCCCTACCTCGGTGATTTCGCCGAGACCAACGTGCGGCTCTATTCGGTCGACAGCGAGGGACGCCACGGTGTCGTCTTCCGCTCGTTGGAGTCTTCCCGGCTACTCGTAGCCTTGGGCGCCCGGCTGGCGTTCGCGACTCCCTACACCTGGGCGCGTATGCGGGTGGAGAGCCAAGCCAACTCGCTGGAGTACACCTCTCAGCGGCGCTGGCCCGGTCCGCGACGTGTCGGCGGCCGGATGCGGATCCGCCTCGGTGCCGAGATACCGGAGCCATCGCCGGTCGAAGACTTCGTCACCGCGCGCTTCGGGCTTCACACACGCTGGCTCGGGCGCACCCTGTGGATCCCGAACCACCACGAACCGTGGCCGCTGCGTCGCGCCGAGCTCGAACACCTTGACGATGGCTTGGTCGCGGCCGCAGGCCTGGCCGGCGTCGCCGCTCGCGAGCCCGATTCGGTGCTTCACTCCGCTGGCGTCCGCACTGTTTTCGGCACACCGGTGCTCGTCCGCGCCTGAAATCAACCAGCGGCATCGATCTACAACGCGGCTTCGATCTCGGGCAACCTTGCTTTGAAGGCCTCCACTCGGTCCTTGGTTCTTTGGGGTTCACCTGCTTTGCCGAGATTGAGCATTCCCTGATCGCCGCGTTCCTGACCGGCGGCGATGCGGTCGCTCGCCATTGCCATACGCCCGGCGACTGCATGGAGAATCGTCATCGGACCCCATTCGCCATAAGCGTCAACCAGGATGTCCAGCCGGCGAACAAGGTCATCGAGTGGGATTTCGCGGTAAAGCGGGATGGCCGACCAAGCGAGGATGGCGAGGTCGTCGATTGGCTTGCCCGGACCGGCGACGTCCCAGTCGATCATCGCGACGAAATGGCCACCCTGGATGATCCAGTTGTAGGCCCCAGGGTCGTTGTGGCAAATGATCTCATCACTGCCCAGCGTGGCTTCTGCGTCACGCCAGATCCTCGGACCTTCGGGACGAAATCCCTCGACGATGCCGTGATAGTCGCGCAACCAGACGACGGCTTCCTCGAGCACGGTGTCGAGAACGATTTCCTGGTCTACCGGGACCCCGCGGCCTTCGACATAGGAGAGAGTCTCGCGGCCCTGATTGTCGATGCCGAGGACAACTGGGACTCCGCGAAGGCCTTCGGTGTCCAGATGCGCCAGAAGTTCGTGCACGGCGGGCGTCCACGGTCCGGTCGGTCTGCACACGGTGCGGCCCACACGGGTCGCACCACCGACATTGCCACCGGGGAGGCCGGCTTCTTCGCTGTCATCACCTGTCACGCTGTTCATCGTGACACATTCGCATACGCACCCCATTGGGGAAACCGGACCACCCCGACGCGCCCTCGCCATCGTGCTGACGGTGGTCGTCGCCTTGATCGCTGCCGGCGTGATCCTCGGCATGGTCGCGCTCTGGCCCGATGCCGACAAAGTGCCCAAGGACAAGAATCCGTACGGCGCCGACGGCGTCTCTACAGTGAGCGCGAAAGTCCTGAGCGTAAAGCCTTTCGACTGCGGCAGCGGCGGTGCGGGACCCGACGGACTGCCCTCGGTTGCGGGCAATTGCGCCAAGGTTGACGCCTCAACCAAGGCAGGTAACGCCACCTTCACTCTCGATGCCCCACGCTTCAAGGCCGGCATCAACAAGGGCGACGACATCAAACTCATCCGGATCCAGCCGAGCGGTCAGGAGGCAGCGTATGAATTCCTCGACTTCCGCCGTGGACTGCCGCTCACGGCTTTGGCGATCGTATTCGCGGTCGCCGTGGTGGCCGTGGCTCGTTGGCGCGGACTGTTCGCCATGGTCGGCATCGGCGTCACGCTGCTGGCCCTCACACAATTCATGTTGCCTGCCTTCCTGTCCGGCGAAAATCCGTTGCTGGTCGCCGTGGTCGGATCGGCGGGAATCATGCTCGTCGTCCTCTATCTCGCCCACGGCATTTCGATCCGGACAACGTCAGCGCTGTTTGGAACCCTTGTCGGACTGGCTCTGACAGCCGTGCTCGGCGCCCTGGCGACGGACTGGACGAGTCTGACCGGGGTGGGCTCCGAAGACGATTCGACACTCGTCGCCGTGGCACCGAATATCCACATGGCAGGCGTGGTGGCCGCCACCATGGTCGTCGCTGGTCTGGGTATCCTCAACGACGTCACCGTGACCCAGGCGAGCGCCGTCTGGGAGTTGCGCGCCCTCCAACCCGCCGCCCGTGGGAGGGAAATCTTCAGCTCGGCCATGAGAATCGGTCGCGACCATATAGCTTCCAGCGTCTATACCCTGGTGTTCGCCTATGCGGGTTCGGCGATGACGATCCTGCTGCTGATCAGCGCTTATCAGCGCAGCCTCGCCGAAATGGCGACAACCGAGCAGATCGGCGAAGAGATCGTCCGCACTCTTGTAGGTGCCATCGGGCTCGTGCTGGCCGTGCCGATCACAACAGTATTCGCGGTGATCATGGCTCCACGGGGCGTCACGCCAGAGGGCGAACTTCCCGAAGACCTGGGAACCGACCCCGGCAGTCATCAGGCGCCCATCCAGCCCTCCATCGCCCCATGACCGGCCCCGAACTTCCCCAGCTCGCCGATGGGCGAGTCCGCCTCAGGGCGTTCTGCGACAGCGACATCGCCGTTGTGCAGACGGCGTCGTCCGACCCGCTCATACCGCTCATCACGACGGTGCCTGCGAGTGGCTCTGTCGATGAAGCACTCGCCTTCATCGCCCGGCAGCATGACCGGCTGGTCACCGGGGCCGGCTATTCATTCGCGATCGCCGACGCCTTAACCGATGAGGCCGTTGGTCAGATCGGGCTCTGGCCGCGGGCGGTCGATACCGAACGCGCGAGCATCGGCTACTGGATCGAAGCCGGCTTTCGGCGGAAGGGTTATGCGGCTGCTGCCCTCCGACTCCTCACGAAATGGGCTCTCGACTCAGGCGGCTTCGCACGACTTGAGCTGGCCGTGGAGCCATGGAACGAAGCATCCTGGCAATTGGCCGAACGGATAGGTTTCGGGCGCGAAGGCCTCATGCGCCAATGGCAACGCGTGGGCGACGAACGCAAAGACATGTATCTGTATGCACTGCTGCGTGCAGAGCTCAGCTAATCAAAGAATCGACCCTATGCCTGGCTGTCGACCGTAGGGTCGATTCTTGCGTCCTGGTGGGGGCGAGCCGCCACGAATCAGGTCAGGTTCAACGACTCGCGGACGGCGCCAGCGACGCGAACGATGCCACGCTCGTGCATCACGATCGTGTAGTGGTTGACGTCGGTGACCGTACTCATAGCGATTTGCGGCAGTCGTCCCCGCCAATTCTCGAGAACCGCTTCGGGATAGAGCGGCGGCACCTCATCGAGCAGCCCTCGCGGCGCGAGAAGTAGCCGGGCCGGGTGCCGCAGCCGCTCGACGGCACCGAGAAGGGCCCCACCGCTGGAGAGATCGCGTGAGTCGGCGCGCACGGCGTCGAAACTGGTGCACGGGCGCAGCTCCGGCTCGCTGCCACACAAGTCGTAGTCGACATAGTCGGTCACGACCTCATTCCAGTCCCGCTTGAAGGCCGGATGTTTCCGCCAGAATGCCTGGTATGCCGCCTTGTCGGCGAAAGTCATCGAGAGGCGTTGTGCCGCGGGGCCGAGGATCGCCTGAACAAATTGTTCGTCGTCGACCCCAGGTGGAGGGCGAAGCGGCAATCCGCCGTCCACGAGGACCAGCGAACTGACCAGATCCGGGTGGCGATCGGCCATCACCATGGATACGAAGGCGCCCATGGAATGCCCAACCACAACGGCACGATCGGCCCCGACGGCCTGCAACACCTGCACCATGTCGTCGGCGTGGGCCGGCATGCCATAGGGGCCGGGAAGCGTGTTGGAGCGCCCGCGCCCGCGCAGGTCCGGCGCGACGATCCGCACATTCGGCAGAGCTCGCGCCAACAACGGCCAGCACAGGTGATTGGCGGTGATCCCGTGGATGGCAAGCACGGTGGGCACCGGTCCGTCGACGGGCTCGACCGGTTCCCACACGCCGACCCGAAGCAAACCCCCGTCGACCTCGACGTCTTTGGCGTTGTATCGCGTTGACAGTTCTGTCGCCGCCAAATTCATCAACGGCGCTTTGCCGTCAACGATACTTGGTCCGAAAGAGACTTCGGCTCGGTGAAGGGCTCGACAGCGACCAGGCGTTCATGTGCCTCGGCCAGTTCGTCCAGGGTGGGCACATGGTCGAATCTGATCCCCGGTCCCTCGACCACCGCCACCCGTGCGTAGTAGCCGCCGGCTACCGAATAGATGTGGCCACTGTCAACACATTCATCGCTTGCCAGCCACGCCACGAGGGGTGAGACCCACTCCGGCGAAAGCCGTTCCAGAATCTCCTCGGGCAACACGCCCTCGGTCATCTGGGAGCGGGCAAGGGGGGCGATGGCGTTGACCTGGATCCCCGACCGTGCCCCTTCGAGTGCGAGTACGCGCATCAGTCCGACCAGACCCATCTTGGCCGCACCATAATTGGCTTGACCGATGTTGCCGTAGAGTCCCGACCCCGAAGACGTCATCACGATCCGGCCTGAGCCTTGTTTGACCAAGTGCGGCCATGCCGCCTTGCTGACATGGAACGCGCCGTCGAGGTGAACAGCCATGACGTCCCGGACCATGTCCGACTCAAGTTTGCCGAAACTCTTATCCCGCAGCACGCCGGCGTTGTTCACCACGATGTCGATGCGGCCATAGGTGTCGACGGCTGTGGCGATGATCGCGGCTCCCCCATCCCAGCTGTCCACCCCGTCGTGACTGGCCGTCGCGCTCCCGCCGAGCGTGACGATCTCCTTGACCACCTGGCCAGGATCGACCACGTCGTTCACGACCACATGCGCACCATGCCGTGCCAGTTCCAGGGCGTGGCTGCGTCCCAGCCCGCCGCCCGCTCCGGTAACCACGGCCACCCGGCCGCTCAAGCGTTTGTCAGTCATACGATCTCTCCCCATCTGATGAGCGTTGCCGCCCACGTGTATCCGGTGCCGGCCGCCAACAGCAAGACGATGTCGCCGTCGCCGATTGTGCCGGCTCTGGAGGCCCGGTCGAGCGCCAGCAACGGGTCGACTCCACTCATGTGCCCCGTGTCGTCGAGGTAGGCGGCACGGCCGGCGTCCAGGCCCAATGCCGCGACCAATTCTTCATGCATGGATCTCTTCATGTGGATGCCGCACAAGTAGTCCACGTCAGCAAGTGTCAGATCAGACCGTTTGCAGGCCTCCTCGGCAGCCCTGACGAAATGTTGAAGAGTGACCGGATCGAGCCGGTCCTTCATACCCTCCGGGTCTTCCACTGTCAGGAAATGCCGGTGCCCCTCGAGGCTGTCCGCGGACGATGGCTCGACGCTGCCGCCGGCCGGCACCTTTACGTGATGGGAGAACGAACCGTCGGTGATCATGTGGCTCGACAAGACCTCGTTCCGCCCGCCGCCACGCACCAACAACGCCGCAACAGCGCCATCGCCGAAGTTGAAAGTGAATCGTGAACCCGGATTTGCGTAGTCGATCAGGTAGGACTCACGAGAACCGGCGACAAGAAGCACATTCTGCAGATCTTCCTCCGCGAGCATCAGGTCACGGGCCACCCGAAGTGCCACCGGAGAGCCGCACGAAACATAGTCGAGTTCCAGGGCAAAGGCCTGGCGACATCCCAGCGACTCGGTGATCTTCGGGGCCGCCTGCCAGACCGGGTAGTCCTTCCACGACGAACCGAAATAGACCACCGCGGCGACGGCCATCGGATCCACGCAGAGCTCCTCCAGAAGGCGCCGACCGGCCGTGGCAGCGAGGTCGCTGACATGCTCGTCCGCTGCCGCGATGTGTTTGCCCCGCAGCCCGAACTTCTCGGTGATGACCCTTGTCGGTATGCCGCTGGAGATACCGATGTCTTCCGCGGTCATCCAGCGTTCGGGCAAATAGTGGGCGACGCCGGCAACGCCGATATCGGTCATCGGTCCGGTCCCGTGCCCATACCACGGGTCACGAACAGGTACATCTGGTCGAAGACCTCATCGGGAACGACATCGGTTTCGCCCCACAGAATCCAGCGCATGCCGACGATCTCACCGATCCCCATCAGCATCCAGGCCAACACTTCGGGATCGCTGGTGGCAATGTCACCGGCTTCCATGGCCTCGGCCAAACCGGTCACGTAGCCCCGCGAGATCCGTTGATAATGCTCCTTGAGGATGTGTGGCGACACGGTCTCTGCCTGCCGGATAACCCGGTAGAGCGCAGGGTGCTCCGCAGCGAAACGGAAGTAGCCCTGGAAGCCCAGGCGCTCGCGATCCGCGCGGGTCGTCGCGGTGTCGGCATACTCAGACATGGCGCGCCGAATCCGACGGTTCAGGTCCATCACCAGCTCGTCGAAGATTTGCTGCTTGCTCCCGAAATACAGGTAGAAGGTTCCCTGAGCCACGTCGGCAGCGTCGGTGATCTTCACGATCGAAGCATCGTGATATCCGAGCGCCGCAAACACCGTTTCCGCGGCTTGCAGCAATCGCTCCCGCGTGCGGGCACCGCGTTCGGTGAGTTGACGCCCGTCCGTGCCGGTCGGCGGAGGCACTTCCTCCACATCCCACAATTGCTTACTCATCTACGGCTCACCTTTCCAGTCAGAACGGGCACGTCAGGGTCTACCGCTGATGTCGCCGGGGGGCGTAGTCGACGCATCGGGCCGGCCAGTGGCAACTGCCGCTTCGACAGCGCTCCGGCAATACCACCGGGGAAGAACAACACGATCACGACGAAAAGCACCCCGAGCAGGAATGTCGGCTCCGAAATCGGGACCCGTATCACCGGCGGCAGGTCCTGCAACGACGGTTGCGCGGACAGTTCGCCCAGACGATGGTTCAGGTAGGTATAGAGAATCCCGCCCAGCATCGCGCCCCAGAGTCGGCCGGCGCCGCCGAGCACGACCATGACAAGCAGTGTCAGCGTGAATGTCGACACCGTGATCCCCGCGTGTGCTCCCCCGACAACAAGGACATAAACCACACCGCACAGCGATGCCAGGAACGAAGAGAGAACGAAGACCGCGAGCTTGTATGACGCGGGGCGTAGCCCGAGAACTTCGACGCGTTGCTCGTTCTCCCGTATGGCCTGCCAGACCCGACCCGTCGGAGAGTTCACCGCGATGCGGGCAACCGCATACACGAAAACGAGGAGGGCAAGCGCAAGCCAATACAAATTCCTGGTGTTGACAACGCCGACGAATACGTCGGGCAACTGGCGGAAAGCCAACGCCTGCCCCAGTTCACCGCCGGTGACCTTGAAAGGGTCCCGTGCGACGAAGATGGCGCCCGCCTGGGCGAATGCCAGGGTGACCATGGCGAAGGCGATGTCGCCGACCCGAAGGCAAATCAGGCCCAGGACGGTCGGGACGACAATGCCCAGCCCGATCACCACCAAGATGGCACCGACGAGGCCGAGCTCGAAGGTGTCCAGAGCGATCGCCGTTCCGTAGACGCCGACAGCGAAATACAGCGCATGGCCGAACGACAGCAGTCCGGTAAACCCGAACAGCAAGTCATAAGTGATGGCAAGGGCCCCGAACACCAGCATGAGGGCGAGCAGGTTCAGCACACCCGGACTGGAGATGACGCCGTCGAACACATACGGCAGTTCGCGATGCAGAAACGGCACGGTCGCCGCCAATGCGACGAGGATTCCGGCACCAATCCAACGAACGGTTGCGCTCATGCGGCCACCCTCCCGAGCAGACCTTGAGGCCTGAGCAACAGGACAACGGCCAACAGCGCCACCACAATCAGATCTCCCATGCCGACGATTCCGTAATAGTTCGCGTATTGCTGCAGCAACCCCACGACCAGCGCGGCGAGGGCGGAGCCGCGGATCGATCCCAGGCCACCGATGATCACGACGATGAAGGCGAAGATGAGAAGGCTCGTCCCGCGGTCCGCGGTGATCGTCCCGAAGAAGGCACCGGTCAGGATCCCGGCCAGGGCCGCCAGCGCGCCGCCGATCGCGAAGACCAGAGTGAAGGCGTGGCCGACGTCGATCCCGAGGGCGGACACCATGGAACGGTTCTCCACCCCTGCGCGGATAACCAGACCATATTTCGTGTGTTTCAGGAACGCCATCAGCCCGATGTAAACAAGCAATGCGACCGCGATGACCACGAAGCGGCTGTTGGGGACCGCGGCCCCGAACACCTCCGTGACGTCATTCATCCACGGCGGCACCACCACCGTCAGGGGGTCCGAGCCGAAGATTGCGCGGGTCAGCGCGGTGATCGCCAGCAGCAGGCCCACCGTAAGCAGGATCTGTCCGACGTGCTCGCCATAAAGACGCCGAACCAGCGCCAATTCCATGAGGACGGCTGACATGGTGCCGACGAGGATGCCGGCCGCCATGGCGGCGAGGAAGACCACAGTGACCGGGATGCCGCCACTCATCGCCGAAGCCACGACCCAGGAGGTGTAGGCGCCTATGGTCAGGAAGCCCGCGTGGGCAAAGTTCAGGACGTCCATCAGCCCGTAGATGAGCGACAGTCCGGAGGCGATCAGGAAATAGAGGCCGGCCAAACCCAGTCCGGTGATGGTGAGCAACAGGAATGTGGTCACCGGAAGTCCCCCTTCGTACGTTGGGCCGTTGACGACTGTTGGCGGCCGCCGTGCGACACGCCGAGGAGATCCTGGGTGAGCGCCGGATCCTCGAACAGCTCGCCCGCCGGTCCGGCGTGCACGACCCGCCCTTGGTCGAGGACGACGACCTGATCGGCGATCCGCCGGATCACGCTGAGATTCTGTTCGACCACGAGCGTCGTCACAAGTTCGGCCATCCGCTCAAGGGCGACAGCGACTTCGCGCACCAGGTTGGGAGCAAGACCTTGACTGGGTTCGTCGATCAGCAACAGCTTGTTGTTGCTGTTGAGCAGGGCACGGGCCAGTGCGAGCATCTGCTGCTCGCCGCCGGACATCGTCCCGGCCCGCTGCCCGCTGCGTTCCTTCAGCCGAGGGAACAATTCGTAAACCAAGTCGTAGCGCAGCGGCGCGTCAGGGCCCAGTGGCCCGTCGGTGGGCTCGGCCAGGCGCAGGTTCTCCTGCACGGTGAGTTGGGAGAACACATCACGGTTCTCCGGCACATAGCCGACGCCGCGTCGGACGATGTCATGAGTAGGAGTTGCGGTGACATCCTCGCCGTCGAGCAGCACCCGGCCGCGCCTGTCCACCAAGCCGAGTATGCCTCGGAGCGTGGTGGTTTTGCCGGCCCCGTTTCGGCCAAGAAGCGCCGTGATGCCGCCGTGTGGAACCTGGAACGACACCTGATGGAGGATGTGCGACTCGCCGAGGAAAACATCGAGGCCATCAACGTCCAGCAGAGCGGGATTCGAGGCTGCCTTCGTCATAGCGGTTCGCCCAGGTATGCGGTCTGCACCGTCGGGTCACTCATGACGGCGTCAGGCGAGTCGCAGGCCAGCAGCGAACCGTGGTGCATCACGGCGATGCGGTCGGCAAGGCCGAGGATGAGGTCCATCCGGTGCTCGACCATGACAATGGTGGTGCCCTCGTCGTGGATCGCGCCGATCAGGTCAATCACGGTTGGCAAGTCATCAGCGCCCATACCTGCGGTGGGCTCGTCCAGCAGCAAGACTTTTGGATGTCCGACGATGGCAATGGCCAAGTCGAGTTTGCGCTTGTTGCCGTGGGACAGCGACGCGGCAAGGTCTGCTGCCCTCACCGCCAGGCCCACGGTTTCCAGTGCCGCCATGGCGCTTGCCGCCGCTGGGTCATCCTGGCGGATACGGGACCATAGTTTGCCCGATCCGCCCAGATGAGCGCGGGCAGCCAGCCGTACGTTCTCCAGAACGCTCAGGTGGCTGAACAGGCTGGTCACCTGAAAACTGCGGGACAGGCCGAGACGTGCACGCTGTGCCGTCGAAGAGCCGGTGACGTCCTGACCGCCCAGCAGAATACTGCCGGCGGTCGGCCGCAAGATACCGGTCAGCAAGTTGAACAAGGTGGTCTTGCCCGCACCGTTGGGGCCGATCACTGCGAGGAATTCGCCTTCGCGGACGCCCAGGGAGACATTGTCCAGGATCCTCGCCCCGCCGACGGCGAAACCGAGCCCCCGCGACTCCAGCACCGGCGGCGCAACGGGGACCGGTTGTGCCGGCCCCCGCTGATCCGTTGTCGTCATCGAGTTCATTTAGCCGCAACTGCGGGAGGCGCGACCGTCTCGGGACTGAGGGTGTCAACCAGTTCGGGCACGACCGACTCGCCGGACTTGACCAGACGAGCCTGGAACATCGGTTGCAGCATCGCGTGGTCCTCCGCGCGGATGGTCTGCTCGCCCTTCGGCCCGGTGAACTTCCAGCCCTCGAGCGCTTCGATCATGGCCGGCACATCGTCGCCCCCGCCTTCCTTGACTGCCTGGACGACCATCTGGGCAGCGACAAAGCCGTCGTTGTGGAAGATGTCGGCCTTGATCCCATCGGCCTCGAGCGACTTGATCAGGGCAGTGTTGGCCGGCGACTTGGACGCTCCCGCGAAATAGTGTGAAAGGAATTCGATCTCGGTCGCCGCGGGACCGAAGTCATCGAACGTTGCCTGGTCGGCAAGACCGGTGACGACACTTGTGTTGTCGAAGACACCCTGCTGATCCAAGGTCTTCCACATGGCATTGGTGGTCTCGCCGGCCCAGGCGACAAAGACCAGGTCCGGCTTCTCGTCGACAGCCTGCCGGGCGAACGGAGTGAAGTCGCTGGTGTCAATCGGGGAAAGGACGGGGACTACCTTGGCCCCGCCGGCGTCACCCAGCACGGCAGTCACCGCGGCCACATTCGCTTGGCCGAACTCGTAGTCCTGGGCAAATACGACGACCTTTTTGCCCTTGAGGTCGCCGACGATGCTTTGTGACGTCACCACGTCTTGGTAGGTCTGTCGCCCGGACCGGAACGTGTTTTTGTTGATCCCGGTAATCGCGTCGGCCGCTGCCGCACCCGAGATGAACAGGACGTTGTTTTGCTCGGCCAACGGAGCGACCTGCACTGCGACACCCGAAGAAACCGGTCCGGTGATGATCTTGTATCCGTCGCCGATCAAGCCGGTCGCGGCCGAAGTGGCCTTTGCCGGATCCGTGGCATCGTCGCGGAAAGCTATGTCGAGCTTGCGCCCGTCGACCTCGCCGGTGCCGTCCGTTGCATAGTCGATTCCCGCCTCGAAGCCTTCGGTGAACTGCTTGCCATAGCCCGACAGCAGGCCGCTTGTGGAGGTGATAACTCCGACTTTGACCGGGCCATCGGCTCCACCGCCGGCGGCCTTTTCGGTCGCGCAGCCTGACGCCACCAGGGCGACGGCTCCGACCAACGCCATCCAGCGCGAGTTCCTCGAGAATCGTTTCGCAGACATGCTTTGGGTCCTTTCCGGGACATCAACCTGACAGGTGGTTCAGTTCTCACTATTAACGACTCCTGCTGCCCTGTCAAGGGTGCAGCGCGAATCGGGTCTCGCTACCGACTACTACCTGACCGGTGGCACTCCAGCGGCCAGGACCAACGCCTGGCCCAGACAAATGTCCCGGCTGTCCCCGGCAACACAAGTCGTCGCGAGATAAACGAGCCGCTTCTCCGGTCGTACCGACGTGATCTGCACAGTGGCCCTCAAGTGCTCCCCGAGCGACGCACGCGAGGGAAACGCCATAGCTTGCTTGAGGTAGTTCGTGCCGCGTCCGGGCAGGTCGACACCGAGAAGCCTGGAGAACAGGCCGGCTATCAGCGGTTCAGGCACCAGCCCGGCCGGGGGCTCGTCACCGACAAGCAGTGCGTAGGCCCGGAGGTCCGCCGGGGTGAACGTCCGGGTCAGGTGCACCGACCGCCCGACCGCGTCGTCCCACCAGCTCATGATGCGGCACCTTCGGGATTGAGATCGATGACGCACTCGCCGACCAGCCCAACGGATCCGTCCTGACTTGTCACTGTCGTTGCGACGCGCAGGCAGTCGCCCTCTGCGGCGACGACCAGCAGTCTGACGGTCACCGACGATCCGACGGGAGTTGGCGCGCTGAACGTCAGTCGTTGTTCGGTGAGCCGCGCCTCGGGCCAGCGTCGTCGCAACTGTGAGCGCACAAGCGAGAACAGGAACATCCCGTGGGCGACGGGCCGCGCGAAAGGCGTCGTCGCGGCATACGCGTCATCCACGTGGATCGGATTGTCGTCCCCCGAGACGTCGGCAAAACCATTGAGATCGTCTTGCGTGATCGTTCGCTCGCAAAACCACTCCGTCCCGACAGTGTCCCTGGAGGTTACGTCGGAGCCCTCTGCCCGCAGCACGTGCTTCTGGATCTTTCCCATCGCGTTTCGCGGCAACTCATCGACGATGTCCACGTATTGCGGCACCTTGTATCGGGCCAGATGCTCCCGACAGAAGTCGCGCACCGCGGGAATGTCGACGGTTGCGCCGCCGGCGACTTCGATCACGGCCTTGCCGACTTCACCCCAACGTTCGTCGGGGACACCCACAACGGCGCATCCGATCACTCCCGGGAACTGATTTATGACCGCCTCGACCTCGGCAGGGTAAACGTTCTCGCCGCCGGAGATATACATGTCTTTCGCCCGGTCGACGATGTAGAAAAAACCCTCGTCGTCCTGCAAAGCGATGTCGCCCGATCGCAACCATCCGTCTTCGTCGAACGATTCCCTGGTGGCCTCGGGGAGCCGCCAATAGCCCGGCGTCACACCCGGTCCGCGGATCAGCAGTTCTCCCCGGTCGCCCGGTTCGACGTCTTTGTCAGCGGAGTCCACGATCCGGACGTCGACAAACGGTTGAGGTTTGCCGACCGATCCGGCCTTGGTGATGGCGTTGCCGGCATCCAGCAGGAAGACCGTCGGCCCCGTTTCGGTCATCCCCATCCCCTGCCGGACCTGGACACCGGTGTCGTCAAGCCGTCGAATCAACGGCACGGGCATCGCTGCACCGCCTGCAGACCAGGAGCGCACCGAGGTCAGGTCCGTCTTGGTGAAGTCGGGGTGGTCGACGAGCATCTGGTAGATCGTCGGAACGCCGAAGAAGACCGAGACCCGATCCTTGAGCAATGCCAGGCACTCGCCGGGATCGAAGGTTCGCGGCATCAAGGTGGTGCCGCCGACGAAGATCATCGGAAGGGCATAGAGGTTCCAGCCGCCGGTATGGAACTGCGGAAGCACCGAGAGGAAAACGTCGTCGGAGGTGATGCCTGCCGCGGTCCCGATGTTGAGGTGGTTGACCAGTGCCATGCCGGCGGTCTGCTGAACACCCTTGGGCTTGCCGGTGGTGCCCGACGTGTACATCAGATACCAGAGCTCAGACTCATCGCGCGGCGTGTGAACGATCTGACGGCCAGAGGCTTGGCCGATCAACTGCTCGTAGGCGCTCTCACAGTCACGCGGCGAGGTGCCGAACGCCATGGACCGCAGCGCGCCCTTGGCTCCCGGCACTCTCGAACCGAGCCGGGCCGCCATGTCGGCGTTCACGTCGTCGCTCACCAGTCCGATCGCATCGGCATCAGTCAGGATGTATTCCAGCTCCGGACCGGCGAGACGCCAGTTGAGCGGCACCAGGACCGCGTGCAGCTTGGCGCACGCGAAGAGCAATTCGATGGTCTCGGTGCGGTTCTGTGCCAGCGTGGCGACCCGGTCTCCCGGCCCGACACCCCATTCGTCGCGCAGGAACGCCGCGGCCCGACTCGCCCGGTCGTCAAGTTCGGAATAGGTGATGTCCGTGCCTGTGGCCAGATCGACCAGCGCTACTTTGTCCCCGTTGAGTTCGGCACGCTTCGCCGTCAGGTCAGGCAGATACATTGCTCGATCTCCTCCTCAGAATGCCGGGGTGAAATCGGCGGCATTGAATCTCGTTATCCGATTGCTGATCAGCGAGTCCACAAAAACGTGGTCGCCGACACGCAACACGTGCTGCGTGGAGAACAGTCCACCGTCGAGCGTCCCCAGTTCGGGATTCAGCCAGTAGCCGTCGAAGACCGGCTTGATCTGGCCATCCGCTCCCGGCACCAGGCCCGAGGGATCGGCGTACTTCCTGGCAACGAAGTTGAACCCGTCGCCGATCAACAAGGAACCCGTCGCCGTGTCGAGGTCGATCCCGTGGGGAAGGAACAGCTCGTCGGCGTTGATGCTGTCCGGATGGTCATAGGTCCCGCCGCCGACACCGATCTTGCCGATGTACTGGCCGGTCGCCGCCGAGAAAACCTGGACCCGCTGGTTCCGGCGGTCGACGGCATAGACCCGCCCGCCGCCGGCCGTCACGTCCTGGATCGTGTCGAACGTTCCCGGATCGCCTTCCTCGAAGAACTTCGACCCCAGGTTCCAGTCGTCCAGCGCTGGATCCTCGCCCTTGGCTGCGTCCGGGCCGCCGACGACCCAGTCCGCCGAGAGGCTCCCCCACGAAGAGTCGTAGGTGAATCGCCACAGGTAGCCTTTTGCAGAGGTGACAAAAACCCCATAGTCGCCCCCGCCTTCGGCCACAATATCGACAGCGACCGGGGTGTTCGAGTTGAAGAACGAGATTGACGGCACTCCGAACCCGCCGGTGCGATAGGTCAGGTTGAAGAGTTCGTCGATGACTCCGTCCGCCTCATACATGCGTAGGGAACTGTCTCCGGCGTAAGGCCACGGCAGGGTGGCGTCGGCGGCAACGAGCGCGACGACCCGCCGGTCATCGGTGCCGGGAACTCCACGGAACACCGACAGTCCGGTGACCCCGTACGAAAGTTGACCGTTAGTGAACGGCCCCAGATATTTTCCGTCGATGGAGTACGTCTCGATGACCGTGTTCGGGGTGTCGCTGGCCAGGATGATGCCGTCACCCAATCCGGCCGCCGGGAGATGCTTGAGCGCCGAGGCATAATGCAACTGTCCCGGGAGGTTTCGGGGGTGGCCCCAGAATTCATGCTCGGACTCGCCGCCGACACCGGCGGAGACCGAGCAGCGCAGGAGCGCACCGCCATCGGGGCGCTCCCAACACTTTTTGACGCGATGGTTTCCGGTGTCGCTCACCAGAATCACCGGGGCCTCCTCGTAGAGGCTTCCCCGCGACATCACATCCTCGGTGTATCGCTCACCGTCGGCCCGCATCACCGGCACGGCGTCGTTGGGCAGTTGCATTGCCTCGTCTTCATTGAGCGCGGTTGCGGGCGTACGCATCTCGATCTGCTGGATCCCCAGATGCCCGTACATCCACACAGCCTTGACGTCCGCGCTCTTGCTCGTGCGGTAGGTGGCGCCACCCGCCGTGTCCAGGTTGTCGATGCGAAGGATGCGGCCGCCGTAGGTGTCCGCGATGAACAGGTTTCCGTCCTTGTCTGCACTTATTCCGCGGGGACGCTTGAGGTGTTCGACCGCACCGTCGCGCAGGAACCGTCCGATGATGTCGACGAGGGCAACACTGCCATCGGACTCGTCCACCTCGAACACCTTGATCCTGTTGTTTCCGTTGTCACTCACATAGAGGAACGTCCGCCCGCCCGATCGCCAATAGGCCTGCCCCTGCGGGATACGGAAGCCCTCCACCTTTTCGGGCTGCTGCGCGTAGTCGTCATAGTTGGCCGAGTCCGTCCCGTAATCCAGGTCTTGGCCGGGGAGGATCGGGCCGGCGCCGACATACGAACCGCCCTGGTCCTGCCAACCTTCGGTCGTCAGCAATGTCGCCGACCAGGTAGCCGGGTCGAGACGGAAGCCCTTGATCCTGTGGTTGAACTCATCAGATACGAAAATAAGGCCCTGGGGCAAAACAGTGACGTTTCGCGGGAGCCGCAGGTCCTCGCCACCGCCAACGCCCTTGTGGCCCACGGAGGTGACATAGAGGAATGCGCCCGGATCAGCCGCAACTGTCCGATAGAAGTGAATCTGATGACTGCCGATGTCGTTCACGTAGAGGCCGGCCAGCCGATCATCGTCGGCCTCTGCAGCGGACAGGAACGCGATGCCGAGCGGGGCGGCCAAGGTCGGCACCGCGCTCTCCGTGCTGTCCGGCGAAAGCTGGACGCTCGCCGGATCGAGCCGGCCAATTTCCGCACCCTCCAGGTTGAGCACCCGAACCAGATGGTTGCCAACGTCCGCCACATAGACGCGGGAGCCCGAGGCGCCTGCGCCGATGGAGTCCCGGTCATAGGTTACCGAGGTCGGGCTCGAGAACTGGTACTTCTGGTTCGCCGGTTCGCCCAAGAGCTCACTCGACCGGTCCTCGTCGGCGAAGGTCACGACACCCGGCGGGGTCACGGGTTCGGCTTGGGCCTGCGTCGCCAGTGTGGCCGAAAACAGAGCTGCAGTCAGAAGGACCACCGTGGCCCGAGCCCTCCGGATCGATAATCCTGGCTCACGCATGATGCGACTCCTCCACATTGGTTTCATTGTCTTGCCGGCGAGAACGGCCGAGGAATGCCGCCATACCGGCCGTTGCCTCGGCCGTCACAATCTCTTCGACGAAGCTCTCCAGCTCGGCATCGAGACGGGCCGCAATGCCGGTGAGGTCACCCCACATCAAGCGTTTGGTTCTGCGCACCGCGGCCGGTCTCTTTTCTGCGAACAATCGGGCCCGCGTGAGGGCAGCCTCCCGCACGTCGCCGGACACGACATCGGTCGCCAACCCCCAGTCCAGTGCAGTACGGGCATCGATGATGTCGTTCGACAGTTGTACGGACATGGCACGCGTGGGCCCGATGCGGCCCGGCAACAGGGCAGTCCACCCGCCATCAGGGCTGAAACCCACGTCGACGTAGTAGGGCGCGAAGGTTGCATCGGGGGCGAGGAGGACGATGTCACTGGCCAGGACCAACCCAATCGAACCCCCGGTAACGGCGCCTTGGCCAGCGGTGACGACCGGCACGTCGAGCCCGATCAGGTCGAGCATCATGGCGTTCAGGCCGCCGACGATCTTGCGCGCGTAGTCGGCGCGTTCGGCCCCGCTGCGGGCGGCGAACTCGGCAACATCGCCGCCGGTGGAGAAGTTGGCCCCCTCGGCCGCGAGGACCACCGCACGGACCCCGGGGTCTCGAGCAGTCTCGCTCAACGCCGCGCGAACGCCATCGATGAGTTCGGGAACCAGCGCGTTGTGACGCTCCGGACGCGTAAGCGTGATCACCCTCACCGGGCTCTCGTCGTGTACCCGCACAAATGGCCCGGCATCGGCAAAATTTTCCATGATCACTGCGTGCCCCCAATAAACCTGACAGATGGTTCAGGTTTCACTATTGAGGTTGGCCTCCCGCCTGTCAAGAGTTTCAATGACTCTGATCCCGAAAACAGGCCTTCCATCTTCGACATATGGTGGTCCTACGTTGCCGCCGACCAGAGAAGACCGCCATGACTCAGATCCTTCCCAGCCGATATCTGTTCGGTCCAGGACCCACCAACCCCTATCCCGAAGCCACGGCGGCGCTCGGATATCCCTTGCTCGGCCATCTGGATCCGGATTTCCTTCAGCGTCTCGACAACACGTGCGAAGGCCTTCGGCAGGCATGGGGCACCGCCAATGCCCGCACCCTCCCCTTGAGCGGCACCGGCTCCTTGGGCATGGAGGCCGCCTTCGTCAACACCGTTACTCATGGTGACGTTGCCGTCATCGCCGTCAACGGCCTCTTTGGCGAACGCATGTGCGATGTCGCCGCGCGGTGCGGCGCCACGGTCATACGGGTCGACCATGATTTCGGCCAGCCCATCGACCCCGAACGCGTCGCCGCCGCCCATCCCAACCCCAAGGTCATCGCCGCGGTCCACGCCGAAACCTCCACCGGCGTGCTCTCCGACATCAAGACTCTGGGAACGCTGAAAGGGGATGCACTGCTGATTGTCGACGCGGTGACATCGATCGGCGGCAGCGAACTCCGTGCCGACGACTGGGGCATCGACGTCGGTTATGCCGGGACCCAAAAATGTCTTGGCGTCGCCCCGGGCCTTGCGCCGTTCACCATTTCCGACCACGCATTCGACCGTCGAATCGAGAAGCCGCAGTCGTGGTACCTCGATCTTGGCCTCCTGGGCGGCTACCTCGGTGACACCGGGGGCGGCCGCACTTATCACCACACCGCCCCGGTGGCGATGGTCGCCAGCCTCGAGGCGGCCCTCGACCGTATCCTCGCCGAGGGTCTGGAAAATGCCTGGCAACGTCATCGGAGCGCGGGTCTTCAGCTCCAATCCGGGCTACAGTCCATGGGGCTCGAATTGTTTGCCGCGGAGGGCTACCGGTTGCCCCAACTGACCACGGTCAATGTCCCCGAAGGTGTCGATTCGGCAAAAGTCCGGCAATATCTGCTCCGCAACTTTGACCTCGAAATCGGCGGCGGCGTCGGAAAATACGCGGCAACCGTTTGGCGGATTGGCCTCATGGGTCCCAACGCCAGCAACTCATCGGTCACGCTCATCCTCGGCGCCCTCGAAGCAGCAATCAAAAACGCTTCATGACCGCCATCGACGGATCAAACATTTTGGCCGAGCTTCGCGAAACTTTGCCCGAAAACACATTGATCACCGACACCGGCCTGATGGAAACGTATCGGACCGATCGCGCCATGTTTTGCGATGCCGGTATGCCGTTGGCGGTCGTCCGGGCGCAATGCACAGCCGATGTGGTTGCCGCCATGAAAGTGGCCAACAAGCACGGTGTGCCCGTCGTCCCCCAAGGAGCGCGAAGCGGCCTATCCGGGGGTGCCAACGCTATCGACGGTTGCCTTGTCATAAGCCTCGAAGCAATGGACCAGATTGTCCGCATTGATCAGGCCAACCGCTACGTCGTCACGCAACCCGGCGTGCTCAACGCAGTGTTGGCGCGGGCAGTCGCCGAACATGGTCTGTTCTATCCACCCGATCCGAGCAGCAAGGAGTTTTGCGCGATCGGCGGCAACCTCGCCACTAATTCCGGTGGCCTGTGTTGCGTGAAGTACGGGGTGACCACCGACTATGTGCTCGGCCTCGAAGTGGTGTTGGCCTCCGGCGAAGTTCTGCGCACCGGCCGAACGACGGTCAAGGGCGTTGCCGGCTACGACCTGGCGCGCCTGTTCGTCGGCTCGGAGGGAACCCTGGGCATCATCACCGAAGCCACGTTGCGCTTACGGGCCGCGGCCGAACGCCCGAAGACTCTGGCCGCAACGTTTGCCGATGCCGATGACGCGGCGCGCGCCGTTTCGGCAATCGTCACATCACGCGTGGTGCCGAGCCTTCTCGAATTTATGGACCGGACCACGGTGCAAACCGTCAACGACCAGTTTCACCTGGGCTTCGACAGCGACATCGGCGCCGTGATCCTGGCCCAGTCCGATGCCGGCGGGATCGCCGGTGGAGCCGAAATCGACTCAATTGCGACGATCTTGCGCGAGGCCGGGGCGGTCGACGTCGTACTGGCCGAAACTGACCAAGAAGCCGACGCTCTCCTTGCGGCCCGGCGCGAAGTGTTGACCGCGCTCGAGACCATGGGCACCACGCTGATTGACGACGTCTGTGTGCCTCGCGATCGTCTGGCCGAACTGGTCGCCGGGATCGAGAAAATCTCGGCCAATCAGCGCTTGACGATCGGCGTCGTCGGGCATGCCGGCGACGGTAATTTTCACCCCACCGTGGTCTTCAACAGCGACGATGATGACGAATCTGCTCGGGCATACGCGGCGTTTGACGAAATCATGATGCTCGGCCTGGAACTCGGCGGCACCATCACCGGCGAACACGGCGTCGGCTTGCTCAAGCGCGGACCATTGACGATCGAAATCGGTGAACTCGGTTTGCAGGTGCACCGCGACATCAAGAAGGCCCTCGACCCGACCGGCATCCTCAACCCGGGCAAGATCTTCTAGTTCCGACGAGAGAATCGCGATTGTGGTGGCTATGTGCCCACAACTGCGATTCTCTCGTCCTGCTGCACGTCAGGAGGCTCGATCGGTTGCCTTGATCATCGCGCAGCGCAAGGATCGATCGATGCCGGGCAGTGATTCCTCGTACTCGATCGCAGCCGCAAGTTCGGTTCCGATCTCCGAAACCTTGAGCATTCTGTAGCCCAGGCGTTGGTAATAGGGGCCGTTCCACGGCACATCACGGAACGTCGTCAGTGTCGTTGCCGGGAGATCGTGGTCTCTTCCCCATGCCTCGATGTGACGGATGAGTCGGCGTCCAACGCCTTGGCGGCCATGGGCCGGAGAAACCGAGACCTGTTCGATGTGAGCATTCCCGTCGACGACGGTTGCGACGATGTAGCCGGCGATCCCGGCGTTTACTTCTGCGATCCAGATCCGTCCCAGCTTCTGGCTGTTACGGAGTGTATTCATGTCGGACGCATGTTCGGCGACTTCCGGCATACCTACCGAGCGAAAAATCTGGCCTGCCTCGACTTCGAGCGTGGCCAGGTCGGCAAGATCGGCTCGACTAGCCGGACGGATGGAAAGACTTGTTACAGGCACAACCTCCCACATTCCTGCCGGGCATTGCCGATCGTACCTTCAGTCCACTTGCACGTTCGGGCTCTGCTGACAAACATCTGGCTGGACGTAGAACCCGAACTCGACCGCCTTCCGTGGCCGAGCAACCTCAGCGACAGCCGAGCACCTCAAACTTATCGTCGTCATCGTTGACCCCCGAACGACAACGCACAAGACTGGCCAAATGGCTGTTCGGCGAGTTGTCCCGGTGATGACTGTGGCTGACATTGACGCTGCGCGTCTGCACTACATGCAAGTCCTCGGTATGGAGGTCGTGATGGATCATGGCTGGATCATCACCCTGGCTACGCCCGGAAACATCCAGGTACAACTGAGTTTGATGACTACCGATGCGACCGCAACAACCAACCCCAACCTATCGATCGAGGTCGATGACGTCGACGGGGCCAATCAGGTCGCCGCAAACGCAGGGTTGGAGATCATCCATCCATTAACCGACGAAGAGTGGGGCGTTAGACGCTTCTTTTTCCGCGACGGTTCGGGAAACGTCGTGAACGTGCTGTCGCACGCATGAACCGGTGATTACACGTTGAAGCGGAACGACTCCGCCGTGAAGCGGTGGCCGACGATCATCGTTGGTTACTCGCGGAAAATGCCATCTGACCTGCGCAGACGCGTTGTCGACATCGTCGGGCGTCGTTGGTTGCGATCGGTCCCGACTGAACTTCTTGCGGACTATTTGCGGACTCACGCAGGGCAGCCCAGAGCCAGGACGGTCTCCGCGCGCAGGGTACTGCGGGGCCGGCTCACTGGTTCGGCGGGCAAAGAGATGCTGGGCCCGAGCCGACCCCGGATCGAGGAGTCGACGACGCCTGAGAGAGTCCGACGGTCGCTGGCAACGAACCCACGCAAAGGCGCGCGGGCGACCGACAGACCGCGAGACGATCACCGCAAGCCGATCGGAGTACGGGATCGGGAAGGCTGAGAGGGGCATGAGCCCGCGCGGGGTCGCGTCCTTCGGTCATGACGTCTCGTTTGCCCGCGTTGGCGCGGGATCCGGCGACTGCGGAATACCACGACCGGCATTCCGCGGACCACGACGAGTGGTACGAGGGGCAGGTTCGCTTCGCCGATAGCGATCGACCGGGGTGGGACGCCGAGGTGCAGCGGGTGGTCGAACTGGTGCGTGGTCTGCCACCGAGGCGCACGGTGCACGTTGCCTGTGGCACCGGGTTCTTGACCGGGCATCTGCGTGGGTTCACGGTGGGGCTCGACCAGGGCCCGGCGATGGCCCGAGTGGCCCAGCCGCGACTTGCGGGAGGGATGGTGGTCCTGGGCGATGCACTGGACCTGCCATTTGCCACCGGGACGTTCGACCGGCTGGTGACGGCCCACTTCTACGGCCGCCGGCCTCCGAGCGAGCGGGCCGCGGGAGCTGCTGGTCATGTGGTCTGAGTACGGTGCCCGAGGGTGAGGTGAGGGCGGCGCTGACCCGGAAGGTGGGCAGGAAGCGTCCGTCTGCCGCGTCCCGCACGGTGACCTTGAGGTGGACGTTCTCGTTGTCTCTGTTGTGCCAGTTCCCCGTCGCCGTACGCGTACATTCCCTCGGCGCCCTCGATGGCCTACGTTGTCAGTCGAACAGCGGACCCGCCCAACGCAAGTCACGCTGCGGCCCGAGGTACTCGACCCGCTGCACGTCCTCGTCGTGGTCGCCGTCCCTCGCCCAGGCGAGCGCTGCGGCGTGGTCCTCGAAGTCGCCCTCCTCGACGACGTCACCCATGGCGTCCAGGAACCGGTAGGAGGTCATGTCCCGGGATTCTCCTCCACGCGCGCAGCGGGTTAAGATCGATGGTGAGCTACGACCCGAGAGACACCTTCGTGCACGTGCGGGGCGCCAGCGAGCACAACCTGCGCGACGTCGACGTCGACATCCCGCGCGACGCCATGGTCGCCTTCACCGGGGTCTCCGGATCCGGCAAGTCGTCGCTCGCGTTCGGCACGCTGTACGCCGAGGCGCAGCGCCGCTACTTCGAGTCGGTCGCGCCGTACGCCCGTCGGCTGCTTCAACAGGTCGGTGCGCCGCACGTGCAGGAGATCACCGGACTCCCGCCGGCCGTGGCCCTCCAGCAGCGGCGTGGTGCGCCCAGCTCCCGGTCGACGGTCGGCACGATCACGACGCTGTCGAACCTGCTACGGATGCTCTACTCACGAGCGGGGACCTACCCGTCGGGTGCCGCGCACCTGGCCGCCGAAGCTTTCTCGCCGAACACCGCCGCTGGTGCCTGCCTGCGCTGCCATGGGCTGGGCGTCGTGCACGACGTGGCCGAGGACCTCCTCGTCCCGGACCCGTCGCTGAGCATCCGCGAGGGCGCGATCGCGGCCTGGCCCGGTGCCTGGCAGGGTGCCAACCTACGCAGCATCGCGAGTGGTCTCGACATCGACATCGAGAAGCCGTGGAGCAGGCTGAGGAAGAAGGACCGGGACTGGCTGCTCTTCACCGACGAGCAGCCATCGGTGCTGATCAAGCCACAGCGTGACCGGGTCGACCACGGCTACTACGGGAAGTTCTGGAGCGCCCGCAAGCACGTCATGCACGTGCTCGCCGACTCCACGAGCGAGCGGATGCGCGAACGGGCGTTGCGGTTCGTGCGGAGCGTGCCCTGTCCTGAGTGTTACGGCAGCGGGCTGCGGCCGGAGGCGCTCGCGGTCACCGTTGCCGGGTGTTCCATCGCCGAGGTCAACGCGATGTCGTTCGCCGAAGTGGTCGCTGTCCTGCGGCCCGTCGCCGAGCTGCCCGAGGAGACCAACGAGGTGGCGGTGCGGATCTGCGCCGACCTGGTCGCGCGCGTCGAGGTGCTGCTCGACCTCGGCCTGGGCTACCTCAGCCTCGGGCGCTCCTCGACGACCCTGTCGCCCGGCGAGGCCCAGCGCCTGCGCATCGCGACCCAGCTGCGGTCCGGCCTGTTCGGGGTCGTCTACGTGCTGGACGAGCCCTCGGCCGGCCTGCACCCGGCCGATGCCGAGCCGCTGCTCGACGTGCTGGCCCGGCTCAAGGCGTCGGGCAACTCGCTCTTCGTGGTCGAGCACGACATGGACGTCGTACGACGCGCGGACTGGGTCATCGACATCGGGCCGGGCGCGGGGGAGGGCGGTGGTCGCGTGCTCTACAGCGGCCCGGTGGCTGGCCTGGAGGACGTCGAGGAGTCCGCCACGAGCAAGTACCTGTTCGGGCGCGCCGAGCCCCTCGACCACACCCCGCGGGCCCCGCACGGCCACCTGCACCTGCGCGGCGTCTCCCGTCACAACCTCACCGACGTCTCGGTCGACATCCCGCTCTGCGTGCTGACGGCGGTCACCGGCGTCTCCGGGTCGGGGAAGTCGACGCTGGTCACGCAGGTGCTCGCCGAGCTCGTGCGCTGCCATCTGGGCCTGGCGCCCGAGGACCCCGACCAGGCCGACCTCGAGGTCGACGTGGAGGACGCGTCGGGACTCGAGTCGTTCGACCGTCTCGTCCTGGTCGACCAGCGCCCCATCGGGCGTACGCCGCGGTCCAACCTCGCGACGTACACGGGGATGTTCGACGCGGTGCGCAAGCTGTATGCGGCTACGGATGAGGCGAAGGCCCGCGGCTATGGCGCCGGCCGGTTCTCGTTCAACGTCGCCGAGGGCCGGTGCGAGACCTGTCAGGGCGAGGGATTCGTGGCTGTCGAGCTGTTGTTCCTGCCGGGGACCTACGCGGCGTGCCCGACCTGTCATGGCTCCCGCTACAACGCCGAGACGCTGGAGGTGACCTACGAGGGCAAGACCGTCGCCGACGTGCTGGCGATGACGGTTGACGACGCGGCGAGATTCCTCGCGGACGTCCCCGCGGCCTCCCGGAGCCTAGAGACGCTGCGCGAGGTGGGGCTGGGGTACTTGCGGCTGGGCCAACCCGCGACAGAGCTCAGCGGCGGTGAGGCGCAGCGCATCAAGCTGGCCACCGAGCTGCAACGCGCTCGCCGCGGCCACGCGCTGTACCTGCTCGACGAACCGACGGCGGGCCTCCACCCTGCCGACATCGCCCTGCTGCTGCGACAACTGCACCTGCTCGTCGAGGCCGGCAACACCGTCGTCCTCGTCGAGCACGACCTCGACACGATCGCCACCGCCGACTGGGTCATCGACCTCGGTCCGGGCGGTGGCGATGCGGGTGGAAGGGTGGTCGCCACCGGCACCCCCACCGACGTCGCCTCGGCCGAGGGCAGTGCCACCGCGCCGTACCTTGCGCGCCGGCTGGCCCATCAACCACAAGCAGACTCATGAGC
>JACMOZ010000164.1 GCA_014377785.1 Aeromicrobium sp.
ACATCGCAGCCCCGACCACGTCGAAGGCCGTGCAACGCCTAGCGGCGGCGGGGCTGCTCGTACGTGAAAAATCACCCGAAGACGCCCGGCAGGTAATCGTGTGGCTGACACAGGCCGGTCGAGACCTTCAAGAATCGATCATGAGCGTATGGGGCGCCCTCGAAGCGGAAACAACCAAAGACCTGACCGTCTCCGAGCAGCGTGAACTCGCCCGCCTGTTGCGAAAGATTGCGACGAGTATCAGTGAAGCCCGAACCAAATGACACCACGATGCGACGCCACGGCCGCCCTCTGACAAACCACCCATTCAGTCGCGCTAACACGTGTACCCACTTCGATTGGATTCGACAGGGCTTCTTAGTAATGTCGCTTTTCGGGTCACCCGAACGTGATCCCAACGTCTCGGGTCCTTCGACTCTGGCGCCGGAGGCAAAATACGCGCATTCTGAAGTTGAGGCACCGGCGAATGGCCGGTCCACGAAATATGAGGTGCATGACCATGAACTACTGGGATAACGGACACATGGATAGCGGCTGGGGCGTCGCAATGATCCTTGTCATGCTGGGCGTATGGGCACTGATCGCACTTGGGATCGTGTGGTTTATTCACACCACCCGGACACCCCCGGTGCCACCCGCGGCCTCGGACGCAGGCAGTGCAACGAAAGGGGCCGAGCAGATCCTCGCCGAACGGCTGGCCCGTGGCGACATCAGCCCCGAGGAGTACCGGGAACGCCTCAAGGCCCTCACTACATAGTTCATTCGGCGTCAGGGGGATGGCGTTCGCGGACCTTGCCGATGAGAGCCTGTAGGTCGTCGGCGTAGTGGCGAAGCCTGGAGATGGGCTCTCGATCTGGACCGTCATGGACCGTTCAAGGTCGCGCCGGTAGGGCTCCCTACATGCTGTGAATATTGGCACAAATGTGCGAATCAGTCAGGCAAATTACCGTCGCAGGTTCCGCCGCTCGAGTGACAGCATTTCGCGAGTCAAACAATTGACGTAGGTGGGACGATGGCACGATGAAGAACTTGGCGATGCGTTGGCTCGAGGGCTGGTCGGCCGCGACCGGCCATCCTTGGACGGACGAGCACGGTGTGATCCGCATCGAAGCGCTCATGGCCTCCCGCCGGTTCGAATATCTGCTGGTCGAACCGAACGACGAGGAATTCGACTCGATCACCGCGCTGATCGACGGCGACAGCCGCGATGTCGTCACGGTATTCACCAACAAGCCCGACCATTATTTGGTCCCTCATGCCGGCCTGGTCGTCGATCGCGACGACGAAGCGCTGATGACCTGCCCCCTTGCTCGGACCGACTCCCCCGTGCCGGACGGTTTCGAGACACAGGGTTTTGAGGCACAGGGTTTTGAGACACAGTGGGACGACCAGGGCGATCGCGTCAGTCTTCATGTCATTCAAGGAGTCCAACTTGCCGCTGCCGGCAATCTGGCGATCGTCGATCATGATGTGATCTTTGATCGGGTCGAAACCATGCCGCGATTTCGGCGCCGCGGCCTTGGCAGATTCGTCATGCAATCGCTCAGTAGTTGGGCCATCCAGCACGAAGCCGACACCGGCATACTCGCCGCTTCCGGCGACGGCCAGGCTCTGTACGAAACCCTTGGCTGGCAGCACAAATGCGCCATGCTCATGTTCCGCGGCACGGAAGACGTCGGTCGGTGACGTAGCGTCCACCCCTTGAACTCGCCGGCGCGTTTTGGACGCTAAGTCACCGCTACCGCGAAAGTTTTGCGGTACGCCGGCATACCTCGTCCCAGGGGGTCGGCACGACGCCGAAATGGGCCCGCGACGCCACGTCATTGAGGACATACGGTCGGATCCATTGATAGGACATTGCACTCAGCTCACGCATCAGAGGCGAGAAGATGCCCGCAGTCCGGATCACACCGGAAGGGATACCGGTCACCCCCACCGGCGGCTTGCCCATCGCTGCCAGCACGTCGGTGATCGCTTCGCGCTGGGTGCGAGGCGGATTGGTCGGCGCATGCCAGATCTGACCGTGCGCCGTGTCATCCTCGGCCGCGGCGATGAGCATCCTTGCCATGTCGAGGACGTCGGTGAACGAGTGCGGTTCGTCCGCCGAGCCGATGACCCAGGCCCGCTTCCCCTTCGCGATGCTCGGCACCTGGCGACTCAGGTGGCCTCCGTCACCGACACCGAGACCGACGTAGTCCGAGCCGCGGACTTCAACCGCACGGATCCGGCCCGAGCCATGCGCCGATTTGGCATCGGCCCACATTCTGGCGCGGAGTATGCCCTTGGTGTCCGTTGCAGCGTCGGGCAATCCCTCGGCCATTGGCCCATTGACAGGCCCATAGGGATAGAGGTTGCCGGCGATGGCAAGTACCGCGCCGGAGCGTTCGGCGGCTTCGAGGAAGGATGCGGCCAGCGGCGGCCATACTTTTGACCAGCTGGTGTATACACCCGGATTCGCGCAGTTGTAGAGGACCGTTGCGCCGTAAGCGATAGCACTCAACTGGTCAGGATCCGATGCATCGGCACGCTCGTGACTGACGCCGTCGATTCCGGTAGACGTCCCTGACCTCGTCACGACGGTGACCTCGGAGCCGCGCTCGGCAAGCAATTGGGCAACGTGCCGGCCGACTGGTCCGGCGCCGACGACGATGTGACGATCGTTCATGGCGTTCTCCTTGAGAATTACGAGAGCACCGCTCTCGTTGCCAGCCTGGCATGATTTGCGGGGCTTTGCAAGAGCATCGCTCTCGCTTGTTGCATCTGCTCTCGCTTTACGCCAGAGTGAGGTCATGGACGGCAAAGCCACGACGGCACGCGAACGTGCCCGCATCGAGATTACCGCCGAAATACTGGCCGCAGCGCGCGTCCGACTCAGCCAACACGGTCCCGGCCAACTCTCGCTTCGTGCCGTCTCGCGTGATGTGGGAATGGTGTCTTCGGCCGTCTACCGTTATTTCAGAAGTCGCGATGATTTGCTGACAGCACTGCTGATCGAGGCCTACAACGAACTCGGCGCGGCCGCCGAGGATGCGGACGCCGCCGTCGGCAATCGAAGTGCTTACCTGGAACGGTGGACCGCGACGTGCACGGCAATCCGCACGTGGGCGATTTCGCACCCCGGCGATTATGCGCTTCTCTATGGCTCCCCCGTCCCCGGCTATGCGGCTCCGCAAGACACGATCCCGGCGGCGACTCGTGTCACGATCGTGCTGGTGAGGATCGTGCTCGATGCGCACGCCGATGGCGCAACGGTCCGACCGCCGCCACCGCTTACGCCGAAGAGCCTTGGCAAGACTCTCGCCGGAGCCCTGGAGTTCATCAAAACGCTCGACGCTCCCCCCGCAGCCCAGGATCCGGAGGTCGCCTTGCACACGATTGCGGCCTGGAGCGCGATCTTCGGGACAATTTCATTTGAATTGTTCGGGCACTTGGTGGGTTCGGTCAGCGACTACGACGCCTACTACGAACAAGTCCTCATTAGACTCGCCGACGATCTTGGGCTGGCCTGACGGCATAATGGAGGCACGACTTCGCCCAAACAAGGACATCCATGCCGCGCATTTCCCGAAAGACCTTCGTCGCCGCTCCGGCTGATTCGGTATGGGAGTTGATCGGAGACTTCGCCCAGTGGCATCCCCGACTCCGTAGCGCGCCCGATGGCCCCGAGGCTTCGCCGGAATTGGTGGTGACTGTGGTCGAGCGCAATGACAATGCGATGACACTGTCCTACTCCATGCCCGAGCCGCCGTTTCCGATCACCGGCCACAAAGCGACCATTCAGGTCGAAGCCTCTGACGCCAAGACCTCGCACGTCACCTGGTCTGCCGACTTCGACGCCGATCCCGCCGTCCTGCAGGAGCTTGAGGACCGGCTCGGCAATGACATCTTCGAAGAAGCGCTCGATCGCCTGGCGACGACTGCGCAGAACACCTACGGCGCCGCCCAAGTCGCGAAGAAAGGCTGACGCGAAGAACGGTTGACGCAGGGCCCACACAGACTCAGGAGTCGGAGTTCCAGTCCCGGAAACCCAGGACGATGAGCCGCATCTGCCGGCGGGCACCTTCCTTGATCTCCTCCTCGAGATCAGGGCGGTTGTCGGGCATTTCGATGACCTCTTCGGCGTTCGAGACCATGTTGCGGACGAACAGTCGTGACACCATCTGGACGTCTTCGCTGCTCCAGTTTTCAATGTTGGGCAAGCGCGCCAGGACGACGGCGAGTTCGCTCACGAACAGGTCGAGTTCGTGCCGGATCGCCTTGCTGACCGAAACCTGGCCACCGAAACGCTCGCGGGCAATGAAGCCGAAGTGCGCCTTATGCTCCTTGACGACCCCGACCAGGATGTCGGCCGAGGCGTCGATGATGTTGGTGAAGACTTGGGGATCGCGCTGTGAATCGCGGATCATCTTGCGAAGAGTCGCGAAGGAGTGTTCGACAAGCGTCAACCCGAGTTGCTCCATGTCGGCAAAATGCCGGTAGAACGCGGTCGGCACGATGCCGGCCTCGCGGGCCACCTGACGAAGGCTGATCTGCGCAAATCCCTGTTCCTGGCTCAGACGCAACGCCGCTGCGAGGATCGCCTCACGCGTGCGTTCTTTTTGCGCCTGACGCATGGGCGTCGGAACGGGCTCGGAAATCACTGTCACAGCGTAGTCGGACCTCTTTCGGTGTACGCCCGTGAACTAAGTATTGGCTAAGTGTTGCGCGTCACGGGCCGCGTCGCTTGCGCATGCCTTCGCATTCCGGCATTATTCAGTGTACAGACGTTCACTCGATGAACCATTATCCCGAAAGGGGGACGCACCATGGGCATCATCCGCAAGGCTCTCAACTCGAAGGCCGTTGCCACCATGGCCACCCCTCATACGGTCGATCATTTCCTCGACCAGCTTCACCCCATGCTTGCCGTCAACAATGTGCGCGCCCGTGTCGTGGAAGTCATCCACGAGACCGGTGTCGCAAGCACCGTCGTCCTCCGGCCCAATGGCACTTGGACGGGCTTCAAACCCGGCCAGCATGTGCAGTTCGGTGTCGAAGTCGAAGGCAAACGCCGGATCCGATGCTTCTCGGTGTCCAGCTCGACGCAGCGCCAAGACGGGTTGTTCAGCGTGTCGGTCAAGGCCCACCCCGACGGCTATGTGTCGCAGTACCTGCACCGGGAACTCCAGCCCAAGACCCTTGTATATCTCTCTCAGGCCGAAGGCGAATTCGTCCTCCCCGATGACGTCCCCGACAACCTGCTCCTGATGAGCGGCGGCAGCGGGATCACGCCGGTGATGTCGATGGTGCGCACGCTCGTCGACACCGGCCACCAGGGCAATGTCACGTTCCTGCACTACGCCCGATCACGAACCGATGAAATGTTCAGCGACGAACTCGACGCCATCGAGTCCCATCCAAACGTGAGGATGGTGCGTGTCTATACCCGCGAACCCGCACCCGGTGCCGATCTCAAAGGCCGTTTCGACATTGAACACCTCAAGCAACTCGGCATCGATCTCGGCTCAACCCTCACCTATATCTGTGGACCGGCCGGACTGATCCAGACCGTCAAGGACACCTACGACGAGGTCGGCGCCCTCGACCAACTCCGGCTCGAGTTCTTCAAGATCCCCAGCGTCAACCTCGACGCCGCCGATGCGACCGGAACGCTGACGTTTGACGACAGCACCCTCGAAGTGCCCAATGACGGTCGAACGATCCTCGAGCAGGCGGAGGCCGCCGGTCTCAAACCCGCATACGGCTGCCGTATGGGCGTGTGCAACACCTGCGCTATCAAAAAGAAGCACGGCGCCGTACGCCATGTCATCAGTGGCGAGGTCCAGGCCAACACCGACGAGGTCATCAAGATCTGTGTCAGCACCCCCGTAGGCGACGCCTGCGTTGCCCTCTAGACCCCATCTCCCTCCAGACCCCAAGGAGCCACACCATGAGCCATCCCTATAAGCAAAATCGGGCCATCATTCCGGCCGGCACCGCAAGCAATCACAATCAGGCACCGAAGCCACTGATCGGCGAGGACACCACGAAGCCCGCCACCATCGGCCTCGACCTGATGACGTATGAACAACTCGATGACTTCGGCAACGAACTCGACGCGATCCGCCAGCGGGTCCTCGACGATCTCGGTCAGGTCGACGCCGACTACATCCGCAAGGTCATCAAGACGCAGCGCGGATTCGAAGTCGCTGGTCGCGCCCTGATGTATCTTCCCTTCATTCCGCCAGCCTGGATTGCTGGCGTCGCCGCGCTCTCGTTGTCGAAGATCATCGAAAACATGGAGATCGGCCACAACGTTATGCACGGCCAGTACGACTGGATGAACGATCCGCAAATCAACGGCCAAACCTATGACTGGGACATCGTGGCACCCGGCGAGGACTGGAAACGCACCCACAACTTCATCCATCACACCTACACCAACATCCACGGCAAGGATAAGGACATCGGCTACGGCCTCGTCCGTATCGATGTCGATCAGCCCTATGCGTGGAAGTATCTGGGCAACCCGGCCTACGCCGTTGCCCTCATGCTTGTCTTCGAATTCGGCGTCATGGCGCACGGCACTCCCTGGGACGATTTCCTTCGCGGCAAGAAGACAGATGCCGAAGGCAAGGAGCAATGGGTCCGCGCGCGCAACAAGGCCGGCAAGCAAATGCTCAAGGATTACGTCGTTTTCCCGGCGCTGACCGGACCGTTCTTCCTGTCGACGCTAGCCGGAAACGGCATCGCCAACGTAGTCCGCAATATCTGGGCCTTCAATATCATCTTCTGCGGTCACTTCCCCGCTGAGGTGCAGTCGTTCCAGCAGAAGGACGCCGAGAACGAATCGCGCGGCCAGTGGTACCTCCGTCAACTGCTCGGCTCGGGCAACATTTCGGGAAGCAAGCTGTTCCACGTCATGAGCGGCAACTTGTCTTACCAGATCGAACATCACCTGTTTCCCGACATCCCCGCTCGCCGCTACCCCGAGGTTGCCGTCGAAGTGAGGGCACTGTGCGACAAATACGGGATCCAGTACAACTCCGGGCGCTTCTCCAAGCAGCTCTTCAGCGTCGCCAAGCAACTCGTGCAGCTCGCCAAACCGCCGAAGGACAAGGCCAAATGGGCCAAGCGTTATCAGCGCAAGTGGGCTGCTGAGGCGGCCGCTCGTGCGGAGTCACATAATGGTGACCAGAAAACCGAGGACGCCAAAGTCGCCGCATAGGAAGGTCGCAACCGATGGCACTGACTCGACGCGAAATTGCCAAGGACGTCGTCCAGCAATCGGCTGAAGCCGCGATCAGTACGGCCGGTCACATTGCTGCCATTCTGTTCGATGGTGCGCGCAAGATCACGACCGAGATCGGGACCTTCGGGACCGAGATCTTCGAGATCCGCGAAGCGAGCAAACGTGCAGGTGAGGACGCAGACGAGGCCAATCCAGACGGCGCTTTGTAACGAACTACCCATATGAGCGTTTCGGCTGAAAGACAACGTGTAGCGGTTATCGGTTCGGGAGTCTCAGGACTGACCGCGGCTTATGTCTTGCGCAAGTCCTACGACGTCACGGTCTTCGAGGCCGACAACCGGCTCGGGGGGCACGCGCATACGCACACGATCGAGGATTCCGACTCCACCCACCGGGTCGACAGCGGCTTCATAGTTCACAACGACCGCACCTATCCGTGGTTGAGGAAACTGTTCGGCGAACTCGACATCGACGTCCACGCGACCGAGATGAGCATGAGCATCCACTGCGACGAATGCGGGCTCGAATATGCTGGCGGCCGGGGTGCCAAGGGCATTTTTGCCCAGCGCCAGCGGTTGTTCGACCCCCGCTATGTCCGCATGTTGCTGGCCATCAAACGGTTCCAGCGACTTGCCGATGACTTCCTCATAGGCGAAGCCGCGCCGGCTGAGGGGCAATACCCGAAAACGTACGGCGAATTCCTGCGCGAGAACGAATTTTCCGACTATTTCGTGTCACATTACGCGATCCCGGTTGTCTCCTGCGTCTGGTCCTCCGGTCACGAAACGGCACTGGAATACCCCGCGCATTACCTTTTCGAGTTCCTTAAGCATCACGGTTTCCTGCAGATCAAGGGCTCGCCGCAGTGGTTCACCGTCACCAACGGCTCGCATTCCTACATCGATAAAGTCGCGGCGGCCATCGGCGACGTACGCGTGTCGACACCCATCGCCTCGATCACGCGCACACCCGACGGCGTCGAGCTCATCGACTCGGCCCAGACCCTGCATCGCGTCGATAAGGTCGTGATCGCCACTCACGCGGACCACGCCCTGGCACTTTTGACTGATCCGAGCGAACTGGAAATGAATACCCTCGGCGCATTCGGGTACTCAAACAATGAGACGGTGCTGCACCGTGATGATTCGATCTTGCCGAAGGCAGAGGCAGCGCGTTCGGCCTGGAATTACCGGATGGACACCTGCAACGAACGAAGCGAACAGACGGCGGTGACGTACTGGATGAACCGGCTGCAAGGAATCGAGAGCCGCGAACCGTTCCTCGTCACTCTCAACGCCACCGAACGCATCGACGCGAACAAAATCGTGGCGCGGATGGACTACACCCATCCCATCTACACCCCCGCCTCTGTCGCCGCGCAGTCCCAGTTGCCCACCCTGAACACACAGCAGACCGTTTTCGCCGGCGCTTATCACGGCTGGGGATTTCATGAAGACGGTTGCCGGTCCGGCGTCAACGCTGCGTTGGCCCTCGGTGTGTCATGGGATTAGCCATCCTTAACCTCCCGCCCATCCCTGCCCTCGTCGAAGGACGCGTCGCGCATACCCGGCGCACCCCCTTGCGCCACCGCTTCACGAATCACGTCTACCAATGGCTTGTCGATCTCGACGATCTGCCGGCGATGCGCCGGCCGTTGCGGAGTTTCTCGCGGTTTTATGCCGCGGACCACATCGGCGATCCGACGCTGAGCATCCGACACAACATCGAACGTTTCTGCGCGGCCCAAGGCACTGATGTCACCGGTCAACGGATGCTGATGCTTGCCAACGCGAGGGTCTTCGGCCACACGTTCGATCCGCTCAGCGTCTTCTGGGTGATCGCCGATGACGGCACGCTGACGTGTCTCGTCGCCGAGGTCCACAACACTTACGGGGAACGGCACGCCTACTTGCTCGCCCCCGACGCCGAAGGCCGCGCCCAGGCCGACAAAGCGTTTTATGTGTCGCCGTTCTTCACCGTCGACGGCGGCTATGACCTGCAGTTCAAACTCGGACCGGCTCACGTTTCGACCTCAGTCATCCTGCGCCAAGGCGGCTCAGCTGTCTTCAGTGCGACGTTCAGCGGCGAGCCAAAACCGGCCACCGCACGGCGGCTCACAAAATTATTGGTAAAACTTCCATTATTGACCCATCGGATCAGCCTGTTGATCCGAATACATGGTGTATGGCTCTGGTTGCGAAAACTCCCCGTAGTTACGCGACCTCCACATCAACCGCAGGAGGGCACCAAATGAGTGAAATTGCGACCACCAGCTGGCCGGCCATCGCTCACACCCCGAAAACGCCGGTGAAGGCGCGTATAGCCAAAGCGATAATGCGGCCCGCCGTCGACAGACTTCCAGTCCACCTCAGTTTTCCCGATGGAAGCGCATGGGGTGCCGGTAACGCCGGGGACCCCGAAATGCACCTTGTCCGCCCCGCGGCATTCTTTTCCCGGCTCGGCACTGACACCAAAATCGGTTTCGGCGAGGCTTACATGGCCGGCGACTGGACCGCTGGTCCAGGCACCGATCTTGCCGAACTCCTGACGCCTTTCGCCGAACGGATGGCCACCTTGGTGCCGCGACCTCTGCAGCGCCTGCGCCGACTCGTTGACGACAAACTGCCACACCACGAACGCAACTCGATCCACGGTTCGCGCACGAACATTGAGCGCCATTACGACTTGTCCAATGACTTGTTCGCCCAGTTTCTCGACCCGACGATGTCCTATTCGTCGGCATGGTTCGCCGCTGGCGACGACGACCTCGAGATGGCCCAGATCCGTAAGATCGATGCGATCCTGGACTATGCCGAAGTCGGCGAAGGCACCCGCGTTCTCGAGATAGGCAGTGGTTGGGGCGCCCTCGCAATCCGGGCCGCCAAACGCGGCGCAAAAGTCACGACCATCACGATTTCTCACGAGCAGGCGGCTTTAGCCAAGGACCGCTTCGTCGAGGAAGAGGTCGATGTCGACCTTCAACTCATCGATTACCGTGAAGTCCGCGGCAAATTCGACGCGATCGTCAGCGTTGAGATGGTCGAAGCCGTCGGCGAGGAATACTGGCCGACCTATTTCGCTACGATCGACCGTCTACTCGCCCCCGGCGGCAAGGTCTCGATTCAGGCCATCACCATGGCCCACCACCGTTACCTCGCGACGCGAAACTCATACGGCTGGATCCAGAAGTACATCTTCCCTGGAGGGCTCATCCCGTCGCTCGACGCCATCAACAACTCACTCGCCGAGCACACGACACTCGAAATGACAGCGCAGCGGTCTCTCGGCAAGCACTATGCCAAGACGCTCCACCAGTGGCGCGACAACTTCAACGGCAACTGGCCGGCCATCAACGTGCAGGGCTTCGACGAGACGTTCCGCCGGATGTGGGAGTTCTACCTCGCGTATTGCGAGGCCGGTTTCGCCACCGGTTATCTCAATGTGCACCAAGTGCAGATTGCCCGTCCCGCCGAGATGGGAGCCTGATCATGGCAAGCATCGCCCGACTGCCCATGCCACTCCAGGAAGTCTACGAATGGCAATACGAAGGCGCTTGCCGCGACGTCGATCCCGAGACATTCTTCTCTCCGGATGCCGAACGCGGACCGCGCCGCAAAGCACGCGAAACGGCGGCCAAGGCCCTGTGCGCCGTATGCCCGGTCGTCGAAGCCTGTTTGCGTCATGCCCTCGCGGTCAAGGAACCGTACGGCGTCTGGGGCGGGCTTAACGCCACCGAGCGTGAAACCATCAACGCCCGCATCCAGACCATCGCCAGCTAATCTCGGCGCGGTTCGGCGATGTCTTGGGTACCACCAGAGCGACTGGGGTGGTACCCAAGACATCGCCACTCAGGTGGCCCTCGCAGGTGGCGAACCGAGGCGTGCCCTCGGGCCCAATCGCTCTCCTGGCCTATTCATAGACGCCATCTGAACCCAGTCTTGTCAGCGGGTTGAGCAGCATGGCTGCTTCGCGGTCCCGTATTCCCTCGTCACCCAGCCTGCGATCGGCTGGATGTTCGTACATGGGTTTGCCGCCGCACATCGCCTGCGCAAGGCGCATACGACCGTCAACCGCGCGTTGGCGCGAACGCACCACATAATCGTCGCGATCCTCCGCCGGCAGCGATTGCAGGAATGCCCGCGGATGGACGAGGGCGATGAGTCCGGACACATGCCCGAATCCGAGACTGGTGATCAGTCCTGCTTTCAGTCTGGTGTGTGGCAGCGGCTGGCGCAGCCATACCAGGTGCTCATTGACTGCCATTTCTTCGTCGACACAATCAAGGCTGCGGTTCGGCGGGATGATGCCCCCAGCCAACACCTGGCACAGACCAATCAGCTGGAATGCGCCGGCGCCGGCCTTCGCATGTCCGGTCAACGATTTCTGCGAAACGACGAACAACGGGTTGCCCGCGCTGCGTCCGAGCGCACCGGCGATCCCCTCGTGCAACTCGGACTCGTTAAGATCGTTGGCACTTGTCGACGTGTCATGTTTGGACACGATCGCGATGTCGTCGGCACTCACGCCCAGGCGCCCGAGGGATCGCGCGAGATCGGAATCCCGCCCCCCACGTGCGGCGCTGAGCGCGCCAATTCCCGGAGCCGGAATCGACGTATGGATACCGTCGGCAAACGATCCGGCCCAGGCAACGACTCCAAGCACCGGTAGCCCCATACGCGCCGCTACATCACCTCGGGCGAGCAAGATCGTGCCGCCCCCTTGTGATTCGACGAACCCGCCGCGACGGCGATCATTGGCGCGCGAGAAGTAGCGATTGTCGATACCTTTTGCGCGCATTTCCGCCGAATCGGCGGTCACAGACATATCCGCGAAGCCCAGAATTCCCTCGGCACTGAGATCGTCGAAGCCGCCGGCAACGACGAGTTCGGCCTTGCCGAGGCGAATCTTGTCGACACCCTCCTCGACCGACACGACCGTCGTCGCGCACGCGGCAACTGGATTGACTGTCGGCCCGTAGCCTCCGACGTAAGACTGCACAACGTGCGCCGCAATAATGTTGGGCATCGCCTCCTGCAACAGGTCATTGGGTTTGCTTTCGCCAAGCAGCGTATCGATAAACAGCGAGTGCATGGACGACATACCGCCCATTGCGGTGCCTTGCGTGTTGGCGACGAGCGAGGGATGGATCCAGCGCATGAGTTCGGCCGGTGTGAAGCCGCTGCTGAGGAACGCATCGACAGTGCACACGAGATTCCAGACGGCAACGCGATCGAGCGAGTCGACCATGTCCGCCGGGATGCCCCACACCAACGGGTCGAAGCCGGTGGGGATCTGAGCACCGACCGTTCGGGTCAGTTTTATCCGCCGTGGCACCCGAATCTCCGTGCCGGCCATGCGGGTGACTTTCCAATCGCCGTCCGTGCCGGTCTCGATATGGGTATGCGCGGGATCGGCATCACGAAGCGCTTCCGCTTCGACTTGGCTCGTGACCACGAAGGTGAGGTCCTTGTCGAGGAACACCGAGGCGAGCAACGGCGCACTGTTGTCGACGATGGATCCGTCGTCGCCGAAGGTGCGGATCCCGCAGGCAGCGACCACGCGTTCGTGATATCGCTCCACGAGCTGCGATTCGGCTACAAAGTCGCCGGATTCGCTGTCATACCAGCCGGCCTTCGGCTCGTTCTCCCAGACGACCAGCCCCGTTGTCCAGGCAAGTTCCAGCACACCCGCGACCGAGAGTTCATCACTCACTTCGACCTCGAAACGAGTTCTCGACGACCCGTAGGGGCCAAGCTCTGCCGCACCGACAATGACTATGAGATCTTCAGCGGACGCTTCGATGTCGTCCCATTCCGGCGCGCTCGTCTCCTCAACGAACGCCGGCGAGGGCGGCAGCGCAAAAATCGTCGCCGTTTCAGACTCGTCCGCGACTCGATCCTGCGTTTCGACTTCGGCGGCTAGCGCGCGCAGGTCGAGACGACCCGAATGTCCGAGACCGCCGGTGAAATCGAAAGTGAGTGGCGCCAGTTGTGCCGCGATCCGTGATTCGCGATCACAGGTGCCAAGCAGCGCGTCGGCCATCTCAGCGGGTGTCCACGTGCGCACGCCCGCGGCTTCGGCCGCACCGATCAGGGGATCGTTGTGACCCATCAAACCGGTGCCACGCACCCAGCCAATTACGGCGTGGGCGAGGCTCACGCGTTCACCCCAGATGCGCTCGGCATGCCACCTTGCTACGACGGCATCGAGGGCGGCTTTGGCCTCACCGTATGCGCCATCGCCGCCGAACATGCCGCGATTGGGTGATCCGGGGAGAACGACATGGAGGACCGCACCGATGTCGGTGTCCTGTCCATGGGCGCTCAGGGCGCCGATAAGCCGTTCGACCGACCACAGCAGAATGCGCATTTCGATTTCGGCGAGAGACCCGGCATCAACCAGTTCACCGGAAAATGGTGCGGCCGCAAACGGGAACAAAAGAGTCGGAGTCATTGCCTCCTTGACGACATTCGTCCTACCACCAAGTGAGACGGTTTGCTCTGCGCCGACCCAGTTGGCGAGGGCGTCGACGTCTTCAAAAGACGCCATATTCGTCGGCACAACCCATAGTGCTGCCCCCACACGGGCATTGTCGCGATAAAGAGTGCGATAGAACGTCAATCGTTCGTGAGTCAGATTCGACGTAGTCGCAATGACCGTTGCACCTCCGGCAAGGAGGCGTGCAGCGAGGCTGGCCGCAATCGATCCGCTGCTCGCGCCGGTTACCACCGCTATGTCTTCGGCCCACAAACCGTCCGATTTGACGGTGGATTCCCTGGCAATTGACAGGTAGCGTTCGACCAACCCGGACCTGCCTTCGGCACCCGCACGCTCGGCCCACCAGCGCGCATGCGTGGCGACCGTCTCACCGGCAGCGGTAAAGTTGGCCGAGCAATCGTCTCCGGCCCAGATGCGAGCGAGGTCTTCACGAGCCGATGCCCACCGATCGTCGATGAGGACCGCCTTGGCCGGATCGAACACAGGTTTCGTGAGCCTTACCCAATCGTCGCCCAACTCCGCGGACACGCGTTCGAGCACTTCCTCGTCTATGGCGTCGACAGCGGCCACGCCCGTCCGCTCGATGAGTCCCAACTCATCGAGGACAAGGCGTGCGGCAGAAGCCAGCACACCATCTGGTCCGGTTATCTGGGCAGTGAACTCCCCGAGTGCCGCCGAATCGATGGTCGCTCCTCCCCCGTCAACAGCGGGAAGATCGACAACAACACTATGTCGGGCAGCGACCGCACCTACGGCAGAGTCGATCGCTGCGTCCACATCGGCGGCGGGGGCAATCACGCTATGGTCGCTGAATGTGCCGCCGCGAACGCTTGCGCCATCCCTGCTGCTCAACGCAAATTCTGCGAGGACGCTCCGTGCCCAACCCGGGCCCAACTGCCACACATCGGTGACGCGGTCGGCAATTGATGACTGTCGGCGCCCCGTAGGGCCGAGCACCTTACGTAAATGGTCGCCAAGCGCCTCGGTCAAAACTGGGCCAAATGGCTTATAGCCACGGCCGAGTCGATTAACCGTTTCGGCCAGTGCCGGCATGACTGCGTCGGCGGCACCGTCAATTGCGCCAAGCGAAAGTTCACCACTGAGGTCCACCAGCAATTGGTTTCGCCGCGAGGACACGCCATCGCACAACGATTCGATAGTGTCGGCGGCACCGATCTGGTCGATCCGGATTTTGGTCCACAGCGCTATGAGGATCTGGCTCGCGTCGGCGGCGTCAAAGGAGAGGTCATCCGGGCGCGGTCCACTGCCTGATCTCGGCAACGAAGGTGCCGGCACGACCGCCGGGGTTTCGGCGTCTTCATCGACGTCGACATCGGGTTCTTCGTCGGCGACAAGATCCTCATCGGTGCAAAAAATAGTAGCGTTGTCTCGATCGAAGTTGAGCACCTCGACATCATGGAAATAACGTTCCGGCAATTTGAGCGTGGCGGCGGCCAAATTAGCCACAGTCGGTGCAGAGCCGACGCCGATCTCGACAAAACGCTCGATCCCGATCTCCTCGCTGAACAATAAATCCTGCGTCTCGATCCAGCGGACCGGGCT
>JACMOZ010000165.1 GCA_014377785.1 Aeromicrobium sp.
CAGGGCTCAGTCGCTCAATCGTGTCCTGCGAGAAAGCCGGAATATCCTTCGCCGCACCAGAGCCAGACTGCAGACGCCACGGTACGCTGCGGATTCGCTGCCATCCACAGCGGGCTTGCGCAGCCGTCCCAATAGCCGAACGGTCAGCGGGACGCCTCACCATTCCGATAAGGAATTGGTTACCTTCGACTCCGACTGGTGAAGTAGTACCCTTGCTTCGTGCGCCGACGTGAGGGAGATGAGACGAGAGTCTTGCGTCTTAACGTCGGAGGTTCGACCCGCACCGAACTGCGGACGGAACTGGGCTCACGAGGCGTCTTGCTCAACACGTACGCCGACATGCTGCTCGATCATACGGTCTTCGATCCGCGAGCCCAGGAGGAGATCAACATCATCGAGCGCAATGTAGGTGAACTCGGTCTGCGCACCGGGGCGACGCTGCTGGAGGTCTTCGCGGTGGCCCGTGAACGAGGATTTGCGCTCTGCCCCCCGGACACCGGCCCGTATCTCCGGCTCGCAATGGCGTCGCAGGCGATCGCGCCTGATTCGGTTCTGTCCGCCGGCAGGTCACCTGCGGGCGCGCTCAAGGTCGCCTCGGCACCATTAAGTGACGACGTGGCGTTTCCGAAAGGTTTCTATCTCCGCGTCGTCGAGGGCCAGCAGTGGCTGCGTGGGTTCCGCTGCGACCATGAGTACCTATTTTCACCGGAGGACAGGTTCGCATTCCAGCCGTTGTAGATGGGAGCAGCGGGTGCGAAGTGACTGCGTCTTCCAGGTTCGTATCGCGAGCTGACGAACCGTTCGCAAGGGGGACGGTGACCGGAACACCCGAACGCTCACGGAGCATCGAAGACGTTCCGCATGGTTCCGCGGGCGCCTGATTCCCGTAAGATCCGCCCGATAAAATGCCTGGTGAAGGGGGGATAAACGGTACACTTCAGCATGACCGGAATGCTTATCGGCTACGCACGCGTATCCACCAACGACCAAGACCTCACCGCGCAAAAGAACGCCCTCGCCGCCCTCGGGGTCTCACTCCAAAAGACGTTCACCGATCAAGGCTTCACCGGAACAAACCGGGCCCGGCCCGGTCTTCGCGAAGCGTTAGCCGCATGCCGAGCCGGCGACACCCTCGTCGTGACCAAGCTCGACCGACTGGCGCGCTCGCTTCGCGACGCGAAAGACATCGTCGATGACCTCACCCTTCGTGAAGTGAAGCTCAGCATCGGCGGCTCCGTTTACGACCCCACCGACCCGGTCGGAAGGCTCCTCTTCAACGTGCTCGCGATGGTCGCTGAATTCGAGGCCGACCTGATCCGTGCACGCACCCGCGAAGGGATGCAAGTTGCCAAAGCGGCTGGCCGGCTGCGCGGCAAGCAGCCCAAACTGTCCCTGGCGCAGGAGAAGCACTTGGTCGAGGTCCACCAACGGGGCGAACACACCACCGCGCAGATCGCAGAACTTTTCAGCGTCGCCAGATCCACGGTCTACCGGGCAATCCAACGAGCCGGGGACACCGCCGCCTGAACGTGCGTCGTGCAGAGGAGTACGGGCAAACGGGCGTTTTGTGCAGAGGAGTATGGAAGAGCCAGTGGACAGCGATGGCACTATCGCGCGGTCATAGTGTCCCTGGCGTCAGATCATACGTAACCCACTTGGTAGACGTGGCGGTCAAATCATAGAGACGGCGGGCCCGAGTATTATTTTCTGCGGTGATCCAGCGAACGACTGAGCGTCCTTCGCGTTCGGCCAGCGCGGAGAGTTCGCTCAGTAGCGCGCGCCCGACGCTGGCGCCCCGAGCGCTCGAGTCCGTGAACAGATCGTCTAGGTAGATACCCACGCTGCCAGTTGAGGGACGAGAAAATCGTCGATAGTGCGCGAGCCCCACGATTCGATCCTCGGAGGTGGCGACGAACGCATTCACTTCATTCGAGTCGTCATTGATCCAGGTCCAGACACGCTCAACGATGCTGTCATCGGGAGACAGCTCGTAGAAGTCTCGATAGCCCCGATAGAGCTCAGCCCACTGGGACGAGTCTGAGGTTCGGACTGCGCGGATAGAGACCGAATCGTTTGTAATCACTATCCCAGAGTATCTGCGCGCATTCCGTTCCCGCCTTCGTTCCCATTCGGGCTCTTCTGGCCACGCTTCCACCGTCGGTAGGCCCAGTGGTACGGGGAGCCCGTAGAAGATTGCCCTTACGGGAATTGAGGTTCGTCGATGGCTGGAGCGAGGTGTGAGCGCGAGTACGACCACTTGTGCAGACGACTTCGAAAAATGACACCGATCAGTTTCGTCATCTTTGCTCCCGGGGTGTCTCATAACTAATGGTGAGTACCACGGTTCAGGCATGCGGTTATGCGACGTAGTTATGAGAATCGGCGCGCCGCACGATTCCGGGGAACGCGGAGGGAGTCGAGACATGGGCGTGAGACGTCTTGTATCCCTAGGGTTTTGCGACGGCGCGCCCTCGGCTCGCGGCTCCTCGTGTTCGATCGGACGCGACTCGTCCCGCAGCCATGCGCCGATGAGCGGCCCTTGATCGCTTCGTCGTTGCTATGTCGTGAACCTCACTGATCGCCTGCTCCTGCGACTGGGTCCGATCGGCGGTTTTGCTTCTTGCACATGCGCTATTCGGTGTTACTATCTAGTGGTAGTCAGCATCACCGAGTAGCGAATAGGGGCTTCATGGCGAAACAGATGACAGAGATGCTCAAAGGCACCCTGGAAGGCATCGTGCTCGCTCTGCTGGCCGTGCAGCCCGCCTACGGCTACGAGATCACAGCGCGACTGCGCGACCAGGGCTTCACCGAAATCGCTGAAGGCACCGTTTATGCGCTGCTTGTTCGGATCGAACAGCGCGGTTTCGTCGACGTGTCGAAAGTGCCGTCGGAAAAGGGTCCGCCCCGCAAGGTCTATTCGCTCAACACATCCGGCGTCGACTACCTCGACGACTTCTGGAGGACTTGGAGCTTCCTCACAGAACGACTGGAACGGCTCCGCCAGGAAGGTAAGTGACCATGTGGATCGACAAGCTCGTCGGAGATCTCGGCGATAAGAAGAGTTATCTGGAGTACAAGGCCCGGGTGAAGAAGCTTCCCGCGGGATACCGGGAGGCGGCGAAGGCCCTCGAGCGTTATCTGATGTACATGGGCCCAAGCGACGACGGTAAAGCCCTCGTCACCATGCTTGGTGATCTAGCCGATCTGCTTGAACAGAGCGCGGCCGATGCTACGCCGATTCGCTTGCTGGTCGGAGACGACCCGGCGGAGTTCGCGGAAACGTTCCTCGATAATTACGCCGGTGGCAGCTGGATCCGCAAAGAGCGCGCCCGCCTGGCGGACTCGATTGACCGCGCGATCGATGAGCAAGCCAAATGATGATCCCCGTACTCGAGACCCCAGCTATCAGCGTTCGCGGCGTAGAAAAGTCGTTCAAAAACGTGCACGTGCTCCGCGGGGTCGACTTAGACGTCAAAGCGGGAAGCATCCTCGCGCTGCTGGGCTCCAACGGAGCTGGTAAGACCACGCTGGTGCGCATCCTGTCGACGCTTCTCAAAGCCGATGCGGGCTCGGCGACGGTGAATCAGTTCGACGTTGCTACGCACGGCAGTAACGTACGCGAGTCAATCAGCCTCACCGGTCAATTCGCTGCGGTCGACGAGGTGCTCTCTGGAAGAGAGAACCTGGTGCTCGTGGCAAAGCTGCGTCGCCTGAAAAACCCAGGGGCCATCACTGACGAGCTACTTGCCCGCTTCGCTCTGACCGACGCGGGCAATCGAGCATCATCAACCTACTCAGGTGGCATGCGACGCCGACTCGACATCGCCATGAGCCTCATCGGCAACCCTCCCATCATCTTCCTAGACGAACCGACGACGGGGCTCGACCCTCAGTCGCGCGTGGAGGTATGGCAAACGGTCAAGCAACTCGCGAAAGGCGGCACCACAGTCCTGCTCACCACGCAGTACCTCGATGAAGCCGAATACCTCGCCGACCGCATCGCGATCCTTCATGAGGGCACAATCATCCAAAACGGAACCCTCGCAGAACTCCGACAACTCCTCCCCGAGGCAACGATGGAATACGTCCAGAAACAACCCTCACTCGAGGACGTCTTCCTTGCCCTCGTCGGTGACGAACCGAGAAAGGAATCCTGATGAGCACCAACATCCTCAGCGACACTGGCATCCTCACCGGCCGGTCGCTTCGCCATATCGTGCGGAGCCCAGACACGATTATTACGACGGTGGTCACCCCTGTCGCGTTGATGCTGCTGTTCGTTTATGTCCTCGGAGGTGCCATCCGCACAGGCTCCACCGACTCGTATCTCAGCTACATGCTCCCGGGAATTCTTCTCATCACAGTCGCGTCGGGTATCGCATATACGGCCTACCGGCTGTTCCTAGACCTACAGAGCGGCATCTTCGAGCGCTTCCAATCCATGCCGATCGCGAGATCAAGCATGCTCTGGGCACACGTCCTGACCTCCCTCGCGGCAAACCTGGTGTCGGTCGCAGTCGTCATCAGTGTCGCGTTCATCATGGGTTTCCGCACAGCTGCACCTGCGACCTCTTGGCTCGCCATCGCCGGCATTGTGATCCTGTTCACCCTCGCACTCACCTGGGTCGCCGTCATCGCCGGCCTATCGGCTAAGAGTGTCGACGGTGCCAGCGCCTTCAGCTACCCGCTGGTCTTCCTTCCGTTCATCAGCTCCGCATTTGTGCCCACGGACACGATGCCCGGCCCGGTTGCCTGGTTCGCCGACAATCAACCCGTCACGTCAATCGTCAACGTCATCCGAGCGCTCTTCACTCAACAACCCGTCGGTAGCGACTCCTGGATTGCCCTCGCGTGGCTCGTCGGCATCTCCGTCGTGGCCTACGCCCTGGCAATCAATGCCTACCGCAGGAAGTTCCGGTAGACATGCCCATCGAAAAGTGGTGGTCCCTGCTGGACGCGCCGACACAAGACTGGTTGATCGCCAACAACGGCGATGCGCTCTCTGCTGACATCATCGCCACGCTCGAAGCCGCGAGCGGTGAGGTCGGGCCGAACGCTTCATGGTCCGGCCGAAAAGACTCAGATGGAACTCATTTGACCGATGAAGAAGTGGACTGGATCGAGGAGGTCGCTAACGGGGAGCGTTAGCATCCCCACTCCGAGGTGCGTATCAATGGACCGCCTTGCAATTCCGCCGCGCGAATCCGAATGTGTCGCAAAACCGAAGTGCCTCAAATCCCATGGGATACAAGACGTAGGAGATCACCTGTTCCCGGGCGAGGGGCAGGTGCTTACGAGATGAGGGCACGGGTTTTGTTACCTGCCGCTAGTCGAGACTTTCGGTACGTCGTTGCAGTAGCTGCCCATGGCCTGCTTTACCAGGAGATCCGATTCGGCAAGGCCTGCGTACCGGGTCTCAGTGGTCCCGTTGGTGGCTGTCGTGCCGTCCGCAGACATATTGATCTGGGTCCACTGGATGTCGTAGAGCCCGTCACCGCGCTTCTGGGCGAGGGCACCCTCGATGAGGGTTCCGCCATTTCGGTTGTTGCACGCAACACCCGTTCCGTGCTCTCCGAAGCCGTTGAGTAAAAAGCGGTATGGCTGTCCGTCTGTGCCCATCGTTGTGACGAAGCTGCAGTTAATGAACGCGTGCAGCGACGCCGAGCGCCCGTCATCCAGTACCGTCGCGACGATGGCGGGGCCATCCAGCGGGGCGCTCCATCCGCTGTGCGCGCCGGGGCCAGCGAGATCATCGGGCAGGAGCACCGTGGCCCCGGATGCGGTATGGATGCCGTAGCTGAACGCACCGACCTCGGTGTAGAACTCCGTGTCCGGCTGTTGGTCGCCGTCGACGTCCCCGATGATCGCCGTCGTCGCGCCCGCGGGGATCGCGATGCCGTTCGGGATGCATCCCGCAGCGCCAGTCGCGCTGTTTCCTGGTGTCGACGGTGACGGCAGCGGCAGCGGCAGCGGCGACGGCGCGGAGGTCGACGAGACTGCTGACGGTGTC
>JACMOZ010000166.1 GCA_014377785.1 Aeromicrobium sp.
GATGCCCAGGGCCTAGCGGGTTGGATCCGAGCTGCGCAGGGGGGGATGCCCGTGGCGCAGATCGCCTCGGCGTTTTACTCCTCGGCCGAATATTTCTCTACCGTAGGCCACAACGACAACAGGACGTGGGTCAGCGACCTTTACACGAAGCTCCTCCACCGCACAGGAGATACAGGAGGAGTGAACGGTTGGGTCGCCGCGCTGGGCAACGGTATGCCGCGAGATACCGTGGCCTTCGGCTTCTACCAGTCGCCGGAGACCCTGTCCGTGCGGATCAATGCGCTTTACACCACGCTTCTTGGGCGTGCGGCCGAGAACGGTGCCGTGGCGAACTGGTCACCCTTCGTGTTCAACCAGGGTGATCTCGTCCTCGCCGCTGCGCTTGCAGCCTCGGACGAATACTTCACCCGGGCGAATACCCCCTAGTCGCGAAGGTCGCGGCGGGAACCGGGAGGTTACCGCCGCGACCGGCACGGTAGCGACAATCAGCCGACAGGAACCCGCAGGGGGAGGGTACGCCCGGGGGCGAGCATGTCCCACCCGGCTTGCGACCACTGGCCGTGATCGAGAACGTTTCGCCCATCGATGATGTTAGGCAGCGCGACGAGGTTGAAGAGATCGGCCGGATCGGCCGACCGGTATTCGCGCCACTCCGTCAGGTGAAGGAGTATCTCGGCGCCACGAACGGCATCCTCGAGGGAGTGTTCGTAACCGAGCTCCGGATGCACCCGCTGCGCGTTCAGGATTGCCTTGGGGTCGTGGACGGTGACGATCGCCCCCGCCTCATGCGCGAGCACCGCAACGGCAAGCGACGGCGAGTCTCTGATATCGTCCGAGTCGGGCTTGAAGCTCGCTCCGAGCACGGTGATCCGACGTCCGGTGAGGTCGTCGTCATTGAGCAGTACGCGCGCGAGCGCAAGAATCCGGTCGCGCCGGCGCAGGTTGATCTGGTCGACCTCGCCGAGGAAAGCGACTGCCTTGCCTGCCCCGATCTCCTCGGCTCGGGCCGCAAACGCCCGGATGTCCTTCGGCAGGCATCCGCCGCCGAATCCCACGCCGGCGTGGAGGAACTTATTGCCAATGCGCACATCATGGCCGAGTGCCTCGGCGAGGGTCGTGACATCGCCGCCGGCAGCCTCGCAGACTTCCGCCATCGCGTTGATGAAGGAGATTTTGGTAGCAAGAAACGAGTTAGCGGCGACCTTGACCAGTTCCGCGGTGGCAATGTCCGTCACAATAAACGGGATTCCCTCCGTGATCATCGGCGCATACACACTGCGCAACAGTGCCTCAGATTCGGCATCATTGATGCCGATCACCACCCGGTCGGGGTGGAGGGTGTCCTCAAGAGCAAAGCCCTCTCTGAGGAACTCAGGGTTCCAAGCGAACTTCACGTCGGTGCGGTGCGGTTGCGCGGCGAGGAAGCGCTGCTCGAGCACGCGGGTGGTTCCCACCGGCACAGTGGACTTGCCCACTACCAATGCGCCAGGTTTGATATGCGCGGCCAGCGCGTCGATCGCTGCGAATGCGAACGAGAGATCTGCGCTCTGCAGGCCCTTCTGCTGGGGTGTGCCCACGCAGAGGAACTGTACGTCGGCCCATGCCGCAGCCTGTGCGGCGTCGTTGGTGAAGCGGAGGCGGCCGGCCTCGATGTTGGAAACCATGACTTCTTCGAGACCGGGCTCGTAGAAGGGAAGTTTGCCGCGCTGAAGGCTCGCGAGGCGACCAGCGTCGACCTCCACGCCCACGACCGAGTACCCGAGCTCTGCCATCGCTGCGGCGTGAGTGGCGCCAAGGTATCCCGTGCCGATGACGGATATTTTGAGAGTCATGCCGCTTGCTCCCCCAGCGGCTCCGGCGGTTTGCGCCGCGAGCCTTCCTTGATACGGATCTTGAGGAGGATCCAGAGGGCCTCAAATCCGTCTCGGGCAGTGATCTTCTTGCCCTCCGCCCGAGTGCGAGCCTTGTAGCTGATCGGCACCTCGTAAGGACGGTAGCCGCGGGCGAGAAGCTTCGCGGTCACCTCTGCCTCCATTCCGAAGCCGTTCTCGGTGATGTTCAGCGATCGGTAGAGCTTGAGCGGCATCATTTTGAAGCACGTCTCAACGTCGGAGACGTAGGCATTGAAGAGGACGTTGGCGACTAGGTTGACCCCGCGGTTGCCGATCACGTACCAGTACGAGAACGACGTGTGGCTGCCGAAGGTGCGGGTGCCGTAGATGACATCTGCTTCACCGTCAAGGATCGGCTCCATCAGCATCGGGATCTCCTGTGGGCGATACTCCTCATCCGCGTCACAAATGATGATGTAATCGCCGGTGGCTATCTCGGCCGCCTTGCGGATCGCCGCGCCCTTGCCCTGGTTCTTCAACTGATGAAAGACCGTGACGCGGGCGTCGGTGATGTTATCAAGAATCTCGCGCGTCGCGTCGATGCTTCCATCGTTGACGAGGACGAATTCCACTTCTGTCGGAAATTCGATTGACAGAAGCCGATCGACAACCTTTTGCAGCGTCTTCGCTTCGTTATAGATGGGCGTGAGGATAGAAAGTTTCATTGGTGTCCTAATCAAACGAGGGTCTTGAACCAGTCCACGGTTCGCGCGAGGCCTTCTTCAGCGCCGATGACGGGTTCCCACCCGAGTGCAGCTCTCGCCAAAGATATATCCGGTTTACGTCGCTCCGGGTCGTCGACGGGCCGAGGTTGCGTGATGATGGTGGATTTTCCGCCGGTCAACCTCACGATGAGCGTAGCGATTTCGATGAGCGACTGTTCTCGTGGGTTCCCGAGGTTGATCGGTCCCGCCTCGTCACTGAACGCCATGGCCAGGATGCCCTCGACCAAATCCGAAACGTAGGTGAGAGACCGAGTCTGGCTGCCATCGCCATGAAGGGGAAGCGGTTCGCCTCGCAGCCCGGCCATGACGAAGGCAGGCACTGCACGTCCATCGTTCGGGTCCATCCTCGGGCCATACGTATTGAAAATACGCACGATCCCGGTGTTGACACCGAAGCTGCGTCGGAACGCGGCGGTCAAGGCCTCGGCGTATCGCTTCGCTTCGTCATACACGCTACGGGGACCGTTTGGGTTGACGTTGCCCCAGTAGGCCTCAGTCTGAGGATGCTCCTGAGGGTCGCCGTAGACCTCGGAGGTTGACGCCATGATGAAGCGCGCACCGTCGCGGCGCGACACCTCGAGGAGTTCTTCGGTGGCGACCGATCCAGCGTGGAGGGTCTCGAGGGGGAAACGCATGTAGTGCGGGGGTGACGCCGGCGAGGCGAAATGCAGAACGAGATCGAAGCGTCCCTTGATCTGCCGCGCATTAACCACGTCCATTTCGACAAAGCTGAAGTCTGGATGAGAAAGCAGGTGCGCCACGTTTTGGGCGTACCCGGTGATCAAGTTGTCCACAGCGACAACCTCGTACCCGTGCTCGAGAAGGCTCTCGCACAGGTGCGACCCGAGGAAACCGGAACCACCAGCGACGAGAACACGCCGTTTTAACTCCACAGCCGAGGACCTTTCGCGGGACGGAAAAATGCAAACCACTGAATGTACCACAGGAGCACACCGAGACAACCCGCATGGCTGGCCGGTCAGCGGTCGAATTGCGACGAGGCAAATGCAGTTCGCAAAATCGTGAGCAGCTCGGATTCCTCTGCCGGTGAACCTCTGGACATGGCTTCGACGTGCCCTCGCCGACAGCCTTTCGACCGGCAGCGCCGCAAACGCCTACGGAAAGCGTGAGATGGCTCGGATGCTGTACTCCTCGCTGCCAAGAATGGCGGATCTCAGAGCCGAATCGCCGTTCTTCAACCCGTAGTCTGCCCACTGCACAAGCCCGGGATAGTCCGGCGTCCGGCCAAGGTAGGCCTGGTACATCGTCGCGACACGAGCTCGCTCGGTTTCGACGGAGAACCAGATGAGGTTGACGACGCCGGCGCGTCCATAGGTGTGAAGCAGCCCCGACCAGTAATCGATCTCTGCCTGGACTGCGGGTCGCTGGATGATCTTCTGATAAACCGACGCAACGAAGAGCGGGTCGGTGCCACCCGCGATGTTGTAATACTCGTCGGCCTGGAAGAAGATGCGCGAAACGTCGTCGGGCGCGAGTGTTCCCTGACGCATTCCACTGAGCCACGACATTCGACCGGAGTCCTCTGGTTCGCGGTTGAGAACCGTTCGGTACGCCTCGTCGATCTTCAAGAGTCGAAACTCGTCACTGTTGACAAAGGCGCCGGCGATCTGGCTGTGCGGCATTCCGGCCATGACCGCTTTGCCCCAGTTGATCGTCTCCCCGGCGGAAGGCTGGCGCGCGAGGACATCTTGATAGACAGACTTGACGAAGGACGTCGCCGCGGCGGATACGGTGGTCGAGCCGAACCAATCGGTGAAGTAGACCCAGAAATTGCGATTTCCATAGCTCGAGCAGTCGTCGCCCTGACCGTACAGATTGGACAACGCGGCTTGGTTCGGGCGATAGGGGGTGTAGTTGTACAACCCGGCGGTTGCGGAGTTTTGGATGAAAACCTGACTGGTCCCACAGTCCTTGATTGTGGTCGGCGGCTTCCAGGGGATGTTGTTGGTCTGGCCGGCGCGATAATTGAAGCTTCCCGGCGCCTTGGCATAGATCTGAAATTGCCTCGAAGCGGAATACAGCTGGTTAGCAAAACCGTAGTACTGGGTATCGCAGGCGGCCGTGTCCGGGCATCCGTAGCCCATCGCGATCTTGTACATGCCAGCGTTGGGCCTGGCCGAGGTGACCAGCGCCTCCTCCTTCTGCAGCGTCACGAGAAGCACCTGGGGATTGATGCCACAGGCGATCGCGACGTTAAAGAGGATGCGGGAGGCGAGCTCGTTGGTGCCGCCTTGGTAGGACGTTCCGCAATACTTATTGGCCAACCGCGGCACGCTCGATTCGCGGTAGTCCTTCAGACAGGCGGGTCCGCCTGCAGCCGCGACACATCCAGCGCCCTTGGCCTGAATGAAAGTTTGAACGTCGGCTTCACTCATGAGTGTTGGGTTATAAAAAATC
>JACMOZ010000167.1 GCA_014377785.1 Aeromicrobium sp.
AGCAACGGAGGCAGATCGAGCACGACCGGAGAAAGATTCCAGGCCTCCCGGACCCACAGCAGATCAGGGAGCGGCTGCAGATCATCTTCGACGACGATCAACATCTCCTGCGGCCAAGGGTTAACCACGAAGCGGACCAGATGCGCGCATTCAGTCCTCCCACGTGCCGATTTCGGGACAGTCTCGCACTAAGTCCGGCCCTACGGGGAACGTCTTATGAAACAGGCTCCACGTATATCGCCGTGCCGGTGTCGAGCACTTCATCCTCGCCGGCGTTGTCGAGGAAGCCAGCGAGATACCGCCGTACGAGGCAGCTGTGCAGAGTAGTGGGCTCCTCATTTGTCGGCTGGAAGCCGACGCTGCCACTCTGGCAAGAAGGCTCGGATTGCGCCACGCCGACAACGCGTCCGAGCTGGAATGGCACCTAAGACCGCGGCAGACCTTGCAGCCATCCTTCGAGCTGCTTCGATCCATCACCTCGTCGTGGACAACTCAGATAGTTCAATCACGAGGACGGTGTCAATTCTGAAGGACCAAGCAGGCTGGTAAGGAAGTATCGACCTGTTCGCAAGCCTGAGGGCTAGCGCAACAGACCTAGGAGTTATCAAGCCGCCGCCGCGCGAGACGATCCAGTCCTATGTGAGCCAAGGGGGAAGGATGCGTCAATGCCGTCTGACGGTGCCTGGCCGCCAACAATCAAGGTGCGTTGGGATCGGGCTCGCTGTTCTTCCAGTCGGGTGATTCAGCGTCGGCAGGGTCGTGGTCAACGCGACTGTCATCCCAAAATGACTGCTTGATTTCTCGGAATGACGCGGACTTTCCGAAAATCCACGGCCAGTCGCGCGATCTCGGTTGTTCCTCGTTCATAGGCCGACGGTACGCCCTGAGGCGGAGCGAACTCTCTTGGCGCCCTTGTGACGAGCTATTCGCAAGCCGAAGGTCTGCCGGCCGACGCTGGCCGTGCCTCTGGACAGGGCGGGTCGCTCGCGTCCGGATGCACTACTTGCCGTCATTTTCGGCGACGGCCTAGCAGTAGACCGACCCAGAATGCCGAGACCGTCAGCCCGAAAATGAACAGAACCAACCCCCAGCGGTCGGAATCACCTCCGACTCCCTGTGTGAGAGGAGTGTCTCTCAGCGGGAGGTACGCAAACCATCCGAAAGAGACCACCGGATGCAATGCGGACCACACAAGGCTGAATATCCCTGCGCCCAGAGACGCGAAGCCGACTACGGGAATAGCCAGGAGCAGCAGACCCACGCGCCTGGGTGGCTTGTTGTCCAAGTCTCTGTTAACCATCGAAGCGTGACACAAAAAGAAGGTTCAGTGGACTGGGGTCGATGGGAATAGGTCGTGGGGGCAGGTTCCCAGCCGGGGGTCACGATCACTGCTTGCCGTTGCGCGGAGGCGCCGGTGTCAGTGGCCTCCAGAGCAACGCCGGTGGCGGCGACGGTGACCGGGAGTCTCAGGGTCGCGCTGCAGGCAATGTCCGATGAGGCGAGCACTCTGCGGGGCGGTGCGGTGGTCTTGACGGCGAGGTGAACGGTGCCGGTGCCGGTGCACACGGCAAGAACGTCGTACTCACCGCTCGGAATATCGGCCAGGTGGGCGGTGCCGCGTGCGCTTTTCGTCCCGCTCTCAACTTTGAGATCTCCGCCAGCGCCCCCCTGCCCGTTGGAATCGCTGAGCACCGCGATCATCCGATCGGACCAGTCAGTGTTGGGCGCCGGGGTGGCCGTGCAGCCGGCCAGGGTCGCGAGGCTCACACCGACGATCACCACGGCGACAATGGTCTGAGGAAAATCCACTATTGGATGGTTTCAGCGCACGGCACCACGCACAAGGGACAAGACGTGCCCTCACTGACTGCGCGTCATCGGCTGTCCGAAGGCGGAACCCTCATCGCTGGCGCCCATAAGGGTTCCCTCGTCTAGGCGTAGTGGATCAGTAGCGCAACAACGCCGGCCACGAAGATGGCCGGAACTAGAAAGCTCAACCAATCAAGGACACCAAGGTGCCGGAAATACGACCGAGTGCGTGGACCTCTGTGCGCACCACCCGAATCGGAATCATCCGCCCCTGCGGTCTCCCCGGCGCCCCGACCGTCTTCCTCTGCGGAATCTCGCAAGGAAGTAGATGATCCCCCCGAGGACGTACGAAGCCCAAGGAATGCCGATCCACGGACGACGGATGGTGAATCCCAGCCAGTCAAAGTAAATGAACGGCACACACAGGGCCATGGAGGGCAGGAACCAGAAGTCAGCTCTGACGAACCTCCGCGCTTCACCCGCAGAGCTGGTTGGATCGACGCTGCTCCTCACAACAAATGCCCTTCTGGACGGAGTCGGGAGGTCACCCTAAGCCTCAATCCACGAATGTTCTTGGGTGAGGTGGCTTCGCGGGGTTGTTGAGGTGCTCGATGGCGGTGTCCGCGGCGAAAGCTGCGGGCCTTGCTGCCCGTGGTGTTCCACTGCTGGTCTCTCCTCGCACCGGGGTGGCTGGTCGGTCGGGTTGATCAGCGTCGCGGTGGTGGCAGGGCGCGAGCGAAGAGCGCCGACCATGCGATCTCCCAGGGCCACGCCTCGGGTAGGTGCAACCGGATGCGACGACCAGAGGATGCGATCCTCGCCGGGACGCTAACAAGTTTCCGGCGGATCGTTGATGTTGTCGCTTTGGCCAGGGCAGGCCCGGTGATGGTTCCGGCTGCGCGGGTGAGGTTGAACGCGATGACGGCAACGACAAGCCAGGCGGCGTTCGCGGTGAATATCCCCGAGGGCAAGTGCGCCAACGCGGAGTGTTTCAGGTCGGCGTTGACTTGTTCGATGATCGCGTGCTGGCGGTGGATCTAATCCGCGGTCACGGTGTCGAGGTTCGTGGTAGTGAAGAAGGCGTGGAACCGGTGTGTGTCGAACAGGGTCGGGTGGGTAAGGTCCTGCTTATTCAGTTCCGCGATTCGCCGCACCACAAGGCGCCCGGTGATGTGGTCTTTCTTCGCTCTGGAGGTGAATGCGGTGAAGGGGATCTCGGCGACCTCGGCTTTGGAGATCCAGGTATTGGTGCTGTCGTCGAAAATCGCGTCCGTGTAGTCGATCGTAGTCCAGGCGGCCTCGGGAGTCATCGCGATCGCGCGTTTGACGGCGGGGTCTTGCCTCGCGGTGATCGATACGTCGGCACCGGCACGGAGGGCCGCGTTCACTGTCGCGAAGCCGTAGTAGGCGGAATCGGCCCGCAGCAACACCGGTGCCGTGTCGACGCCGAGCAATCGGGTGACGGTCTTCAGCGCGTCGGGGACGATCCGGGCAGCACCCCGCGGGGACCCGGATGCTCCTTTCCGCAGCCGTTGGGCCACGAACACCGCAGGCGCTGGTGGTCGTGGACACGGTCGCCAGGAGCGCGTTGATGCCGCGAACGCCTGAGTAGCCGAACCCAGCACCTTGTTTCTGATACCAGTGGACTTCAATTGAACATTGTCGTCGACATCGACGAGCACCAGCCCGCCGTCGGTATCGGCCGGGAAGGACACGAGGGGTGTTTTCTCGGCGAGGTTCACCAGAAACCGGGTGGCGACGGCGTGGAGCTGGCGAACGTGTCCGAAGGTGAACGACCGCAGAAACGACCCCAACGTCGGCGGAGCGTAACAGGACGTGAAGATCTTCTTCATCCCACCGTGGCGCAGCACGGCCATATCGTCGATCGAGTCCGCCCCGGCGACCATCCCGCCCACCAGAGACGAGACTTTCTTGCCGGCGTTCGCTCCGTTGTCGGTCGGGACACTCAACCACCGGTCGGCGAGGCTGCGAAGGCCGGCCCTCTCGGAGAGACGCATGATCGGCACAAGCCCAGCGGCCGACACGAGATTAGGGTCATCGAATGATGCGACAGCGGACTTGGTGGCGTGAGAAACTTGCACCTGCGAGATGCCTCTCTTATTGGGCGAAATAGGACCTTAGACAAGCACTATTTTCCCTGATCAGGAGGGCATTCTCCGTTTAACGCGCCGATTCCAACTCATATCCCGTCGGTGGATCGAGGTTAAACGGTGGAGAACGATAGGCGCCTGTTGGTTCTAGTGGCATTCATCGATGTACTGCTGTGTGAACGATGTTCGAGAAAGCGATGCAGCCGGGCCTTCCTGGGACATGGCGTATTGCAGGTAGTCGCATTTCGTTCGCACCGATTCAGCCACGTCGTAACAGATGTAGCCGCTCAGGAGTGCCCCTGCAACCAGTATCCAAACGAGCGCATCGCTGGACCACTTTCCCTCAAGGCGAGATCCACGCACGATGGCCGCAGCGGCGAAAGCCAGCGGAACCGCAAAACCTGCAAAGGCGATAGCTCCAAGCGCGATCGCGAGCGGGACCAGATCCCTGAAGATTCCCATTCTTGTGTCCTCCGCCTCAACTTTGACGCAAGCATCCTCCTAACGGACCACTGGCGTCAACGGTCCAACCCGGACGAGAGCATTGTGGCGGGGCTCACGGTTCGCAAGCCGGGCAATCACTGCCACAGATCTGGGCCTAATCCACCCCAACGATCGAGCGCGCCGATGCTGTGTCACTCGGGAACAGTTAGCGCGACACGTTTGCAGCCCGTCCTCCGATGCCCGGGGCTCCCGATGCTGTGCCACTGGGGAACCCTGGGAGAGCGACATCCGAGGGCGGCCTATTTCTCTGCGCAGCCCTGCAGTGAAGTGAGGGTTGTTGTTTCGGGGCAGTTTTCCTGCGTCCACGTCTTCGGCCCATACCGGTCGTGTTCACCGTCGGTGGATACCTCCACGCCTGGGGTGTCGGGCGCGGTCCTGTAGAAAGCCACGATGGGATCGCCTTAAGCAGTGGGCGAGACAACCG
>JACMOZ010000168.1 GCA_014377785.1 Aeromicrobium sp.
GCCGCCGACTTCTCCTGGGACCGTACCGCCGAGCTCACCGCTCAGTCGCTCGAGCGCGCCGCCCGATAGCGTTCGAGGATCTCGTCCACCGAACTCCCGAGCGATCGGTTGACCCGTTCCCGGTTGAACCACTCGACGGTCGAGCGACGCAACACCTCTCCGCCATCGATCGCAAAACCCAACCCGCGAGCCAGATCGTCCGGCTCGACGGACGCCACCACGAAGCCATTGATACCGTCGACGACGAGCTCGACTGCGGCGTTGTCCTCGCCGGCGACTACGACGCTCGGAGTGCCGCGCGAGGCCGCCTCCGCTACAACGAGCCCGAACCCCTCGCGCGCGGAAGGGTTGACGAGCACCGCTGCCGTGCGGAACATCCGCTCCAGTTCTTCGTCGTCGACACGGCCCGCGAGAGTCACGAATCCTGTTGCACCCGCAGCCTCGATGGCTCGTTCGATCGCGGCGGTCTCCGGTCCGGTCCCGACGATCGTCGCCGTGGCGAGCGGATGTGTCCGGCGCAGCGCGACGAGTGCTGCGGGAATCGCCGTCGCACGCTTATCCGGGATGTGACGCCCGACGAAGAGCACCACGGGCTGTGCCTGCGTTCCCGGTGCTGCTGGCGCTGCCGGGGTCGTCCCGTCTGCCGGGTCGACGAGGTCGACGAGACCCAGTACAAGCGGCGCGGGTGTGCGCCGGTAGCGGACAAGACGCCGCGCGGTGAACGAGCTGTTGACCGTGTGCAGGTCGCCAACCCGTGCGGACGCGACCTGCAATACGAAGCCGAAGGACCCCGTCACCGCCCCCGCGTACGACTGCCACTTGCGCCAGGGCCAGACCTCGAGCCAATCGGCGACGAGGTACGTGCGCGACCCGAGAAGTGCGGCCCGCGCGGCGAGGATCGTGAGCGCCGGGAGGGTGCAGGCGATCACGAGGTCGTAGTCCCGGCGATGGCGTCGGAGATGACGGAACACGCCGATCGCAAAGCGCACCGCCGAGCCGGTGGTGCGACCGCCGTCAGAGTTGTAGATCTGCCCGCCCCAGACCGGCACTACCTGGAACGCCGCACCCGGTGGGCTCGCGAGATCTCGGGTGATGTAATCGACCTTTACTCCGCGTGCGGCGAGTTCGCCCGCCATCCTCGTGTAGACCCGCTCGCCCCCACCCGAACTCGCCGGGAACACGCAGTCGAAGACGATCACCGCTCGCACTCAGCGCTCCGTGGTGGCCGGCCGGGCCGAGGCATCCGCTGCCATGGGCTCCGCGGCAAGTGGTGGTGTGGCCGGTTTCGCGATGTCCAGCACGGGATCGATGCGGGCAGCGATGACCGCCCGCCACACCAACCAGGCGGCGAAGGCGAGCCACGTCACGATCATGAGAGCGACGAGCGCCGGCCAGCCGAGAGGCGGCTGCCACTGCGGGGTGCTGATCATCTGTGTGATCGGGGTCGAGTTGCCGACGACATAACGTCGCAGCACGAGCACGAATGCTCCGATTCCGAATACCGAGAGCAGGCCGACGACCACGACCGTCATGCGCACTGAGAGGAAGTGAAGCCTGCTCCCGGCAGCGGATGACAGCACCATCGCCGCGACGAGGGCGATGGCGATGTAAAGGAAGAGTCCGTAGCGCCCCTGCCAGATGATTCCTGTTTGCCCGACCGAGTACCCCTGCACGAGCGCTGGCACGAGGACGGCGATGATCATCAGGAAGGCGATGGACATTGCGCCCCGTCCGGTGGTACCGACGAGCGCGGGAACCACCAGCAGCGCGAAGGCCACGAAGAACGCAACGTAAGCCTGAGGAGGCAGCGGGGCGTCGAACCATCCGAAATACCCGGCCGATTGATGGATGAACTCGGGGGTGCGCCGGAGCATGACCACAAACCTTTCGAGAAACCCTGCGCCGACCAGAGGGGCATCCGACTTGTCTGCCTGATGGGACAGGCTCCCGCCGAAAAGAGTCCACCAGATCGAGAAAAGGCCCGCCGCGGCTACTGCGCCGATGGCCCAATAGCTGCGCCCAGCCGCGAACAACGACTTGACCGCCGGCAAGCCAGAGATCAACAGGCAGCTACCTATCACCACCACGACCCACAGTGGCCCAAGAGCCCTGACGTTGGCGACGACGGCGGCAGAAATCCCTACGACGGCCCAGAGGTAGGCGCGCGCGAGCAGCACCGCACCCGGTTCACGCCACGTTTGCAGCAATCTCATCAAGCCAACCCACAATGAGGCAGCAGCCGCGACCTCCAACCCTTGGGGGTTCACACTCCCGCTGAAGTACAGAATCATCGGGCTGGCGAGCACCGCAATACTCATCGGCATCCACCGTGCACGCTTAGCGGCGAGCGACATTTGAGTTGCCCAAGCGAAGAAGACAGCCCCAATGAGTGCGCTTGCGATTCGCATGGCGTAGATTCCCGCTGATCCCTCGAAGAACAGACTCGGCCAACCCGCAAGGTAGTAGTAGCTGGGGTTGTAAGCGCCTACCCAGGTGTTGAACCAAACGGTTCCCTCGTCTCCAAGTTCGACGCCGCAGTTCGCCGTGACATCAGGGTGGTAGACGAAGCAGATGATGTTCGGGCTGTACGAGTCACCGACCGGAAGGTCTACGACAGTGTGTCGCACACCAGGAACCTCGTAGCCGATGATCTGTCCCTGCCACTGCGCGATTGCCTTGGTGGCATGTGCGGATTCGTCGGCCACAGCAAAAACCGGGCCGGAAAGCGCCCAGATCGTCGACAGGGCTGCAAAAAAACCACCGCGATCCAGAAAGTGCTGCGAGACCTCAATGCCGACTTCGTGTGTGATCTCGATTCGGCGGTGGGCACGGAGTCAAACTCTACTACTGGGATGAACGGTGGAAGGATTACCGCTGATGGCCGAACGCCCGAGCTGACTGCACGTTGCTAACCTGACATGGTGACGCTAGACATCGTGATGCCGTTCTATGGCCGGTTCGATCATTTCCGCGAAGCCGTCGCGAGCGTACAGGCACAAACCGATCCCGACTGGCGGCTTGTGATCGTCGATGACTGCTACCCCGACCCGGCACCGGGAGCTTGGGCCGGCTCACTGCTCGATCACCGAATCAGCTACGTTCGCAATGACACCAATCGGGGCGTGAGTGGAGCCTTCGCTCAGGGAGCGCTTCTGATGGTCAACGATTTTGGTGTCCTCGCGGGGTGCGATGACATCCTGCGACCTCAATTCGTAGAGCGCGTCAGGAACCTTCTGCACTCTCACCCCGACGTCTCTTTTCTGCAGCCGGGCGTGCGCATCATCGACGAGAATGGGCGCCAGGTGAGACCGATCGCGGACCGGGTGAAAGCACTGTACCGGGGCGGTGGCTCGGGCACGTACGAGCTCGCGGGTGAGCCGCTTGCCACCAGCCTGCTGCGCGGCAACTGGGCTTACTTCCCTTCTGTGGTGTGGCGAGCTTCCACACTGCGAGAGATCGGGTTTAGACAGGACTTGAAGGTAGTTCAAGACTTAGCGATGATGCTCGAGATCATTGCGGGTGGCGGGACCATGCTCGTCGATGACGAGGTCGTCTTCGAATATCGGCGCCACGCTGGAAGTGTGTCCGCCGCGGGCGGCCCAGACGGGTCCAAGTTTCGCGAGGAGCGAGCGCTTTTCCGACAGACCGCGTCGCAACTTCGTGAAATCGGCTGGGCAAAAGCCGCTCGAGCGGCCGACCGCCACATTTCCTCTCGCCTGCATGCACTCGCTGATCTGCCGATCGCCTTGGGGCGCTCAGACCTGCTCGCGATACGCACTCTGGTCAGTCACGTATTGGGCGTGAGGTACCCGTGAGGGCGGTGACGCGCGAAGGGTTGCGGTTGGTAGAATCGAATTTATGACATCGCGTACAAAATCGACGCTGATCGTCATGCCCGCATTCAACGAAGAGGCATCGGTTGGGCACGTCGTTCGCGAAGTCCTGACGACTATCCCCGGTGTTTCGGTTCTGGTCGTGGACGATGGTTCGTCCGATGACACCACCCGAGTCGCACGTGAGGCAGGCGCTCTTGTCGCCACGCTTCCATTCAACCTGGGTGTGGGTGGAGCGATGAGGACTGGTTACTTCTATGCCGTCCAGTTCGGATTCGAAAATGTCGTGCAGATCGATTCCGACGGCCAGCACAACCCGACCGGGGTTGAGGCCCTTTTGGCCGAGCTGGACTCGTGCGACATCGTGATCGGCGCACGATTTGCAGGAGAGGGTGACTACGAGGTTCGGGGGCCACGCAAATGGGCAATGAGGCTCCTTGCCGGGGTCCTGAGTCGGGCAGCCCGTACTCCTCTCACCGACACCACATCGGGGTTCAGAGCCTGCGGACCACGAGCAGTGCGTCTATTCGCAGAGCATTATCCGGCTGAATATCTGGGCGACACCATCGAAGCGTTGGTCATCGCCACTCGTGCGGGGTGCGTTGTTCGCCAAGTTCCGGTCTCCATGCGCTCTCGCACTACCGGGACGCCATCCCATAATCCACTCAAGTCGGCTGCCTATCTTGCTCGTGCTGTTCTCGCGCTGTGTTTCGCATTTGTGCGGCCCGTAACGACCTTGCGGGGCCCCGCAGATCGGTTGTCATGACGTTATCTAGTTACTTTTTGGGGATCGTCGCTACGATCGTCTCGCTCGTTGTGGTTGTCGAACTGCTCCGGCGACGACGACTACGGGAGCGGCACGCTATCTGGTGGCTTATCGCCGGTGTCCTGGCACTAATCACCGGCGTATTTCCTTCGGTATTGGAGTGGGCTGCACGGTTGGTCGGCGTCGAAGTTCCGACCAACCTTGTCTTTTTCGTGAGCATCGCCATCTTGTTCTTTGTCTGCCTTCAGCACAGCGCCGAGGTCACCCAGCTCGAGAGCAAGACACGGACACTTGCTGAACGCTCCGCCCTTCTCGAACTGCGTGTTCTGGAATTGGAATCGCAGCGCCAACGTCCCACCGGAACCCCCTAGGACCTCGCAGACCGATCGGAAGAGAACCGCACGCCGCTCGACGACGAAGCTGCGAGTCCAAGGATGTGGAAGGCTGCGCCCGCGAGTGGCCCTAGTACCAACGAAAGTACCGTCCTCATGACCAGGTCGCCTGGCACTAGGAGCACCACGGTCGTGACTATGGCGGCGACGAGCCACCCAGACGCATAGAGAACGTGACGCCCTCGAGAAAGCGCCGCCGGCGCTGCCACACACATCACTCCCACAAGTGCCGACGACAGCACTAGTGCGGCGAAGAACCAACCATCAAGGATTGGCTCCCCCGGGAAGAGGTATCCGAAAACCGTAGGCCCGGCGACCCACCCGAGGACGGAGAGGACGGTGGCCCCGGCCATGATGGCGAGTAAGAAACGCGTCAGGTCACGACGGTTGCTCTCCGGTGACTCACGGAAGCGGACGATCAGATAACCCTGTATTGCCATCAATGAGACGATCAGGGGAGCTCGAGTAAGGGTGACCGTCAAAAATATACTTGCAAGTAAGGCTGGGGACGCGTTTTGGGAGCTGAGGCTGAGAATAAGAGGAAATCCGCTCACCATCGCCCCCATTGAAGTAGATGCAACCAACGTGCGAGCAATGTTCCAGCTGAGGCGTCGATATCCCACGTCGAGCATCGACGACGCCAGAACGCCCTTCCGGATCACCGGCCAGACCATCAGGACTGTGACAAGGAAGGGTAACGCCGCAGCCCAAGCGAGAGCTACGGTGTCGTGGGTTACCAGGGCGACAGCACTCACAGCACCCAGCCTCAATACGGCATCCGCCACGATGAGAACGGCAAGCGCCGTCCAGCTCCTTGTTCCGTAGAGCACACCGGACAGCGTCCCTAGGAGAACGTAGGACGCGACCCCCGTCGCGAGGGGGAACACCAGCGACCATCCCTCTTCCGGGAACGTGCCCTCAACCCATGCAGGGGCGGTCCCGATCACGACCACCAAGACTGCCGCGCTAGCAACGAACCCGAAATTACGGGCCCGATATGAAGGTGACGAGTGCGCCGGGTCACTCCGCTGCGTAGCACGAGTGATCTCTTGCTGGAATCCTGACAGCGCCGTGACGACCAGGTACATCGCTGCCCAAAAAACCGCGAAGTCCTTGTAGTCCACACCGCCGATCACCCTCGGCACCACCCAGGTCACAACATACGCCGCAGCTCCTGCAATGCCCGTGGCGCCGATTATCCGGGCGAAGCCCGCCTGAGGGCTTCGTCCCGCTCCACCCTCCGCTGGAGCCACATTCGACGTCACAGTCGCGGATCCGAGACGGTCACAGGCATCACTTCGAAAATCTCCGCCCAATGCGATTTCGCACCTTACCCACCACCACAGCTGGGCCACCCGCCTTGAGATGGTGGAGAACAAGCGAAATGTCGTACCGCAGGCCATGAGGGCGTTGGCGGCGGCGCATAGCCGCGGAGTTAGTCGGTCCGCCGGGGGCCCGCGATGTAGTCTGGCGATCCGGTGCGTGGCTTGGTCTGGCCATGAAGTCGGTGAGGGGACGCAGCGTCTCGCTCCAGAAGAACTGCGAGCGGACTCGACGAATATTCTCCCGCGCAATCTCGACGAACTCTACATCGAACAGGATCCGTTCGAGGGCATCGGCAAGCCCACCGACGTCCGCGGCTTGAACGACGATCCCCAGTCGCTCCTTCTCGACCAATTCGGCGAAGCTATCTCCTTCTGTGACGACCATGGGAAGTTCGGCCCACAGGTAGTCAAGAATACGAGTACGGAAAGAGAACGTCGTTTCCACATGCGAGAAATGCGTGCTGACACCAGCATCCGCCTCTGTCAGGTAGTTCTGCCGGTCTGAGTAGTCGACCCAAGAATCGTTGAAGAACACCGTGCGATCCAGTTGACCCAACTCGGCGGCGAGACGCCGGGACTCGGCAACTATCGCCATCTCCGGTACGCCGGGATGTGGATGCTTTGTGCCTTGGAAGAACAGCCGGACGTTTGAGTGTCGCTCAGAAACTATGGCTACTGCTCGTATGAGGGTTTTAGGGTCGAACCAGTTGTAGAGACCACCACCCCAGAGCAGTACCTTGTCATCGATTGCTATGCCGGGCTTGAGTCCCTTTAGGACCTGTCTGACATGAACCGGGGCCTCGGCAGTCATGCCAAACGGGGCAACCGCGATGAGCCGCCGGAGGTCAGGGTCGTCAGCATAGTTCGTCGGGTTGATCCGCCCGAGGGCCGCTAGTTGCCCGAGGTAGAAGTGACGCTGGCGTTCAGACGCACAGAGAAAGAAATCTCCCCTCGCAAGCTGCTCGTTCAGCACGTCCGTCGCATCACTGACCTGCTTGATCCACGTCGCCTCTGGAAGCTCGCGACCCTGTTCGAGTTGCTCAAGGTGCATCGGGTCGTAAATATCGACCACCACGATTTTCGAGGTTGTACGCAGCGCCTCGAATACCGCCATCGCATGTCCCTGAAAGATGATGACGTCGGCCCATTGCTCGAGTGGCGCGAAAGCTTTGTTGTCGCCGGCACGCACGTGCACGATGTCAAATGGTGCGTCAACTCGATCAGCGCCGGAAAGCGTTGCGAGCTTGACTGAGCCAGTCGAGGCGAGCGCCGTAGCCATATTCCAAGCCCTGATTGCTGGGCCAGCCATTTTCGCTCCGATAGGGTCGCCTGTGATGATAAGGACGTTCGTCCCGCTCGCCGTCGGCTCCGTGACACTGAACGTGGTCACCAGATTTTCGTATCCGCGTAAGTACTTGGCGTCCTGATAGACAGGCGCGTCTGCGAGACCAAAAAGTTTCCAGATCCGAGCCTCGGACACCACTCTGGTCGACTGGACACGCTCGCGAGAAACGCGTAGCCCAGGTAGATTCTCCGTGAACTGATCGATGGCGTACAAAGCGGCAATTGTGGCCTTGGGAATAGATTCCTCGGTATCCGTATCACTCCCGGATCGACGCAGATCAAAGGAGTCGGATTTAAGGTCCCCTCGGGCGACGCCTCTCCTTATCGACAATGCCATTGCCGCAGGTAGCACCTCGCGGAGCGATTCCTCCCCCATATTTTTATATAGTGCGAAAAGCGCATTCCGCTCAAGGAGATATGTTTCTTTGTGTGACCCGAAAGCTGACATCGATGCATGATGCTTATGGTATGCAATCGACCGAGGCTCGTAGGCGAACCGCCACCCGAGGAGGTTAAGGCGCCAGCCGAAATCCACATCTTCAAAGAACATAAAGAACTGCTCGTCGAAACCATGAAGTTCGTCGAAAGCTGCCCGGCGCACGAACATCGCAGAGCCAGTGCCGAACAAGACGTCCCGCGGCTCTTGGGGGTTCCGCGGAACCGCCTCCCCCGTCCAGGGCTTGTACCCCATCCCGTACCATGTCATGGCCGAACCGATGTAATCTACGAGCTCGCCGTTCCAGTCGAGAACCTTGCTCGCGACCGCTCCCACGCGAAGAGACTCAGCGAAGCGATCGAGCGCAGCAGTAACCCAATTTAGATCTGGTTTGGCATCGTTGTTGAGAAAACCAATGTATTCGCCATGGCTATGCTGCACGCCGAGATTGCAGCCGCCCGCGAACCCGAGGTTCTTCTTCGACTTGACCAAGACGACGTGCGGCGCAGCGCGAACGATGCGCTCGGCGCTGTCATCCCCGGAGTTGTTCTCCACCACGATGATCTCAAGTCGGTCGGCAGGCCAGTCCAGCCGACCAAGGTGAGCAATGGCCTCGATCGTGTCAGAGGCTCCGCGAAAGTTGACCAGAATCACTGACACGACACCAGAGAGCAGAGTGGGCATGCGCACCTTTCTTATTTAATGCGGACTGCGAGCCTACCAATCACGTTGAACGCCCAGCAGTGCGCACCATCACGTGAGCAAGGCGACGACAGCTGACGCTATTCCCAGCACGAGGATGGCGATCGATCCCCTCCGCCCCCACGAACCCAAGTACATGGCGATACAGACCAGGAACACCGGCAACAGCACGATGCCATACCTTGCCGGGAGTGGAATGTAATGGCCCACCGATGCGTAAGTGGCAAGCACGAGAGCGGGCCCGGTGGCGAGCGCGATCAGAAGAGTCACCGCAGAGATGACCACGACCGGCGCGCGAAAACGACGCGGGCTAAGGAGAACTCCAAGGATGGAAGCGACAGTCAGACCCGACAATGCGTAGACAACCAGAACTCCCATAAGGTCTGCGCTGACGTCGCTCGGACCACTCGCACCCACCCCTCCGACAAATCGGACACTCTCAGCGAACAGCGCTCTCAAGGTCAGAGGAGCCTGACTGGTTGGGATACTGGAAACTCCTCCTTCGGGAACCGATTGGACCGCACGAAAAGCGAGCCATCCTGCCTGAGCAGCCACCCCAGCAACAACCGAGAGGATCGATGCCCAGACGACGCGGTCGCGAAAAAGTTTTGCCCACCATGTCGACTGCGTGGGTCCCACCCGCCTCAGATCTACGGCGCTCACAACAAGGAGAGATCCGGCGACCAGTCCCACCAGTGCAAGATTCTGTACTTTGAACAACACAGCGACGGCACTCAGGATTGGAAGCCAGAATGGGGATATTCGACCCTTGTAGATCCTTACGGCTACCCAAGCCAAAGCGGCTGACACTGCGAGCGACGGTGCATCCGTGCTCACGTAGGTGGTCGCCCAAAACATCGCTGGGGTCGACAATGCCAGCATGACGAGGCCGAGCGCGAGCTCAGGCCGCGTGCCAAGGGAACGCAGCAACCCCCAAAGCGCAATCGATCCCGTCCACAGCCACAGCGCATTGACCCAGCGTCCGGCGTCGAGCAATCCCACTCCAACGGCCACCAATGGCTGGGCGACCAGCCAAGTCACTGCGAAATAGACGGGCGCATATATATCTGCGCCTGTGAGTCCGTTGTACGGGTATAAAGGGTCGCTGTCGAACGAGCGTCCATTGCAGGAATCCCCGTAGTACCCACGTCCCCCGTACCCCAGAACCCCCCGGCAAGCGATTTCCTGGCGCGCCAGCGCGCCGGTCTCTTCACCCGAACGCACAAACCCCTGAGACGGAACCTTGCTGAGGTAGTCCAAGTACACGTATTCATCGAGAGGCGAAATCTGAGGGCTCTTTGCGACGTTCGTTCCGACCATCAACGTGCTGAACGCCAGAAGCAAGATCGCCACGCCCAGCCAAGACCGGAGGAACGAGCCAACCCATCTACCCACCGGGCCGGTGCTCGCCTGAGAACCAGTCGCCAGCTCGGCTGCTGAGCTGATACTCGGTGACCGCATCTTTCCACTCCTTGATTGCTGACCGCCGGCGACTCTTCACCGGCCGAACGTCAGCAAGATTGCTCGTGTTCGCGGGTTCTTCGCCAACAACCGCCCGAACGGCTTACCCTAATCCATGGGGCCGCTCACGAGGCGTACGATGTCATCGCGAACTGGGGAGTTAAAATGAAGCTGACGACCAATTGGCTGGGAGGAATCGCAGCTGCGGTGACTCTAGCTCTGCTGATCGGCATAGGCGTCCAGCAGGTTGACAGCGCAGCCGCGCTTGACGGCAACGATTTCAACCCCGGAAATATCATCACCGACGAGAAGTTCCACGATTCTCGCGCGATGTCCGGAACACAGATTCAAGGCTTCCTTGAAACACGTGTCAGCACATGTGCCTCGGGGTATACCTGCCTCAAGGACTACACCCAGACGACGTGGACGCGTGCCGCTGACGCTCAGTGCTCGTCGTACACCGGTGCCGTGTCCGAGAGAGCTTCATCCATCATTAGCAAGGTCGCGATGGCCTGCGGCATCAATCCGCAAGTACTTCTCGTTTTACTACAGAAGGAGCAGGCCCTCGTTACGGCATCAAGGCCAAGCGCGTGGGGCTACGGGTCAGCCACCGGCTACGCCTGCCCGGATACCGCGCCGTGCGCCGCCGAGTTCTCCGGTTTCTATAACCAAGTTTACAAAGCTGCGTGGCAATACCGATATTACGAGAATCACCCGTCATCTTATCGTTACAGGAAGAACACCGTCGTAGACGTGCTCCTGCACCCGAATTCGGCTTGCGGCACCCAAAAGGTTTACATCGAGAATCAAGCGACAGCTAATCTCTACATTTACACCCCATATGGTCCGAACACAGCGGCTCTCGATAACCTCTACGGTATCGGCGATGCATGCTCTTCCTACGGCAACCGTAACTTCTGGCGCATCTTTGTTGATTGGTTCGGCGCGTCAACCGGTCCCAAGTCAGTGCATGGTTCACTGGACCGGGCTGCTGGCGTTGCGGGCGGTATCCAGATCACAGGCTGGGCAGTCGATCCATTCAACAAAACTCCCGCCTATGTCTGGGTTGATGTTGATGGAGCCGGAGGACCCATACTCGCGAACGCACCGTTGAGCTGGATAGAAGGTCTTTATCCGGGCTACGGACAGAACCACGGCTTCGACAGAGTGGTCCCGGCTTCACCGGGTAACCACCGCGTATGTGTGTCCCAAACCAACGGCACACAGATCGGATGTGCAAATGTACAGGTCCCAGATTCTGCACGGGCAGCCGGGACAATTGAATCTGTGGTTGGTTCGCAGGGATCGATCGCTGTTACCGGCTGGTCAGTCGACAAGACCAGTTCAGTGGCAGGATACGTCTGGATCAACGTAGATGGGGTGGGACGGGCCCACAAGGTCGACGTGAACCTCCCCTGGACTGCGACCGCATTCCCGGGCACTGGGTCGTTACATGGCTTCGACGTCAGCATCCCTGCCTCTCCCGGCGACCACACAGTCTGCGCCTATGGCGTCGACTCTGTGCTGCTGGCTTGTCGAAACGTGGTTGTCCCGCCAAACGAGGTGGGAGCCTTCGAGACTGCGTCAGCATTTGTCGGAGGAATTGACGTCGCCGGTTGGAGCCTCAACCAGACGACCAAGGCTGCAACCTATGTCTGGGTAACGGTCGACGGTGTCGGTGCACCTCTCAAGGCGAATCAGCCATCGGCTTCGGCGACCGCAGCGCACCCCGGCGTGACCGGCCCGCACGGCTTCGCCGGGCGGTTTGCCGCGAAGCCTGGCGAACGCACCGTGTGCGTAACAGGAACCTCGGAGAATCGCTCGTATGGTTGCCGAACTGTGATCGTGCCAAACAACGAAGTCGGCCACGTCGACTCGATCGCCGGTGTGATGGGTGGAGTCACCCTGACCGGGTGGTCGCTTGACCAAACGAGCAGCACGTCGACCTACGTGTGGGTGACCATAGACGGAAGAGGCACTCCTGTGAAGGCCGATCAGCCGCTCTCGTGGATGAATGATTACTACCCGGGGACCGGTCCGAACCATGGATTCTCCGCTACTCTCCCGGCGACACCCGGAACACATCGTGTCTGCGTCACTGGCACGAAAGAGCAGGTATCACTCGGCTGCACGGATGTGTTGGTGCCGTCGTCGGCCAAGGCCCATGTCGACGGTGTCGTAGGTGTCCCAGGGGGCATTCGCGTCACTGGCTGGGCGGTTGACACCGCCTCCACGCGGACGATGTACGTTTGGGCCGACGTCGACGGTAGTGGAACGCCGATCGCGGCAACGAAATCCTTGCCCTGGATCAACTCATACTTTCCAGGAGTAGGCGACAAACACGGATTCGACGTGGTGATAGCCGCGCCCACCGGATCCCATCGTGTCTGTCTTACGCTGACCGAGGGCACATCCGCGCTTGGATGCACGCCCGTGCAAGTGCCGTAAAGGGTGCGCGCCACATCAGCTAGCCTTGACCGTTGTGGCTAAAGAGGCCCATCCTGACCTGAAGTGAGCTGTGATGACTGAAAGATCCACCACACAGCGCCCCGAGACGGACGCTGCTTTGCAGCTGATCACTGCACGGACAGAAATCGCGCGCCTTCGTTCATTGAACGCGCGGGCCGAGGACCGGCAGCGCGAGGCCGAACTGGCTCTTGTGGCAGCTGAGGCACAAATAAACCGGTACGTTGCACAACTTCGCGCCCTGAGACAGTCCCGGTCATGGAAGATAACCCGCCCCATCCGCAGCTGGAAGCGGCGCAGCAGTGCCGCGGCGGACTGACCGATGGCCGCTGACCAGTCGGTCTTAGCGCACGCACTCGCAGCAATGTCGATTGAAAGTGAACGCAAGGATCTCGCCGACAACGATCGAATCGCGGTCGTTGCAAGCTTTGGAACGTCGACTACAGTCGCGCGTTCTCTCGAGGCAATGGTCATGGGGCTCGAAAAGTGTAACTATTCGGTGATTGTGGTCCGAGCCTCTGATGATTCGACGCCACTTCGTTGGTCAAAAGCCTATTCAGGCAATGCCGTGATCGTCCGGAAGCCAAATGTCGGCTACGACTTCGGTTCGTGGGCGCTGGCGCTACACATCTATCCGCAGTTGCGAACACGCCGCTTTGTGCTCCTCACAAACGACAGCCTGGTAGGGCCGTTCGAGAGCTTGACCGGTGTGATCGCTGACTTCGAAGCATCCCCCGGCGACGTCTGGTCAGCCACCAACACCACCCAGTTCTTTCCACACATTCAGAGCTTCTTTATGGGGTTCCACTCCGGAGTGCTCGACGACCCGGCGGTGAAAGACTTTTGGTTCAGCTTGCGGGTCGAGACGGACAAACAACGCATCATTGGCAAGTACGAACTGGGCTTCAGCCAGCTCTTATTCGGGGAAGGGTTCGCCGTGAGTTCCGGATTCGCCTCGGAAAGGGTCGTGGCCGCTGGACTCAACCCATCTATCACGGGGTGGCGCCGGCTGGTCGAACTCGGATTTCCCTTCGTGAAGAGGGAACTCATACTCAACCCGACGCTCGTTCATGATGGCGGTCACATCCCCGAATTCATCCAGTCGAAGTACGGCATCGACCCGCGCACGTGGATCTGACGCCCGCGAATATTTGAGAGAGCAATGAGAAGATACAGCGTAGCCGGAGCGAAGCGACGAGCAGGTAGAGCGTTCATCAAAGCCGCCGAAGTGCTCGGCGTGGGTTCGAGAGTCGTCGCTCCTGAAACGTTCCACGCTGGGTTTGAAAATTGGACGAGGCGCCGGACAGCTAGACTGAAGTCGGATTATCCCGCTCAGTGGCGCAGTGCATTGTGGGCGGCTGGCCGCGACGCTCCTCGGGTGGCCGTCGTCTTCCACGTGTACTACTTGGAGCTCGTCCCAGAGATCCTCGACGGCCTCGCTCATATCCCAGTGGCATTCGACCTCATCGTCACCAACTCGTCCGGCGTGCCACTCAATCTGGATACGTCACACCTAGACCGGCTCGCCAACACAATCGTGCTTGACATCCCAAATCACGGGCGCGACATCCTCCCCCTTGGCTCCGTAATCAACACCGACCTTCTCGCTCCATACGAGTTGATCCTCAAAGTGCACACCAAGCAAAGCGCGTGGCGCCATGACCACCCCGACTTGGACGGATCAGGGGAGGCTTGGCGTGAGGACTTTGTGTCGGCCCTCCTTGGCAGCCAGGAGAACGTCCGCGATATCCTCGGTGCTTTCGCCACGGATCCCGCGCTGGGCGTGCTCACAGCTGACGGCAACGTCCTCGGTTCCGAATTCTGGGGTGGTGACCGCCTCATCGTCGACCACCTCCTGCGCCGGTTGCAGCTCGACCCAGTAGACGACAAATTGCAGTTCGCGTCAGGGTCGATGTACTGGACCCGCGGATTCATCTTGCAAGGCCTCCGCGCGCTTGACCTATCGCCCGAGGACTTCGAACCGGAACTCGGCCAAGTCGACGGCACGACAGCCCACGCTATCGAACGGATCATCGGGATTCTCACCGAAGAGGCGGGCTATGACACGCGGGAGCGATCGGCAAGCACCATCGAGGTGATACCAACCGACGCCTGGGAGCGTTTCACTCCTGATTCCTGCCCGATGAAGCGCGGTCGCGTTATTCCGTTCTACCTTCCCCAATTTCATCGCTTCGACGAGAACGATTCGTGGTGGGGTACCGGATTCACTGAGTGGTCGAACGTCGCTGCTGGAGCCCCCGTCTTCTGGGGCCACAACCAGCCGCTCCTGCCCGCCGATCTCGGGTTCTACGACTTGACCTCGGACGATGTCCGAGCGGCGCAGTGGGATCTGGCGTCCCGAGCGGGTCTCGACGGGTTCATGTACTACTACTACTGGTTCGCCGGCAAAAAGCTCATGAACACACCTATTGAATCGCTCTTAGCAAGTGACTCACCAACGCCATTCTGCATAATGTGGGCGAACGAGAACTTCACTAGGCGTTGGGATGGGGGCGAGAAGAACATTCTGATCGGCCAGGACTACGACAAAGCTCCCGCCACAGGCTTCATCCACGATGTACTCCCTCTCATCTCGGATGAGAGATATCTCCGGATCGACGGCAAGCCGGTGATCGCCGTGTATCGCGTGGCACAGATTCCCGACTTCATGGATGTGTTGGCGTACTGGAGGCATGTGGCCGAGGAAGCCGGTCTCGGCGGATTACACCTCGTCACCGTCGACGTCGGGGAGACCATGCAAGGAGTGTCGGGTGATCCAAGTGAGTTCGGCCTAGATGCATATCTCGGATTCGCACCACACAATATGAAGTGGACCGCGAAGGACAGGGGAAATCTCCGCGTCGACGAGCGTTTCGAAGGCAACATCATGAGCTATGGCGCGATGGTGGCGCACGCTGAGCAGGTCCTGCGCGAGCCCGTGGCAGATTGGCGCTACCCGGGGGTGATGATCAATTTCGACAACACAGCCCGGCGCCAGTGGATGCCAGATCTTTGGTACGGATCTAATCCATACACCTTCCGCCGATGGCTAGATTCCGCACTCGCCTCCGTTGCTGACCGCGATTTCGATCAACGCGTAGTGTTTGTCAACGCTTGGAATGAGTGGGCAGAGAGCGCAGTCCTAGAGCCCTCACAGCGGTTCGGCTCCACGTTCCTGCTCGCAACGCGCGACGCACTGTGGCGTTGAGCCCCAGAACCGCGCCGCCAATCAACGGACGAGGTTGATCAGGAACCGATGTCGTTGAACTCTGGTCTCGCGTGTACGACTCCGACGGCGAGGGAGTAGTTTGGCACGTCGAAAGAAGTCGCTTGAGGAAAATCGTGAAGGTGGCGTCCGGCCGAATCCATCAAAGATGCGTTGATGAAGTACTTCCCCGTTCCAAACCGGGCATCGCGAAGGATGAACTCAACAGTTCGGGTACCGTGCAGCGGCTCCAGCACCGCCCCAAGACGTTTGCTCGTGGTGCCGTACATGACCTGCCCCAAGGCATTGTCAATCTGCAGGGCACAGACCCAATCGTCCAGCCCATCTCTGTGCTCCAAGGTGATCGACACCTTCACGTCATCGCCAGGCTCCACCGAGTCCCCGGTTTTCCGACCGAGCGCGACCACAGAAGCGCTGAGAACACGCCCGGGTCGCACAATGTTGTCCGCGGGCCCGGCCTGAGCCTCGTCCTGCCTGCGATCTTCAAGTATATCTCGGAACTCAGAAACCGCACGCCGAGAATCGCCGTCGAAGACAACGTGTCCGCGATTCAGTAAAATTGCCCGATCGCAGAGCTCCGTCACTTGGCCGAGGGAATGAGTGACGAGCACGATCGTGCGACCCTCTTCTTGGAAAGATCGAATCTTATCGAGACACTTGCGCTGAAAAGCCTCGTCGCCTACCGCGAGCACCTCGTCTACGAGTAACAGGTCAGGATCCGTATGCACTGCCACAGCGAACGCAAGGCGCACATACATACCAGAGGAATAGAACTTCACCTGCGTATCGATGAACTCTCCGATTCCGGAGAACGCGTGTATGTCATCAAACCTTTCTTCCGTCTCCGTCCGGCTGAGCCCAAGGATAGACGCGTTCAGGAATACATTCTCTCGCCCAGTGAGATCGGGATGGAATCCAGCGCCGAGCTCGAGTAACGCGGCTATGCGTCCTCTGCGTGCCACAGTTCCCGTGGTGGGGTCGAGGATCCCTCCGATGACCTTCAGTAGAGTGCTCTTGCCTGAGCCGTTGTGTCCAATCAGGCCGACTGTAGTTCCGGCTTCAATGGAGATATTGACGTTCGAGAGCGCCCAGAATTCCTCGCGATGTCGCTTTCCCACGCGACCGAGAGTGACGATCCGCTCTTTAAGCGAGTTGTCCTTTCGGATAACGAATCGCTTTGAGACGTCACTGACTACAACGATGTCGGGTGCGTCACTCCGTGCAGATATGTCGGTCACGAGATGAATTTCCATTCGTTGTGATGAGCCTTGAGGCTTGGGAGATCGTCGCTAAAGCGCCTGAGCAAAATTTCCTTGAAGCTTCGTGAACACGCGCTGGAATATCACTAGCAACCCAAGCCCGACCACAAAAGCGATTGCAAGACGTAAAAGCAGGTGTTCCGGATACTCCGCGGTCTCGTGCCCGCTTATCCAGAACGCACGCTGAAACCCAAGCACCGCAAGCGTGACTGGATTGTTGGTGTATATCTCAAGAAGGATCGTTCCGCCGAGCACGTCCTTGGCCATACCCCATGAATACACGATCGGAGACGCCCACAACATGATCAACAACAACACTTCAACGAGATACTGGATGTCGCGAAGATATACATTCGCCGCCGATAGGAGAAACCCGAGGGCGGTACCAAAAACCACCAAGACCATGAGCGAGGGGAAGAAGTAAAGCAGTTCCCAACTGAGAGGGATGCGGCTGAGGGCGACAATGGCCGCCAAAAGAATAATCAACTGGAAACAGAAGTTGAACAGCGCTGAGCCGACACTTGCCAAAGGAAAGACTTCGCGCGGAATATAAATCTTCTTGATCAATCCCGCATTTCCAACTATGGACGCTGTCGCACTCCCGACGATCTCGCTGAACAAACCGTAGGCGGCGAGCCCCGTAAACACATAAATTGCAAAGTCTGGTATCCCGCGTGCCGCTCCTAAGAACTTCCCAATTACCACGTAATAGATCAGTAATTGGGTAAGCGGACGCACTAGGGTCCAGATAAGACCCAACGCACTGTCCTTATACCGCGATTTGATATCCCGGCGAACCAACAGGGCAAGCATCTCGCGGTGCTGCAGGATTTCGCGAATCGACGCGAAGGTTCCACCGAGCGAACCTGTGCGGCCACCGATGGTCACCATGGGCAGCGTCGATAAGTTTCGGAATCGTTCCTGAGCTGACATCTATCACTTCAATCGAATCGGGGCCTGAATGAGTATAGCCTCAGCCGACGGCAGGTCTTACTGACCCAGACTCGGGGGCGACGCGACCGTGTCGAAGACCCCTGGCGTGCGTCCTCACTGTCGACGAGTCTTGCGAAACCGATCTGCGACTGCGTCCACGACCCGCACGATTCGACGGTTGCGCTGTGCCGCGAGCAGGTCTTGAACCTGCGCACGAACAGCACGCTCTTGAGACACTACCGCCTCCAACTCGACCACCTCTGAGCGGAGGCCAGCTAGTTCGAAGCGAAGTTCGCGAACTTCGTCCTCTGATTTCTGAGCTTGTGCAGTCGCCCCGTCTTCGAGCGCCACGTTCATCGCACTCGAGTCGCGCAACGCGAGTTCGAGTGAGTTGAGAACGCTCATCGAAGCCGAGGCTGCTCCACCTTTCTCTCCCAGAAGCGGAACATCGGCCACCACGGTCAGATTTTCGCCGGCGATTCGAAGCTCATGCACGAACTCTCCGGAAGCGACGCCGTCGCGCAACTGATCCTCCGTTGGATGGCGAAGCATGTAGTGCGCGAGGAGCGTCCCCGCACGTAGCCGACGATAGTCGCGCATGCCGTGGTGGTTCGGACTTGGGGTGAGCCCAGTCTGGTTCTCGTAAGCGCGCCCCGCGTTGTCGACTTTTCTTCGGAACTGTTCCCACGATCGCCACGGGAAATGAAGGACTTCGAGCGCCAAGTGCGAGGGCGGAGCCCCAGTACTGGTCAAGTTCACGAAATGATTCCCCTGGGCCACAACAACATCAGGACTTCCGATATGAGGCGTGTCAGGCGTTGCATGCGCATGCAAACCGATGTCGCGCAATTTTGAGACGCTTCGTAGGTCGCGGTAGACAAGTCGACCGAGTCCAGAACCGACGAGGGCTGGATCGCCAATCATGTCGACGACCGGGACCGGGAAGCAGACGAGAGATTTCGAGGTGCCGGAGAGCGCCTCTCGAACCGTCAGTGAGCCATTCGAGGCCACCCAGAATTCGTCCGCGTCGGCGTTGAGTACCCAATCGGCCCCACACTTCGAGTAGGCCTCGCGAGCCATCTTTGTGACGGTCTCGCCCTGTTGTTTTTGGTGCACCGGATCATGATGAAGCACTAGAATCCCAGTCGTCTCATATCCCTGAAGGATCTCAGTGGTTCCATCGACTGAACCATTGTCGGTGACAATGAAAAGGTCTATTCCCTGGGCGATATGATGTTCGATTTGAGATGCGATCACATCAGCTTCGTCTCGAACCATCAGAGTCATCACTATCTTCAGGTCAGGATGAGAGGTACTCATAAAACTCTTCCTTGAGGTAGATCTGGGTGTGAAATTGATTGGTCTCGTGCATGACAAACTCGATCTCGACAGGCAGTTTCGCAAGCTTGTAACCATGAATCTTCGCAAAGTGGTTCAGCCACATATCGTCCAGCATCCAGAATCTTTCAGGAACACCAGTGAAGAAGCTTCGATCTCGGAAGATCTCTGAATTGCAAATCATCCCTCCTGTGCCGGCGTAGTCGACGCGACCGCCGACAAGGGCTGGCTGCCGGTCCCAATATCCTTGGCCGACCGAAAACGCCCACCAGGCCGTAAGCGTATCGGGGCGATAATTAGCCGACGCAATCGACAGAAACTCCGGAGTGATGTCCTGATCGTCGTCGAGTACGACTATCGGTCCGGCGTACCCCCCTAACACGAGACGACGCACCCAGTAGAACCGAGCTATGGCTCCAAGATTATAAGGCGACTTTACGATCTCAACCGATAAAAGGGCGCCCGTGGGCTGATACCTCGCGAGGGTCGCAAGATATTCTGTGTGTTCCGCGCGATTGTTGTTCCAGAGATATAGTCGCACCCCGCCACTCAAATTCTGGCTGTCCAAGAGATCAAGAATCTTCGCGAGTCGTTCGGGTCGATTCCACAAACACATGACCACGACGAGTTCGTCACCGGACCTTTTGCGCCCAAAACGGTACACGCGCCGGGGGAACCGACCGTACAACAGTTGACTTTTTATCAAGCGCTTTGTACGTGCCTTCGCTTGGTGAATGATCATCCGAGCATCCTATCGCTCCCATGAGATATGGCCTTAGGCGGTCTGCGCTTGCACCGCCTGCCCCACGATCGTTCGCCGCTTGAAGCTACTCGCCGAGCAGCATCCTCAAGTAGGTGCCGTAGCCGCTCTTGACCAAAGGCTTGGCAATCTCCGCGAGCTGGTCATCGTCGATCCAGCCAGCACGCCAAGCGATTTCTTCGATACACCCAATCTTGTAGCCTTGGCGGTCTTCAACGACTCGTACGAACTCGGTTGCCTGAACCATCGACTCGAAGGTACCGGTGTCGAGCCACGCTGTCCCGCGATCGAGAACGTGGACCTGAAGCGAGCCTTGCTCGAGGTAATGCTCGTTCACGGTTGAGATCTCCAGTTCGCCCCGTGAACTGGGCTGGATCGACTTCGCGACTTCGATCACGCTGTTGTCATAGAAATAGAGTCCGGGCACCGCGAAATTACTCTTCGGTTGCTCGGGCTTCTCCTCGATGGAGAGTGCTTTGAACTCCTCATCAAATTCGACCACTCCATAGGCACGCGGATTGGACACGTGGTACGCGAAGATCAAGGCCCCCTCGATTTCGTTGTTGCTGCGCAAGTTCGATCCCAGCCCGACTCCGTGGAAAATGTTGTCGCCGAGCACCAGCGCCACCTTTTCGTCTCCAATGAAGTCTTCGCCGATTATGAATGCCTGCGCGAGACCGTCTGGGGACGGCTGCTCTCTGTAGCTCAGGCTGATACCCAGCTCGCTACCGTCGCCGAGTAGACGCTGAAATTGAGCTTGGTCAGCGGGAGTGGTGATGATCAAAATGTCGCGAATTCCAGCGCGCATAAGAGTGGAAAGGGGATAGTAGACCATCGGCTTGTCGTAGATCGGCATCAACTGCTTTGAAATGCCCCGTGTTATTGGCCAAAGACGGGTTCCGGAGCCGCCGGCCAGGATGATTCCACGCATGGCGTTAGCGTCCTTTCGTGTTCAACGACGCGTAGAAGTTTCGCGCGTCCGACCAAGTGGGCAGCAGGCCGGCGTCGCGGGCCTCGAAGAGGGACGGCGCGTCGGTGTCTTTCGGCGACAGGAGTGGTTGCCCTGCCTCCTCTGGAAAAATCAGGCCGATGGTGGGATCCAACGGGTTTATCCCGTGTTCGGCAGCGGCGTTGTACCTATCGCTCACCAAGTAGCTCACGGTGGCATCGTCTGTGAGCGCTACGAACGCGTGGCCGAGACCCTCGGAAAGGTAGATCGCACTTCGGTCTACCGTGTCGAGACGCACCGCATCCCATTCACCGAAGGTCGGAGAGCCGACCCGGATGTCGATGACATAGTCGAGCACGGCTCCGTGCGTGACGGTGACGTATTTCGCTTGGCCCGGCGGTATGTCAGCGAAATGGATTCCGCGAACAACCCCCTTCTTCGAGACGGATGTGTTTGCTTGCCTGAGATTGAGGGGGTGACCCGCTGCCTCTTCCAGCTTGTCGAAGCGGTACCACTCGAGGAACACACCACGATCATCAGTGCGCTGCACCGGGGTAATCTCGAAAGAGTCTGGAATGGATAGTTCACGAATCAGCACTGACAAATCCTAACGGGATCAAGCTTCATGCGGGTCATGGCAGCCTGTTCGCGCTGAAAACCTGAATTCGAGCGGCTAAAGTGAGAGCCGCCATGACCACCCCTTTTGACGACGACCTCACCGCTCGCGTCGCTGTCGTGACGGTGAGCTTCGGCTCTGGCGAGGTGCTGAACGGGTTTCTCGAATCCGTCCCCCTGTCGAGCACGGATCGCGTTGCTGTGGTGGTCGCCGACAACAAACCACTTCGCGAAAGCGGCGTCGCCGATCAGGCGAGGATCGCAGGAGCGAGGTATGTGCCCCTCGGAATGAACTCCGGCTACGGCGGCGGTATGAACGCGGCCGTCGCTGCCCTGCCCGCCTCCGTCGAGTGGGTACTCGTCAGCAACCCGGACGTGGTGCTCGGCCGCGGGAGCCTCGATGTTCTCGTTGCGACGGGCGACAGCGATCCGCTGATCGGCTCTGTCGGACCGGCGATCCTCACTAGCGAAGGCACCATCTATCCGTCAGCTCGATCCGTGCCCTCCCTGCGGACCGGCGTCGGACACGCGCTGTTCGCCAACCTGTGGGTCGAGAACCCGTGGAGTCGCGCGTATCGCCGCGACACCGCCGAGGCTCCGGTGAGGCGGGATGCCGGCTGGCTGTCCGGTGCGTGTTTCCTGGTGCGGCGGAGCGCGTTCGACTCACTCGGCGGATTCGACCCCGGCTTCTTTATGTACTTCGAGGACGTGGACCTCGGCCACCGACTCGGCAAGGCCGGATTCCGCAACGTGTACGAA
>JACMOZ010000169.1 GCA_014377785.1 Aeromicrobium sp.
CATTCCGGCGAATCTTCCGAACGCGGCCGATCTTTTCGTCGCCCCGTTCGTTCGCTGGATTCCGGTGATCTCGGATCGGGTGCATGGCTTCTCCAGCGGCTCGGTCGTTGGCAAGAGCACGGGTATGTCCTACACGAATGTGTCGATGCCGCTGTGGGGCGAGGCACATTTGACCGGGGGCTTGGTCGGGATCATCGTGGCTTTCGCCGCCCTGGGGATACTGCTCGGGCTAATCCGTCAGCCGGTTCTCGGCGCCGTCGCGTTTCGCGCGCGCCCGAGCAGCCTCTTGATCGATGCACCGGTGGCCGCGCTGCTGTTCGTCGTGCTCCGTGGTTCGCTCTACGAGGTGCTGGGCTACCTCATCTTTGCAGTGGTGCTCGGCTTTGTCGCGTGGTTGATCGCTCGATCGGGCATATCGGGTGTCATGCCGGCCGGCGCGGATTTCCAGAACGCGCAGCTAAGACCGCGAACTGTCGCTTTTTACCTTCCGCAGTTTCATACCATCCCCCAGAATGATGAATGGTGGGGTGCAGGTTTCACCGAATGGAGCAACGTCGCGAAGGCCACACCACTTTTCGACGGCCACGACCATCCTCGCCGGGTCGGGGAGTTGGACGAGTACGACCTCACCGAGGTGCAGGTGATGCATAACCAGGCCGCGCTGGCGTATGACGCCGATATCGACGCTTTCTGCTTCTATTTCTACTGGTTTGGCGGCACGAGGTTGCTGGAGAAGCCGCTCGACAACTACCTCGAACGCGGGCCCGACTTTCCCTTTTGCATCTCCTGGGCCAACGAGAGCTGGACCCGTCGGTGGGATGGAAAGGATAAAGAAAGCCTCATCGCGCAGGAGTACTCCTCCAGCACGGCGATTGACGTCTTCGACTCGTTCCTTCCGTACCTCACGGACCCGCGCTATTTGAGAGTCGGCGGTGCGGCGGTAATCGTGGTCCATCGCGCGGATCATCTTCCAGCCGGCCAAAACTTTGGCGAGATCTGGAAGCAGCGAGCCAAGGAACTCGGCATCGGCGAGCTCCACCTGATTGCGGCGGAGACGAACTCCGGAATCGATCCTCGCGTTCTCAAGTTCGATGCGGTCAGCGAGTTCCCTCCGGTCGGGTCGAACACCCTCAACGCCGCGCGGCTGCGTCCGCCCAAGGGGCTGACGCCAGGTTTCCGTGGCCGGTTGATGTCCTATCCCCGGCTTGCGCGTTCGTTCATGAGGCGCCCGGAATCTCAGTTTGTGCGCTACCGCGGTGTTGCCCCGAGCTGGGATAACAGCGCGCGTCGCCATGAGAACGCGACAATCTATGCCGACGCGTCCCCTTACGAGTATAAGAAATGGCTGACCCATGCGCGCGCCTATGAAAGCAGCGAGCGTGGATCCAACGGATTAGTTTTCGTCAACGCCTGGAACGAATGGGCGGAGGGAGCCTACCTCGAACCCGACGTGACAAATGGCCGAATGTATCTCGAAGCTACCAAGCTCACCGGAGGAGTATCGATACCGCAACCCTCACAGCCGCTGTCGGGTCCGGTGAACGTCGCATGGATCCGGTCACTCGCTCTGGCCGCGGCGGGCAGTGCCATCAAAATGTTGCGCGACACACGGCGATCCTTCTCTATCTTCTCCAGGTGGTAAGGCGCTGACTCCGTCAGCGTGGCGAGCGGCGCCGTTTTCTTGCTGCCAATCAAATATGATGACTATTGAGCATATGTTCGGCTCCAGTTGATCCACCCAGTTGAACTAAGTCTGCCGTTTCGAATCTCATGACGCTGTGCGAATCGAAAAGCCTGTAGTTGCAAGATTCCCGTGTCATCGCTGGGGCTCTTCCGGTATCTCAGAAGAAGCCCCCAGTGAATGCCGAAAGGTCCGAGGTCCTGGAGCTCCGACGGGAGAGTTGTGTGGAAGGTGTGCGCGTGAGCATCACTATTGGCGTAGCTTGCCTCTCGGCACGCAAAGTCGACTAGTGATTCCTGTATTTCGTCATCGCGAATTTTGGGGGGTACCTGGAGAGGTGACCACAATCAAGACTGCGGTGAGGCCGACTCGGGAACTCGCGGAAGAGGTATTGGCTTCATGTTTGATTGGCGATCACAAGACCCACGATCGACCTTTCATCCGTGGTGGCTACGGATTTGTCCGGCTGCTAGTGAATGCTCTGACGAACCGGGGACATTCCGTGGTGAGCTTGGCACAGCCGGCGGACGTGCTGTTCGTTGTCAATAACCCGGTTGCCCATGGCGCAAAGTTCAGTCTGGCGATCACCCGGCACATTGTGTCTCAGTCGGTGTCTCTCGTTGCCGATCAAAGGTTTTCGGACAGTACCCTTGCGGTTGATGTTTCCTTTCCAGGAATTTCGGCATCTTCGCTTTCGACGGAGACAAATTTTCGCCGCCTCGCCTTCGGCATGGCGCTGAGGAGGCGTCTGCCTCGGGGCACCCGTTTTCTCGGCAGCTCTTGCCGGCTCTACGCCGAGTACTTATTCATCGCTCAAGCGGTTCGATATCTAGCTGCAAAGTCGCTGATTTCGCGCCTGCAACCTCACACGCTTCTGCTCACGGACTTCGATCGTGCCATCTACGCACGCCCCTTTGTCTGGGCTGCGAACGCCGCCGGGCTCACGACAGCAACTCTGATGCACGGCTCCCCCAATCTGGCCAATTACGTTCCGGTGCTCGCTGATTATGCTCTGCTCTGGGGCGATGCGCAGCTCGAATGGATCGAACGCCACAGCCCCGGCACCAAGTCGATCGTGGTCGGACGACCGGAGATCGACCTGATTCCTGTCGCCAGAACGCCCGCGAAGCGCATCGTGGTCTGTCATTCGCGTGAGCGCCTTTCGCGCACCGAAGCCTTGATGCTCGTCATGCAACTGCGTGCTTTTCGCGAAGAGGGTATGGCAATAGTTCTTCGCCTGCACCCGACGGTTACCAAAGCCCAACTCGACCAGAGATGGGCGTCAGTGGCCGAGCTCGCTGACGTCGTCGTCGTCGGTCAGAGCTCCCTCCTTTCGAGCCTGGAAGCATCGGATGTTGTTGTGTGCGTCGCGTCGAGCTCGGCGGTCGAGGCTGTGGAGTTCGGCGTTCCGACTGTGGTGATTGCGGATTCCGATCGCCCATTACCCGCCGACCTCGAGGCGATCCGCGCAAACTCTCCGGCACTGCTCGATGCGCTCAAGGCCGATGGCGGGGCGGAGCAGAAGCTGGTGGGTGACCAGCTCGTTTCGCTATCGGCGCATCTCGTAGCCGCGGTCGGTGAGAAGGCCGGAGGGCTGTTGGACGATGCCATTTCGATCATCCGAGCTGAATAACCGGGTTTGCCCCACCGACTATCGACCTGCTTCAAGGGCATTTCTGCTGGCCGCCCGTGGGCAGTTCTCAAAGGCCATTGACATTCCATATCTGCGACAGGCAGCAGCGACGCTAATCCCATCTCGTTGAGGCGTCAGCAGAATCTCTAACCAGCGTTCGTTCACGCTCATCACTCTCATTCGAATAAGAGTGTCAGCGATGTCCCGCGTACACAGTGTCAACCATGTGTCCGGGCCGCACAGTAGAAACACACAACCGTGGCCCTGTTTTCAGTTGGCGAAAGTGGCCCTATTTTCGGTTGGCGTTAACAACTGTGCCGATGAGCAGCAGAAGCGGCGCTCGAGAAGGATCATTCTGGAGGTGCGCCTTACCTTGCATGCTTGACAAAATCAATATCGCAACATGTTAGCTGTCAGGCTTACGCCATCGATCATCGACTTGCTTCAGTGACTTTTGGGTCTGACCGGCATTGAGCTTGTTGAGTTCCGGGTGCAGGCGAACAACTTCGAGGACGTCGCGCCACGCGGTCGAGCCATGCGGCAGGAAACGAGAAATTTCGCGCATTGCCTCCAGATCTTCGGGAGTATCGACAGTCCACCGGTATGTGGAAAGGTCTTCCTCCAAATCAACGATCTGAACTGAGAAAGAGGCAGGATTCAGATAGATGTATGGCATGACGTGCTCGCGCAGGTATGGCTCAGATGCCTCAGCCCACGCTCGCGACAGTGCCGTGGCGGTGCACACCTCAACATCCAAACCGACCGGATACGTGCGCCGGTACGGGGGTGGAAGCCGATTCGCGGCAAAATCGGCGCTGCTCTCCTCTCGAGCACAAATGACTTTGTCCACCAGTACAGGGTCGATAAACGGACAATCGGCTGTTATGCGCACAATGACGTCCGCATGAGGGCGTTTTATGAGCACGTCGTGAAAACGATCAAGGACGTCGTAGACGGAGCCCCGCACGACGGCGAACCCGGCCCTCTCGGCAGCGTTGACCAGTGGATCGTCGTCGTCAGACGTCGTGGTTGCCACAATTACCTCGTCGATGAGGGTGCTCCGGCTGAGCCTCCCTAAGATCCCCAGCAACATAGGTGCGCCGGCAACAACTTCCAGGACTTTGCCGGGAAGTCGGCTGGACCCGAATCGCGCCTGCACCACGCACACGGTGGTCATGATCGGCTCCGGTGGGATGCGATCGCCACCTCCGCGATCCGGGCCAAGATGTACTTATTCTTTTTCCAGTCGGCGTTTTCGCGGACAAATTTGAGAGCCGGAGTTATGCGCTTGGAGACAATGTTTTTTGCGCAGTCTGTTGCGGCATCAATCATCCGTGAGCTGAGCGCCGCAGAGTCCCCGCAAGCGAAACTAAGACCTCGATCGCCAGCGATCCACTGCGCGTTACCTTCGATCGCTGTCACGCATACAGCAACTCCGCACGCCATTGCTTCGAGTAGAGACACGGACGAGCCGTCGACCCGCGATGCGCTCACGTAGAGATCGGCGGCACGATAGACATTGGGGAGAGACTGCTGAGGAACTTCGCCGAGAAAGCGAACGCGATGTTGCATCCCGCCCGCTCGCACAAGTTGAAGTAATTCCTCGGACTGGGAACCGGATCCAGCAAGAATCAGTCTCAACTCCGCTGACGAAGTCGACGCGGCTATGAAGCCCCGCACAACGGTGGCGACGTCGTATACGGGTTCATGTCTTCGCGTGCACAGAATGACCACTTCTTGTTCGTTCCATCCGAGCTCCTCACGCAGAGTAGACATACCGGGGGAGTAAGCGCGCAGATCGATTCCCCAGGGGAACTGGACTATCGATTTAGGATGGCCCCCGAGTTCGAGAGCGACGCGCAGCGGAGCATTGTTATCGACGATAATTTGATCTGCACGCGAGATGACTGTCTGGGCCCTTTGTCGCGCGGCCTCATCGCGATCCACCTCGTCCATCAGGTCGAATCCCCAGGACATTGCGATCAGAGGTCCTTGCCAGATGTCGATCATCGTAAACGCGACGTCGGTGAGCGGACCGGCGTGAACGATATCCGGAGGGTCTGTTGTGACTGCGCGGCGCAGACGATCTTCAAAGGCTGAAGTCGTCCGAGAATCTTGCGCTTCATCGGGACTGGAGCCATCCCTTGAGATTGACCGGACTTCGGCTCCGACGTCTTTCCACGCCTCCCAAAAAAGCTGATCGTGAGTCGACCACGATCGAGTTGCATAGAGGACCCGCAACTAAATCGTCCGTGCCAGATCCGCCCAAGTGAGCGTCTGGCCAGGTTCGAGCGGTGTGCTGACGGTCCTGCCGACGAGCTCCGTCACGTGAGCAGCCCCGATGGCGTAGCTCGGCGCAGGACGCAGCACCGTCAGATCTTCGCGGGAGATGACGTGACCGATGGGGAGGCAATAGCGAGCTCGCACCGAGCGACGTTGCAGGACCACCGTCTCGTACTCATTTGCCGCGACCTCCTTAAGCGGCGAACGGAGTGAGAGTTCCAGCTCTCGCGAGCGGTCCGTCATCTCACGCCAGGTATCCGGATCCATGGAGAACGCATGATCTGGGCCGGGCCTTGTCGTATCGTCGGTGAAATGCTTTTCTACAACCCGTGCTCCTAGCGCGATGGCGCCGAGGGTGGTGCTGTGTCCCGAAGTGTGATCGGACAACCCGAGAATCACGTCGGGGAAGAGTTCCGCATAGGACCGCAGGACGTTCAAATTGATGTGGCGGAAATTGTCTTTCGATGCAGTGTAGTTGGTATTGCATTGCATCAGCACTAGCTCATTCGTGTGCTTGCGTACGGCGGCAACGGCGTCGACGATCTCGCCGAGAGAACTTGCTCCGGTGGCCAGAAGCACGGGCTTCTTCTTTGCCGCTGTGTATTCGACGGCCTCCAACCAGGAGATCTCACCACTGCCGATCTTGTAGGCAGGGACAAACGGCTCCAACATATCGATCGCTTTGAAATCGTACGCTGCCGAGAAGTAGGCGATCCCGGCTTTGTCACATTCCGCCTTGAGAATCGGTGTCCACTCGTGTGGTACCGATGCATCTGCATACACGTCGAACACCGACTTGTCCCAGGAGGACTGGTGGCTCAGTTTTGACCCCAACTCACGGAAACCACGGTCGGATACAAGACCCTCGGCGCTAAAGTTCTGAAACTTTGCGGCGTCTGCGCCCGCCTCTGCGACGAGGTGGACGAGGTCGATGGCGCGATTGAGGTCACCGTCGTGGCTCGCGGCGATATCAGCGACAAAGTATGTCGGATGATCGCTGCCAATTTTGCGCCCGTCGATCTCGATTTCCATGCTCAATTTCCTGTCGTTATAGAGAGTCGGCGAAGAGTCGCCGGAAGTGCCTGGTTCAATTCTTCATATAAGCGGTGAAGGCCGGATCGCTGACGTGCCATCGGTGTCCCGAGCAGTTTGGTGGCAAGGTTGGTGTTCAAGCTGAGCGACGACCCGCGGTCATGTACGAGATGATCGGTGGAACGCCCGGGAACAACCAGGTTCGCGTCGAGTCCGAACTCGTCGGCAAGTCTGCGTCCGAAGTCGAACTTCGTCGTTGGTTCGCTGCTGGCGACATGCACGATTCCTCGTGCCTCTAGAGAAGCGAGTGCCACGAGCGCTTCGACCAAATAGCCGACCTGCAGCGTGCTCACGGTTACGTCAGTAAATCCGGGCGTTTGTTCGCCCTGCAGCAGCCGGTGGTAAAAGAATTCGGCCAGACTGCGTCGCCCGGAAGGGCTCCACCCGTAAAAATTAACTCGCGCGACCATCGCTTCCGGGTTGGCATCAAGCACCGCACGTTCACCCGAAACTTTTGTTCGTCCGTATTCTGAGGTCGGCGACGTAGGGTCTTCCTCTAAGTAGTTCCCTCGACGGCCATTGAACACTGCGTCCGTAGAGACATAAATAAACTTGGCGCCCTCAGCTTTCGCCTGCCGGGCGAGATCTGCTGCGGCATCGACGTTGACGATTCGTGCGAGCACCGGGTCGGTTGCGCAAGCCTCGATCGATGCGACAGCTGCGGCGTGGAGCACAACCTCTGCGCCGGATCGTGCAATTAGCCCACTGCGGCTGTCCGCATCCTCGAGGTTTGCTGAAATGAAGGGCAGGTGGTTCGAGGCCGGGCTTGTGCGCGCCGACCCGACAACCCCGCCTACCAAGCTGAGCTGATGCATCGCATTACTTCCCAGTAATCCGGAAGCACCCGTTACAAGCCATCGGGACATTCAAAACCTTTATTGAGGATTGTCATTTGCGTGGTGACTGCGAGCACGATTCGCGGATGGACTTCTATTCGACGAGCACCGCCCGCAACTCGTCGGGATCGAGCCAAAGGTCATTGGTGTTGGACTGAAAGCTGAACCCGTCAGCGACGGGTATGCCGCCTTCTGGAGGCGTATATCCCCATCCGCTAACGTGTGGCATCACCACATACCGATCTCCCAGGGCGACGGTACGCCGTGAATCGTCCACAGCGATCATTTCTTCGTGCAGCTTCTCCCCTGGGCGAATTCCAATTTCGTGGGTGGCAGCACCCGGCGCGATCGCCTCCGCGAGATCGGGGATTCGGATGGAGGGAATGCGAGGAACGTAGAGTTCCCCGCCTGTCATCAATTCGAAAGAATCGAGTACAAACTTCACCGCCTGAGGCAGAGTTATCCAAAATCTGGTCATCCGCTTGTCGGTAAGTGGCAGCGACTTCCCCTCGGCAGCGAGATTCTGCCAGATGGGAACAATGCTGCCACGAGATCCGCTCACATTGCCGTATCGGACGACGCTAAACCTGGTGACGTATCCGGCGGCATAATGATTGGCGCTCACAAAAAGTCGATCGGCGCAGAGCTTTGTTGCGCCATAGAGATTGACCGGGCTGGACGCCTTGTCAGTCGACAGAGCAACGACTTTCTTTACTCCGCTGTCGATTGCCGCATCAATGACATTTTGCGACCCGCGGACGTTGGTTTCTACGTATTCGAAGGGGTTGTACTCGGCTGTGTCGACCTGTTTCAGCGCAGCCGCGTGGACAATGTAGTCCACCCCATGAAAGGCGCGCATCAATCGCTGGCGGTCACGAACATCACCGATGAACCAACGCAATCGAGGATCGTCGTTGAAGAGTCTTCTACATTCGAGCTGTTTGAGCTCGTCGCGGCTGAGAATGATGAGACGCCTAATGTCATGGTGATCGAGCAACTCGCGAGTGAGTGCCTTGCCCAGCGATCCGGTCCCGCCTGTGATCAAGACGGTTGATTCGCTTAGTTCTGACATGTATTCCTTTGGGGTTCTCGCGTCTCGTGCTCGGGGTAGTTCTTCCGGCGAGGATGCAGCTTCCTGTTGTTGAGTCTATTGGTGTGCTGGACTCATAAAATGCGAACGCGGAAGGGTGGCGCTCGCGTAAAGTACTGCTATTTGCGGGCCGCTGAGCTATATTCAGCGCCGAAATAGAGTTTTGTAGAAACCAGACTGAATAGTGAATCGCGAGAACGCTAATAGCACGGTCGAAAAGTTGTCGGTGCCGGGTTGTGATCTAAATGGTGAGGTTTGTCAGTGACGAGCAACGGATATGCCATGGTGGGCATTGTCTTCGTCACGTATGACTGTAAGAACGTACTCGCTGATTTCCTTGATATCACTGCGTCGCGGTTGGGAATTCACTTGCGCTGTTACGCGATTGACAACGCGTCGAGAGGCCAACCAAAGGTTTGTCGAGATTCGTTCTCCGTACGGAAAGTTTGGCAAAAAAGCCTTGCCGAACGTATTCGAATGTTCTCGACAGCTGAGGCCCCACGCTCTTCTGACATCGTGCAAAACTGACGGTCGCGTACACAAGCGGCAAATGCGGCATTGAGGCAATGAGAAACCTGTCCGCACGTCTCGTTCCCAGAGGTGAACTTGCGTCCGAAGTGGCTGCTTCCTGCGCTCTCGGTGATCATCTTTATCCCTCGAGGCCAGGGCTGCGTGCGGCGTTTGGATCTTTTGAGTTGATTATCAGCGCATTTTTCCGTCGGAGCCGTAAGACTGGGGCAGGTTCAACAGACACCGGTGTGGTCTTCGTCGTCTCGAATCCCGTTGCTCATGGTGCGCGTTTGGCTAAAGCTGTTCAGAAATGGACCGCCGGGAGCGCCGTGCTAACTGTTGCGGATGCTCGATTTGCGGATCCCTCTCTCCAGATCGACGCTGGCTTTCCGGGCATATCGGCACGTTCTCTGGCGCCAATCTCTTCATTGCGGAATCTGGCCTTTGCTCTTCACCTGAGACGACGACTGCCCAGCGGCGAACTCTTGCGAGGATCGTCGAATTGTTTTTATCGCGAGTACCTTTTTGTAGCTCAGGCAATTAGGTATCGCACACTATTCAGCGAGGTGGGCAATCTTTCTCCATCGACAGTCGCGCTCGCCGACTTTGATCGCGCCGCTTATAGCCGACCGTGGATCTGGGCCGCGGAGTCGGCTGGACTTGTCACCGCGATGTTGGTGCATGGGTCGCCCACCGTGGCGAACTACGTGCCCTTGGGACTGCTGAAGGTTTAGTTGTCACTTTTACCTGCCCCATGGTTTGGTTACCCGAAACAGTGTGAAGATTTGGCCTTCTTTTGAGAGGCTTCCTTCATGCCACGACCA
>JACMOZ010000170.1 GCA_014377785.1 Aeromicrobium sp.
CGCCGGGCTCGATCGATGAGCTTCGCGTTCGTGGGCTGGACATCAACCATGAGGTTGTGAAAGACCTTGCCGGTGCGGATCATGCTCGCGGTTGACAACATGTTGCAGACCAGCTTCTGTGCCGACCCGGCCTTGAGTCGGGTCGAACCGGTCAGAATCTCGGGTCCGGTGTTGACCTCGATCGCCACGTTCGCATGTGCGCTGATCAGGGAGCCCACGTTGCACGAGACCGACACGGTTGCCGCCCCGACCTCTCGGGCATAGTCCAAGCCGCCGATAACGTAGGGAGTCCGACCGCTCGCAGCGACGCCGACGACGACGTCAGTAGCCACCAGATCCACGCCCCGCAGGTCGGCGGCGGCAAGGTCCGGATCGTCTTCTGCGCCTTCGACCGCGCGCAGGAAGGCCCGATCTCCGCCCGCAATGAGACCGAGAACTTCACCGGGGGCGGTACCGAATGTAGGGGGGCACTCGACGGCGTCGAGGACGCCGAGGCGACCGCTCGTTCCGGCACCGATATAGATCAAACGGCCACCGCGGCGGCGGGCCTCGACGATCACATTCACGGCGCGCTCGATCTCGGGCAGCGCAGCGGCCACCGCGAGCGGGACAGTGCGGTCTTCTTCGTTCATGACGGCCAGGAGGTCCGACACGGACATTGTGTCCAGATTACGGGTGCGCTCATTGGCGGTTTCGGTGGACAGTGCGGCGAGCATCATGCGTTGGGATCCTTCGTGACGGAACGCGTCATTCGCGTCGAACGGGGCGAGAGTGCGTCGTGGGTGCGTTGTAACGCCGAGCGGGCGCTCGGCAGGGATTGGGCGACACCGATGAAGATGCTGTCCACGATGAGGAGTTGTCCGGTCCGGCTGGCCATTGCCGCCGACCGGAACCCAAACTCTCGTCCGGCCGTTGCGAGGACGTGATCGGCGTGCCGGGCGAGCGTGGATCGTTGTGCGCCCGTGATTGCCGCGGTTGCGACGCCGAGGGACCGGGCGAGACCAAGTGGTTCGACGGCTCCCGGGTTCTCACCAGAATGGGATACCCCGATCGCGACGTCTAGCGGGCCGAGCAAGCTCGCGCTCACCATCGCGGCGTCGTACTCGGTGTGCGCGTGACAGGCCAGCCCGATGCGTCCGAGCTTCTGTGCCAGGTCGGTTGCGACGAGCCCGGAGGCGCCGATGCCGTACACCGTGATACGCCGAGCAGTCCCGATCAGGGCGATGACCCGCTCGAGCTCGACAGGGTCGACGAGCTCGGCGGTCGCACGAATCTGTTCGGACTCGAAGGCTGCAAGCTTGGCAAGCGCTACCGCGGCAGAGTCGCCGTCGGCTATGTCCGCCCCGAGCGGCACGGTTGCTTCACCGCGCACCGAGCCGGTATGCGCGGCGAGGGCCAGGCGCAACTGGGAGTAACCGTCGAATCCGAGACTCCGGGCCGCGCGCACCACTGTCGCCGTGCTGGTCTCAGCGCGCGCGGCGAGCAGGTTGACCGAAAGGGTGACACCCGCCGCCGGGTCGGACGCGACAATGCGGACGATGCTGGCCTGGGCCGGAGAGAGGCTCGGTAGCACAGCACGGATGCGAGCCGCAAGGTCGGAGGGGATCGGCGGATTCGGGCCGGTGGCATCCTGTAAGACGACCATGAACGTCCTTTCACTGATGAAGACACCTCGACACCGCTATGTAATGAAGTTACATTAATATTGTAATGCCTTGACAATTTCTTTCACAAGCCTGGTGGGCACGGCGACACCGCAACCGAGCACAGAAAAGTGGCGCCCTGTTGTCCTGGCGGCACTTCAGTTCGTTTCTGGTTGGGGTCAGTCGTGCTGGCCGAGGATACCGAGATACAGAGTGAAAACGATGGGGTCCTCCGATAGCTCCCGGCCGTTTCCGATGTAGACACCGTGATCCGGGCACGTAGCCGCGGTCGCAGATCTGCAGGCACAGGCAAAAACGCGATCGGCTGGACCTTCCCTCACACCTGCAAAGCCGAGCTACTGTCCGTCGCCCTTCTGTAGCCCCGTGGACTTCGAGACGCAGTGCTCATCACAACAGAGGCGGAAGTTCAACTTGCCGCTCAACCCGGTTCCACGAGGCTGCCGTTGCCGCTCGTCGAGATGAACGAGGGCCTTCGTGCTCCGCACGGCCGCACTTTCTGTTGAGAAGAAGTCATGCCATCGCAACGAGCGTTGGCGCGTAATAGAGCTTGCCCAGGAAAACTTCAGGACTGGATGCCCGCGCTCGGAAGACCCACCGCGACTCATAAAAGACCTCCGGGTGGGCCCATACGTTGCCTCAGTTGACAACCTCCGCTTCTGCGTGAGGTCATTGAATTGCCCTCACCGCGCAAAGCGCTTCCTGGCAGGGCCGTTCTAAACAAGCGTCTGTTCCGACTCCGCCGACACTGCGGCGAGGCGAGCGATCGCCTCGTTGCGCATGTCAATCTTGCGAATCTTGCCCGAAACGGTCAGTGGAAAGCTGTCGCGAACATCCATGTACCGGGGCACCTTGAAGTGCGCGAGGCGCCCGTGACAGAACTCGGCGAGAGCTTCGGCAGTCAGCGTGTCGACTCCCGGCTTGAGAATAATGCAGGCCATCAGTTCCTCGCCATACTTGTCATCGGGCACACCAATCA
>JACMOZ010000171.1 GCA_014377785.1 Aeromicrobium sp.
CACGGGTTACCCCGGAAGAGCATCTGACGGGCTCGCTAGTGTTGCAAAACCCGCCGGTTAGCGCCGCGGTTCATACATTCACTCGTTTTTATCGATTATGGAGAGCGTCACTTATTCGGCCGTATAAGTGACAAGGAGATCCCATCGTGCTCGTGGGCTACATGCGTGTGTCGAAGGCTAACGGGTCACAGACCACTGACCCGCAACGCGATGCGCTAATCCAGGCTGGGGTCGACGAAGAGCAGCTGTACCAGGACCGTGCGTCGGGGAAGAAGGATGATCGCCCCGGGTTGGCGGCGTGCCTGAAGTCCCTTCGAGACGGGGACACCCTTGTCGTGTGGAAGCTCGACCGGCTCGGCCGTAGCTTGCACCACTTGGTCAACACCGTGCATGACCTCACCGCCAGGGGAGCGGGGATGAAAGTCCTTACCGGGCAGGGGCCGCGATTGACACGACCACTGCGGCCGGCAAGCTCGTCTTTGGGATCTTCGCCGCGCTGGCCGAGTTCGAACGGGAGCTGATCTCCGAGCGGACAGTCGCCGGCCTCGCCTCCGCCCGAGCTCGAGGACGAGTCGGCGGTCGACCATTCACCATGACCCCAGCGAAGGTACGCACGGCGATGGCCGCGATGGGACATCCGGAGACGAAAGTCTCAGAACTCTGCATTGAGCTCGGGATCTCCCGGCAAACCCTCTATCGCCACGTCTCTCCATCCGGAGAGATCCGGGCGGACGGGACACGAGTTCTGAATCGCACGATGACTCCAAATCGGGCGAAAAAAGCTTCCTGACAGTAGTTTTCCCTCGTTCAAAAGGTATGGCCGTAGGGAATTAATGACGTTGCTGATGTTGTGTTTGGAGACATCGATTCGAATCTTCTCGAGCTTCGTCAGTGCCCTATTTAGGGGTCTGTTCGAGCAAAAGTCAATTATCTAGAATCTTCTTGCAGGCGAGACGTACGCTGCCCTGATCGAAGGATCCTTGATGACCTCATCCCATACCGATTGGACTCAAGACCCTGAAAATCCCGGACATCTTCGAAATGACACAGATTGGTCAAGGCCTCATCAGCTAGGAGCTGTAAAACCCGCGTCTGAGTACGCTGTACCTCGGCAAATGCCGCGGAGCGAAAATTTCCGAGCGGCGGCAGATGGTTTGACGACGTCCGCAAAAATTACGCCCCGCGAAAAAGATCGCCAAGTGCGAAAAAATAACTTGTTGGGATGGATCGGGTGCCTCTTGGCTACCCTCTCCCTCTTTTTCAACCCGGTTGCGGTGTTGAGTATCCTTGCCATCATTTTTTCTTCAATTGGGGTGGCGAAAGCAAGCGATCTAGACGACAAAGGAAAGGCAAGCGGCCGAGGAACGTCCCTCACCGGTCTCATCATTGGCATCGTCGGCTTGATTTGTTTTGCCTGGAAGATGACGCAGCTAGTCGCCTGAAGCGGTGACGCCTTGGCGTAGACATATGACCATGCGTCGATTTTGAGTTCTCGAAAATGCGTCGTCAACATCGGCGGCGCACCGCTGCGGTTATTAAGGCCAGTTCCGCGCGAACGAAAAAGTAAAGATTAACGAGACAGCGAGGCCGGACCAGGCGCAAATTTTAGATCCCCAAAATTCCGGGCTGTGAATCGCAGAGATAAGTGGCTCGGCTTTGGCGAGGTTTAGTGGCCGATGAGGAGTGCTTGGCGCGCGGCGTCGACCACTTCTGGAGTGAGTCCGTCGAGGTTGTTGAGTTTTTGGATGCGTTCGATTTGGGTGACGAGTCGATCAACGAGGCGGAAGTTGCCGCCGGTGACGCGAACTATTGTTGCGATTGCGGTCGCGTGTCCGATGCCCTCGTCGTCGTGGACTCCGGGAGGGAGGCGGTTGGTGAGGACGGCGGTGAGTTCGTCGGGGGTGAGGGGTTTGTATTCGTGGGCGAATCCGATGCGGCTGTATAGCTGTGGGTAGCGGGCGAGACGTTTCTCGATGCCGGGCATTCCGATGAGGATGACGCCCATGTTGTGTCGGTCGAAGTAGTCGCGGACTTGTTCGAGGCCTGTGGTTTTGAGCCGGTCGGCCTCGTCGATGATCAGCAGTTCGGTGCGGCCGCTGGAGCGGGACTGGATATAAACGTAGGGGTCGACGAGGCCGTGCTCGTGGTAGTCGATGGCGAAGGAGATTCGTTGGCAGGCGGTGGGCAAGCCGCGGTCGATCTCTCGCACGGTTGCGGCGACGCTTGGGGTGAAGAAGGCGGTGCGCGCTTCAAGAACACGGGGAGGTACGGGACCGAAATCGTCCTCGAAGATGGTTTGCCATTGCTCCCAGTCGTCAGTGCCGGCGTAGTGGCGGGCGGATAAGGTTTTTCCCACGCCGGGTGGACCCCAGCAGAGACCGATGTAGCGGTGGGTGCGAACGGTATCCACAAACTCGGTGAACCTACGGTGCTCTCGCGTGCTTTGGAATGCGGCGATCCCGGACTTGGGAACGGGAGTGGTATTGACTTCGCCGAATTGTTCAAGGATGAACCTTCGGCCGTTGTCGTTTTTGCCGAGGATGCTGCGGCCGGGGTTAGTCAGTGGCATATAGACGCAATCCCTTTCGTGGAGCGGGCGGTGGTGGCAGCGCGAGTTCGGCCTCGTCAGTATTGATCTGGTCGTCAACGGGCGCGTATCGGGTATCGCTGGGGAGAGCATCGGCGAGGCTCTGCCGTCGCCGGAGCTGCAGTTTCAGCTCTCGCCGCCGTGTGGCGCGGACAGCTTGCAGTTCCTGGAGCGAGACGGACTCTGAGGCGAGCTCGGGGGCGATGGCACGACAGAGGAAGTCGTTATCGAAGTAGACGCGAATTTCGCCGGCGTCGCGGGGGTTGAAGCGGACGGTTACGTGCTCCCCGACGTAGGCAGCGAGCACGGGTGAAACGTACCGGGTGGAGGCAAACTGGATACCGTCTCGTTGCACTTTCCGTGTTGCGGCCGCCGTAAGGAGCAGCAGATCGAGCTCGTCGGGGTGTGCGGGGCTTCTCTGGATGAAGCCTGATGCATCCCATCGTTGTGCGGGGGGTTCTTTCGTTTGCGAGTGTGGGCGCTGGTTGTACTCATCTACGATGAACCGTTCGAGGATCTCGTCGAGCTGCCGAAGAGTTAGCGAGGCCGGGGTGATGGGGATGCCATTGGTTCCGTGCGGTATATGCCCGGGCAGGTGTGGGAGGAGCTCGGTGGTGATGGTTCCGTAGAATCGTTCGATTTTCCCGCGTCCCTGAGGGACGCCGACTCGGGAGTGGATTAGCTGAATGTGAGTGTCAAGGCAAACCCGTTCTAGGCGGGCGGAGGTGAAGTCCGAACCGTGATCGCTGTAAAGCACATCGGGCAGGCCGCAGACAGACCACCCGGGGTTAGTTTTGCGGTTGACGGCTTGATGCAGGGCTAGCGCGGTCTGTTCTGCCGTGGGGGCGCCGATGAAGACGGTGTATCCGGCGATCGCGCGGGAGTAGTCATCGAGGACGATTGTCAGCCAAGGTCGGACGGGGACTCCGGTCTTGTCGAGGACGGCGACATCGAGGAGGGTGTGGTCAACCTGCCACTGCTCGTTCGGGCAGCTGGCGTTACGCCGGAACACCAGCTCGAACCGGTCTCGGTACGCGGCATCCCCGTGCTGGGCCAGGGTGCGAAGGCCCGGGTCAAGCCCGGAGATGATCGTTCGCACGGTGGTGTAGCTCGGCGCGGTAAGGGCTCGGCCCCGGGCGATGTCACCGACCCGACGGTGGATGAACGCCGCCGTGGGTTCCGGGCGGCGCAAGGCGAGAGCCTCAACGACTTCCACCAGCTCGGGCGCAATTCTTCTTGCGCCCCGGTCATGTCGGCGGGGGCGTTCCAAAGCGTGCGAACTGGGATCAGCCCGATATCGGCTTGCCCAGCGGGTGAGGGTGCGAACCGGCACTCCGGACTCGGCAGCGATCCGTGTCCACGTGACGCCGTCGTCATGTTGCCGCAGAAGTGCCAGTTTCATCTCGGCTGTTTTCTGCACCATCGAGGGTCACGACCTATGCAGGGCTGACGTTTTCACCAAGGTGCCGGTAGATGGTGCCACGAGAAACACCAAACGTTTCGGCGATCTGTTGAACCGTGTAGGTCTTCTCGTCATACATCGCCCGCGCTTGCCGGACTTTCGTTGCAGTCATCTTCCAACGCCCCCCACCTTTCCTGCCGCGGGCGCGGGCCGCAGCCAGCCCGTCCTTGGTGCGTTCAACGATGAGGTCATGTTCAAACTCCGCGATCGCAGCCAGCATGTGAAAGAACAAACGCCCACCCGGGGTCGTCGTATCGATCCCTTGGGAAATCGCTTTCAGGCCAACTCCGCGACGTTCGAGGTCGTCAACGACCTCTTTCAAGTTACGGACGGAACGGCCGAGCCGATCCAGTTTCGTGACAACAAGAGTGTCACCATCGCGAAGATAATCGAGGGCGTCATCCAGAGCCGGCCGCTTCGCAAGGACACCCGAGGCATGCTCGACGAACACCTTGGCGCAATCAGCAGCCCGCAGAGCATCGGTCTGCGCGTCGAGATTCTGCCCCTGAGTGGAAACGCGCGCATAACCAACCGATGCCATAACTCACTGTACCCCGTAGGTGCGTCGCGGTACATAGCTCTCGGACACGGGCCATAGAACACAACGCGCCGACGAGTGAATCGTGGAAGTCGCATGTGTCATAGACGATCGTTCACTGACAACGAGCGAGTGATCAAAATTCCGTCAGGCGACGCCGAGTGAAGATCTCCGCTCGAATCTCGAGTCACACGAGAGGAGTGCGGACCGCCGGCGATTTCGTATCGAGGGGACGTTTGCCCGAAAAATATTCTCTAAGTGGTTACTTGCCGAAGAGCTTGTCGAAAAAGCCGCGTGTCGTGGGGGCGATCTTTATATGGCCGGGACACCGGTCCATGCGCGATACACCGCCCATTACATCGTCGACGTGCTGACCGCAGCCAGCCCAAGTTGTTTTCCCACAGGTTCGGCATTTCACAGCTCTAGGCTGCTCGCCTCCGGCTTCTGGTTAGTTGGTTCCGTTGAGCGGGCGGCTTCAGCCAACGGTGATGGTGCAGAAATCTCCCAACGCCACCGCGCCGTTCTCGGATAGTGCGCGGCCATTGATCGCGCTATGGTCGCCGACGGTTATGTCAGCCATGCTGAGAATATTTCCATCGAACGTCGAATTCGCGCCAAGCGATACCGCCCCTCCGATCAGCCAGTAAATATTGGCTGACTTTGCCCCATTTTTGAGCACCATTTTCGTGCCGAGTGAGGTGATCAGAGTCGAGCCCATCCGGACGACGAAAATGGCGTCCGAATTGTTTTGAGCATCGAAGGTGACTGTTCCTGTTGCTGTCAGAGCAGTCATTTTGTTGTACACGCCAGGGGTGAGCGTGGTCCCACCGAGATCAGCATTGGCCAGTTCCACATCTACCGGGAGACTTGTCAAATTAACATATGCGCCGGTTAGATCGTTTGCCGCAGAGATTGATGGAAAATCGCCGAGGGGATGAATCGTTCCAGGATGCGCGTCGGTGAATATCCCGTGTCCTGCCCCGATGTCACCGAAAACGGTTTCATGGTTCCCTGTTACAACTGACCCGGCGATTACCGCGAAGTTGCTCGCCGTTTTCAGAATGCTAGCCGGAGTTGAGGGCGGGCTGACAAGGCCTCTGGTGATGGTGCAGGAATTCCCGAGCGTCACTTTGGATTCAACGGACATTGCCCGGCCGTTGAGGGTGGTACTGGCACCAACAGTCACAGGACCAAAACTGACAATATTCCCATCAAACGTTGACATCGCGTGGACATACGTCCCACCGCTCGCCACCCAGTAGATGTTCGAAAAACTTGCCCCGTTTATGAGCACCATCTGGGTACCTACCGCCGTGATGATGGACGAACCTGACTCAATGATGAAAACGGCATTCGGGTTGTTGCTGGCATCGAAGGTCAAAGTGTCGGTTACTGCAATTGTGGATCCTGAATGGTAGCGACCCGGATAGATCGTGAGTCCACCGAGGTCGGTACCGGTTATATCTATGCTTCCGTCGCTGTTGCTCAAATCACGGTAAGCGCTCAGCAGGTCTAACATCGCACCATTAGTGGCGGTGTCTGAGCGGCCATGCACTGATCCGGGAGTGGCCGAGACGGTCAGCGCACCCTGTGCTCCGATGTCGCCGAAGATAGTGGCGCCAGGGATGGTCACATCACCACCGGCGAGCACCGCGAACTTGCTCGCCCTGTTCAGCAGAGGTGCCGGGCTCATAGCGGGGGTAGGGGTAGGGGTAGGGGTAGGGGTAGGTGTAGGCCTTGGAGTAGGGGTAGGTGTAGGCCTTGGAGTAGGGGTAGGTGTAGGCCTTGGAGTAGGGGTAGG